>NZ_BJTG01000009.1 GCF_013340205.1 Anaeromyxobacter diazotrophicus
TTCTCGTCCGAGGGCGCCATCACCACCAGGTTCGGCACGCAGCGCAGGTAGGCGAGGTCGAAGGCGCCCTGGTGCGTCTTGCCGTCGGCCCCCACCAGCCCCCCGCGGTCGAGCGCGAACGTCACCGGCAGCTTCTGCAGCGCCACGTCGTGGATGATCTGGTCGTAGGCGCGCTGCAGGAAGGTCGAGTAGAGGGCCACCACCGGCTTGAGCCCCTCGCACGCCAGCCCGGCCGCGAAGGTCACCGCGTGCTGCTCGGCGATCCCGACGTCGTAGGTCCGGTCCGGGAAGCGCTGCTTCGCCTTGATGAGCCCGGTCCCCTCCAGCATGGCGGCGGTGATGGCCACCACCCGCCCGTCGCGCTCCATCTGCTCGCACAGCGCCTCGGCGAAGAGGTCGGTGTAGCTCTTCACCGCCGCCTTCTTGGCCGTGGACTTCCCGGTCGCGACGTCGAAGAAGGAGAGCCCGTGGCCGCGGGTGGCGAGGTCCTTCTCGGCCGGCTGGTACCCCTTGCCCTTGGTGGTGATGGCGTGCACCAGCACCGGCCCCTCGCAGCTCTGGACCTTCTTGAAGGTCTCGACCAGCCCCACCACGTCGTGCCCGTCCACCGGCCCCACGTACTGGAAGCCCATCCCCTCGAACAGGATGCCGGGCGACACGAGCGCCTTGGTGGCGTTGATGGCGTGCCGGATGACCTTGATGGCGTCGGGGCCCTTCGGGACCTGGCGCAGGATCTCCTTCACCGTGCGGCGCCAGTGGTTGAAGGTGCGGGAGGCGAACTTCTTCGTGAACCACTCGGAGAGCGCGCCCACGTTGGGCGAGATCGACATCTCGTTGTCGTTCAGGACCACGAGCAGGTCGCGCGCGAGGTAGCCGGCCTGGTTCAGGCCCTCGAAGGCGATCCCGCCGGTGAGCGCGCCGTCGCCGACGAGCGCCACCACCTTCCCCGCCTCGTTGTGCAGCCGCCGGCCCTCGATCATCCCGAGCGCGGCGGAGATGGCGGTCGAGGCGTGGCCGACGCCGAACGCGTCGTGCTCCGACTCGTGCCGCTCGGGGAACCCGGCCAGCCCGCCCTCGGTGCGGATGGTCCGGAACTGGTCGCGCCGCCCGGTGAGCAGCTTGTGGGCGTAGGCCTGGTGCCCCACGTCGAAGACGAGCCGGTCGAGCGGCGAGCTGTAGACGTAGTGCAGCGCCACCACCAGCTCCACCGCGCCGAGCGACGAGCCGAGGTGGCCGCCGTTCTTGGCGCAGGTCGCGACGATCTCGTCGCGGATCTCCTGGCAGACCTTGGGCAGGTCCTCGGGCTTGAGCCGCTTGAGGTCGAGGGGCGAGTCGATCCGGTCGAGCAGTCTGGGCATGGTCCCTCTCCGCGGCTCCCGCGCGCGGCCGGCCAGCGGCGGCGCCTCGCACCTGGCCGAGGTGACGGCGGGTCCCGGGTTTTAGCACGGCGGGGGCGGCGCGCTCACGCCTCGGCGGGGACGTGCGCTCGCCGGCCCGGCGGGGGGGCCGGTGCGCGCCCCCCCGCCTACGCCGGGGCGGTCAGCTGGACCGCCCCGCGCCCGGCGAGGATCTCCCGGATGCGCCCGACCAGCCGGTCCATGTCGAGCGGCTTCGAGAAGTAGTCGATGGCCCCGGCCTCGATCCCGGCGCGCTCGTCCTCGACGCTCTTGCGGGCGGACACGAAGATGACCGGGATGTCGTGGAAGGTCTCGTTCTTCTTGATGGCCCGGCACAGCTCGAAGCCGTCGATCCAGCTCATCATCACGTCGAGCAGGATCACGTCGGGCCGGTCCACGTGCATGGCGGAGATGAGCCGGAGCCCGTTCGCCGCCTGGCCGACGTCGAAGCCCTCGAGCTCCAGGGCGAGCGTGAGCATCTCGCGGGTGTCGCGGTCGTCGTCGACGATGATGACCTTGGGCTTGCGGGGCCGATCGTCGTCGTTCATTCACGGGCCCTTGCTGGCGTCGGGATCGAACGGGACCTCGTCCTGAGAGCCGTCCGCGTTCCGGACCAGCATCTCGATGCGCCGCTCCGCCTCGTCGAGCTTGCGGGTCGCCTCGTGCGCCAGCTTCACGCCCTCGGCGAACTTCTCGATGGAGGCCTCCAGGCTGAGGCCGCCCGCCTCGAGATCGCCCACCACGCGCTCGAGGCGCGACACGACCGCGTCGTAGGCCTCGGAGGAAGCGGGGGGCTCGGCGGGGGCGGCGCGATCGCCGGCGGGGGTCGTGCGGTCTGCCACCCGCTCTACCTAACAACCTCGGCCGGACCGATCAACCGCCACCCGGGCCCTCCCCGGGACGAGGCCCCCCGCGCGCCGGGAGCGGGTCGGCCCCGCGGTCGCGCTCCTCCACGCGGACGTCCAGCCACCCCCGGGCGAGCGCGAGACGCAGCGCGTCGCCCGGCGCGACGCCGGCGCTCGAGCGCACCAGCGTCCCGTCGCCGGCGAGGGCGAGCGCGAAGCCGCGCTCGAGCAGCTTCGCGACGTTGGCGGGCTCGAGCCGCGCCTGCAGGCGCTCCACCCGCAGCCGCTCGCGCGGGAAGGTGCTGGCCTGCCAGCGGCCGAGCCGCCGCGCCGCGTCCTCCGCCCGGCGCAGGAGCGCACGCACCCGCGCCCGCGGCTCGGCGCGCCCCAGCCGCCCGCGCAGCTCGCTCACCTGGACCGCGAAGGCGCGCGCGCGCGCCCGGGCGGCGGTCTCGGCGCGGTGCTGCAGGTCGTCGAGCCGGTGCCGCTGCTGCGAGAGGACGTGCTTCGGGTCGGCCAGCTCCGCCCGCAGCGCGCGCAGCTCGCGCCGGCGCGCCCCGACCGCCTCGCCGACGCAGCGCTGGAGGCGGGCGCGCAGGGCGGCGACGCGCTCCTCCAGCTCGGCCTTGACCGGCGCAACGAGCTGCGCGGCGTGGGTGGGAGTGGCGGCGCGCACGTCGGCGACGAGATCGGCCACCGTGAAGTCCACCTCGTGGCCGACCGCGCTCACCACCGGCACCGGGCACGCCGCGAGGGCGCGCGCCAGGCGCTCGTCGTTGAAGGCCGCCAGGTCGTCCTGCGAGCCGCCGCCGCGGGTCACCACCACCACGTCGCAGCCGGCGCGGCAGAGCCCGCGCACCGCCGAGGCGACCTGCGCCGCCGCGCCCTCGCCCTGCACCCGGCACGGCGCCACCAGCACCGGCAAGGTGGGGTACCGCCCGTGCAGCACCCGCAGGAAGTCGCGCAGGGCGGCGCCGGTAGGGCTGGTCGCCACCCCCACCCGCCGCGGCAGGAACGGCAGCCGGCGCTTGCGGGCGGGGTCGAGGAGGCCGTCCTGCTGCAGCCGCTCCTTGATCTGCTTCAGGAGCAGCGCCTGGGCGCCCGCGCCGCGCGGCTCGAGCTCCTGCAGGACGAGCTGGTACTTGCCGTGCGGCGGGTAGATCTCGATGAAGCCCCGCGCCAGTATCTGGAGCCCGTCCTCGAGCGCGAACGGGACGCGCCGCGCCTGCGAGGCCCACAGCACCGCGCCGATCGACGCCTCGTCGTCCTTGAGCGCGAAGTAGACGTGGCCGCTCGACTGGCGGCGCAGGTTCGAGATCTCGCCCGCCACCCACACGTCCTTGAAGCGGGGCTCGACCTGGGCCCGGAGCAGCCGGGTCAGCTCGCCGACGCCCATCGGGCGCGGGCGGACCTGCGCGAAGAGATCGCCGGTCTCGCCGGGCCGCTGCGCCATGGCTCAGGGCCTCTAGGCGGCGCGCTGGGGAGCCGCCAGCGCCGCCCTCGCGATCTCCGCCAGCGCGGCCACGAACTCCGGCCGCGTCCCGACCGCCTTGGCCCGGGCGTACGCGACCGCGCCGCCCTCGGCCGCCGCCTCCCGGGCCAGGATGTCGAGGTCGTAGAGCGTCTCGAGGTGCTCGGAGACGAACGCGACCGGCACGGTCACCACCGCCCGCCCCCGCGCGCCGCGCCGGAGGAACTCGACCGTGTCCGGCCCCAGCCACTTCGTCGGGCCGATGCGGCTCTGGTAGGTGACCTGCCAGCGGTCCGCCGGGAGCCCGCAGCGCTCGGCCACGCCGCGCGCCGAGGCCTCCACGTACTGCGGGTAGGGGTCGCCCTTCTCGACCTCGCTGAGGGGGAGGCCGTGGGCGCTGAAGATCACCAGCGCCTCGGCGCGCGCGCCCTCGGGCAGCTCCGCCAGCGCGTCCCGGACGGTGCCGGCGCACGCCTCGAGCCAGCCCGGGTGGTCGTGCCAGGTGCAGACCTCGACCAGCGGCTTCTCCCCGGGCCACACGCGGCGCAGCTCGGCCAGCGAGCTCCGGGTGGTGGCGTTCGCCCACTGCGGGTAGAGCGGCAGCGCCAGCGCGCGCTCCGCCCCGGCCGCCAGCGCCTCGCGGACGGCCTCGCCCGTGGCGGGGTGGCCGCAGCGCATGGCGAGGTGGCAGGAGTAGTCCGGGCCCAGCGCGGCCGCGAGCGCTCGCGCCTGCTCCTCGGTCCGCTCCACCAGCGGCGAGCGGCCGCCGATGAGCTGGTACTTCTCCGCCGAGGACGGGGCGCGGCGGTTCGCGATGAGCCAGGCCAGCGGCCGGCGCAGCGGCCCGAGGCCCCGGGGGAGCACGTCGAGGAAGAGCTCGTAGAGATACGGCTCCACCTCCGCCAGGCTGCGCGGGCCCCCCAGGTTCATGAGGAAGACGGCCGTCTTCATCGGCTACACCGTGCGCGAGAACTGCTTCTTCTTCCCGCCCTCCTGGTCGAGGTAGGCGTCGAACAGCATCGCCACGTTGCGGACCAGGAGCTGCCCGAGCGGCAGCACGCGCAGCACCTCGCCGTCGAAGGTGACGAGGCCGTCCTGCACCAGCTCCTCGACGCCCTTCTGGAGGGAGGCCTCGACGGCGGCCCGCCCCTGCGGCCCGAACCTCTGCGCCACCTCGCCGAGGTCGAGCCGGAGCAGGCACATCACCCGGTTGATGACGAAGCGCCGCATGACGTCGTCGTCGGTGACGCTGGCGCCGCGCTCGATCGGGAGCTGGCCGGCGGCGACCTGATCGCCCCAGTCCTTCAGGCGGTGCGCGTTCTGCGCGTAGGCGCCGCCCAGGTCGGAGATGGAGCTCATCCCGAAGGCGATGGTGTCCGAGGCCGGACGGACGGTGTAGCCCTGGAAGTTGCGGGTGAGGTACCCCTCGCGCTGCGCCTTGGCCAGCTCGTCCGACTCGAGCGCGAAGTGGTCGAGGCCGATGAGCCGGTAGCCGCCCTTCGTGAACGCCTCCACCGCCGCCAGGAAGAGCTCGACGCGCTGCTCGGTCTTGGGCAGCGCCTCCTGCGGGAGCAGCCGCTGGTGCGGCTTCGACCACGGCACGTAGGCGAACCCGAACACCGCCATCCGGTCGGGGTGGATGGCGAGGATGCGCTCGAGGGTGTGCGTCCAGGTGGCGGGCGTCTGGTAGGGCAGCCCGTAGATGAGGTCGAGGTTCACGCCCCGGAAGCCGAGCTTGCGCGCGTGCTCGACGAGGTCGTTCGTCTCCTTCTCGCCCTGGATGCGGCCGACCACCTCCTGCACCCGGCCGTCGAAGTCCTGCACGCCCATGGAGACGCGGTTGAAGCCGAGCCCGGCCAGCGTGTCGAGCTGCTCCTTGGCGGTGATGGCCGGGTCGATCTCGATCGCCTTCTCGGCGTCGGCGGTGAACTCGAAGTGGCGCGCCAGGATGCCGTGGCAGCGGGTGAGCTGCTTCGAGTCGAGGAAGGTGGGCGTGCCGCCGCCCCAGTGCAGCTGCGACACCGCCCGGCGGTGGGGCAGCCGGGCCGCGACCAGCGCCACCTCCTGCTCGAGCAGGTCGAGGTAGGAGTCGGCGCGGCTCCGGTCGTGCGTGGCCACCACGTTGCAGCCGCAGAAGCGGCACATCTCGCGGCAGAACGGCAGGTGGACGTAGACCGAGAGCGGCCCCACGTCGGCGTCGGCCCGGGCGAGGTGCTGCGCGTAGCGCTCGGCCTTGAAGGCGTCCGACCACTCGGGCGCCGTCGGGTAGCTCGTGTAGCGCGGCCCCGGCCGGTCGTACTTCTTGATGAGCTGGAACGACGGGATCTGGATCACGCGCGCGCTCCTACGGCCGGAAGGCGTGGACCGCCTCGACGAGCGCCTGGACGTTCTCCGGCGGCGTCGGGGGCTGGATGCCGTGGCCGAGGTTGAAGATGTAACCGGGCTGGTGCCCGACCGCCTCGAGCAGCCGGCGGGCGCGCGCCACGAGCGTCTCCTTCGGCCCGAGCAGGAGCGTCGAGTCGAGGTTGCCCTGCAGGGCGACCTCCGGCGGGAGCTGCCGCCGCGCCTCCTCGAGCGGGATGCGCCAGTCGACCGAGACGACGTCGTAGCCGAGCTTCCCGAGCTGGGCCAGGTGCGTGGACATCCCGGTCGCGAAGAAGATGGTGGGGACGCCGGTCTTGCGGAGCGCCGCCGCGATGCGCGCCAGGTAGGGGAAGCTGAACTCCTCCAGGTCCTCGCGCCCCAGCTCGCCGAGCCAGCTCTCGAAGATCTGCACCGCCTGGGCGCCCGCCGCGACCTGCGCCTCGAGCTGCACGATGGCGGCCTGGGTCAGCTTCTCGAAGAGCGCGTGCGCGCTCCTCGGGTCGGCGTAGAGCATGGTCTTGAGGCGGGTGAAGCCCTGGCTGCCGCCCTCGACCGCGTAGCTCGCGACCGTGAAGGGCCCGCCCACGAAGCCGATGAGCGGGACGCGGTCGGCGAGCACGCGGCGGATGGCGCGGACGCCGTCGAGCACGTAGCGCAGGTCCTTCTCGGGCTCCGGCACCCGGAGCGCGTCCACGTCGGCGCGCGTCTTCACCGGGTTCGCGATCTTGGGGCCGCCGTCGCCCTTCCCCTTCTCGCCCTTCTCGAACGAGAGGTCGAGCCCCATGGCCGGCAGCGCGATGAGGATGTCGGAGAAGAGGATGGCGGCGTCGAGCCCGTGCTCGTCGATGGGCGCCGCCGTGACCTGCGCGATGAGCTCCGGCGAGCGGCAGAGCTCGAGGAAGCTCACCTTGGCGCGGACCGCGCGGTAGCTGGCCTGGTACCGGCCGGCCTGGCGCATGAGCCACACGGGGATGCGATCGACCGGCTCGCGCCGGCACGCCTTCAGGAATCGATGCTGGAGAGGTGCCATGGGGGTCGCGCATCTTACCCGACAGGGAGGCGAAGCGCACACGCGCGCTGTCGCCGCAGGCGGCCGCGGAGGAGGCGGCCCGGCGAGCGCATGCTACACTCGCGCCGCCCCGCTCACCCCGAGGTGCGCCTTGGCGTTCCGCCCGACCCTGCCGCAGCTCCTGGCCGCCCTCGCCTCCGCCGGCACCCTCGCCACCGGCTACGCCTTCCTCGCGCCCGCCGGTCCGCCGGGGCCGGAGGGCCCCCGCGGCGAGGCGGGCCCCGCCGGCGCGCCCGGCGCGCAGGGGCCCGCCGGTCCGCAGGGCCCCGAGGGCCCGCGCGGCCCCGCCGGCGCCCCCGGCCCGAGCGCCGCGTTCAAGGACGCCGCCACGGCGGAGTGGGTCATGCCCGGCGCCGGCGCCGGCGAGGTGACCTCGCTCCTCACCCTCCGCTTCCGCGCCCCGTCGGACGGCTTCGCGTACGTCTCCGGCACCGGCTACTGCAACGTGCCCCCCGACGGCGGCGCCACGCACTACGCCGTGTACGTCGCGGATCGCGCCGACGCCGCGCACGACGGGGCGCTCGCCGGCGCGTCGTTCGTCCGGTTCCCGCAGGGCGCGACCCTGGCGCAGGTCCCCTTCGCCGCCAGCCGCGTGCTGCCGGTCCACGCCGGCCCGAACGCCGCGTACCTCCTGTTCCAGAACTTCAGCGGGCTCGCGGGCTACAGCTGCCAGGCGCAGCTCGTGGCGTTCTTCACGGCGACGCGGCTGCCCTGAGCCGCGCCGCGCCGGGGACCGGCGCGGCCCTCCGCCGCGGTGAGCCCGACGCAACTCCTCCCCGGCTCTCGGGTTGGAGCAGCGAGCCGCCCTCGCACGGAGCTTCATGTCAGGTCCCGCGTCCCCGGCCAGCCAGGCCCGCCGCCCCGCGCCCGCCCGCCACCCCCGCGTCGGGAGCGCGGCGGCGCTCCTGGCGCTCGCCGCGGCCGCCCTCCTCTGCCCGGCCCAGGCGACCGCGGGCGGTCGCGATGAGGCGGCGGCGCGGGACGAGCAGGAGCCGCCGTTCTCGCGCGGCGTCGTGTCGCTCTCGACCGAAGGCGAGGGCCTGCGCGAGGGCGGCGGGGGCGCGTCGTGGCGGGAGGGCTCCCTCTCGGCGCGCGGGAGCGCGACGCTCCTGCGGCGGGTGACGCTCGACGCCGAGGGGGTGCGGGCGTGGGGCCTGGTCGGCCAGGCGGAGGCCCGGGTGTTCGCGACCGACCTGGCGGTCGTGGACGGCGCCGCCCGGTTCGTGCGCCTCGGCGCGTCGCTCGCCGCCTTCCACCTGTCGTCGAGCCGGAACCTCTACTGGCTCCAGGTCGGCGCGTTCACCGCCGAGCAGGCCGCGCTGCTCGGGGATCCCCAGCTCCACCCGCAGGTCGTGGCGCTCGGGACGGCCCGGGCGAGCGACACCCTCACGCTGCGGTACGGCGCGGCGTACACCTACGACCTGGGGCGGGGCCTGCCGCTCCCGCTCCTCGGGCTCGACTGGCGCTGGGCTCCCCGGTGGCGGCTGGACCTGCTGCTGCCGGTGACGGCGCGGGTCGGCTGGAGGGCGAGCGACCGGCTCACGCTCGGCCTCGGGACGGGGGTGACCGGGGACTACTTCCGGTATCGCGCGGTGGACCCCTCGGGCGCGCGCAGCGAGCAGGCGCTCCGGATCGCCCGGCTCAGGCTCGGCGCCCAGGCCCGCTACGCCGGCGGACCGGGGACGGTCTTCGGCCTGGGGCTGGGCGTCGAGGGCGCCTCGATCGACACCGGCTTCTCCACGGAGCACGCCACCGGCGTCTACCTGCAGGCTTCGATCGCGTTCGGCGGCGGGGCCGGGCTCCCGGCGGGCGCGCCGGCGGCGGACTGAGCGCTCAGCCCGCCAGCGCGGCGGCCGCGGCGGCGGCCGTCACGCCCGCGACGCGCACCGTCTTGCGCCGGCCGGTGTCGCCGCGGACGAGGGTCACGTCCGCCTTCCTCACCCGGAGCGCGCCGGCGAGGAACTCCACCAGGGCCGCGTTCGCCTCGCCGTCCACCGGCGGCGCGGCGAGCTGGAGCTTGAGCCGGCCGTCGTGCTCGCCGACGGCGCGGGTGCGCGAGGCGCGCGGCTGGACCAGCAGGTCCAGCTCGGCGCCCCCGGCGACGTCGCGCGCCCAGGCCACCACGCTCACCTCACGCCGACGAGGGCGATGCCCGCCCGGTCGGCCCGGCGGACCATCTCCTCGCGGTCCATGACGAGCGTCGCGCCCGCCTCGACCGCCAGCACGCGCGCCTTCACCTCGCGCATGACCTCGACCGTGTCCGGGCCGACCGCGGGCAGGTCGAAGCGGCGGTCCTGCTGGGGCTTCACCGCCTTCGCCACCACCGCCCCCTCCGCCAGCCCGCCGCCGCGGCGCACGCAGGCGTCGGTGCCCTCCAGCGCCTCCACCGCCAGGGCCACGCCGTCCTTCACCACCACCGTCTGGCCCAGGTCGAGCCGGCCGATGCCGCGCGCCAGCTCGAGCCCGTAGCGCGCGTCGCGCCACTCGTCCTCCGAGGGGGCGCGCTTCCCGAGGACGCCCTCCGGGGCCACCCGGTCGGCCAGGAGCGGGGCCGGGTCGACCACCGGCAGGCCCTGCTCCTCGAACCAGCGCGCGATGGCGCGGAGCAGGTTGTCGTCGGAGCGCACCGCCACCTGCGCCAGGATCTTGAGGCCCGCCGCGTCCAGCCAGGCGTCGCGGAAGAAGCGCACCTTGGCCACGCCGCCGAGCATCACCACCTCGGTCGCGCCGCCCTGCTTCAGGGCGGCGGCGATCTTGCCGAACTCGCCCAGCTTGACCCAGGTGAGCGCGTCGACCGCCTGCTCCAGCTCGGGCGAGGTCTGGCGCACGAAGCCGGTGGCGACCACCCGGTGCCCCGCGCGCCGGGCGCTCTCGGCGAGGAGGAGCGGGAAGCGGCCGCCGCCGGCGAGGAGACCGATGGTCGACACGGGACGAGACTCTACCGGACCAGCCCCCGCTCGCCCACCCCGTCCAGGAACGCGAGGAGGTGGTCGATCTCGGGGTGGCCCCCGTGCTCGGCGCGGAGCTGCTGGCAAGCCTCGCGCAGCCCGAGCTTCTGGCGGAAGACGAGCCGGTAGGCGTCCTTCACCCGGCCGAGCTGCTCCTCGGAGAAGCCGCTGCGCTGCAGGCCGGTCGTGTTGACGCCGCTGACGCAGGCCCGATCGCCCTGGACCATGCAGTAGGGCGCGACGTCCTGGACGATCACCGAGCCCGCGGCCGAGAAGGCGAAGCGGCCGATGCGCGTGAACTGGTGGACCCCGGAGAGGCCGCCCAGGATGACGTGATCCTCGAGCGTCACGTGGCCCGCCAGCGGCACCGAGTTGGCGAGGATGCAGCGGTCGCCCACGGTGCAGTCGTGGGCGACGTGGCTGCTCGCCATGAACAGGCAGTCGCTCCCGATGCGCGTCACGCCGCCGCCGCCGGTCGTCCCGACGTGCACGGTGACGAACTCGCGGAACTGGTTGCGGTCGCCGATGACGATCCGGGTCCGCTCGCCGCGGTACTTGAGGTCCTGCGGGATCTGGCCCAGCACCGCGTGCGGGAAGACGCGGTTGCCCGCGCCGAGCTCGGTGTCGCCCTCGATGACCGCGTGCGCCCCGACGGTCGTCCCCGGCCCGAGCTTCACCTCCGGGCCGATGACGGCGTACGGGCCGATCTCGCAGCTCGGATCGAGGCGGGCGCCGGCGGCGACGATCGCGGTGGGGTGGATGGCCATGGCGGCTCGCGCGCCGGTCAGGTGCCGGCGTCCGCCAGCATGGCCATGAACTCGCCCTCGGCGACCACCTGCCCGTCCACCTTGGCCTCGCCGCGCACCTTGATGATGGTGCCCTTGTTCTTCAGCATCTCGCAGTGCAGCTCGAGCCGGTCGCCCGGCACCACCGGCTTGCGGAAGCGCGCGCCGTCGATGGCCATGAAGTAGATGACCTTCCCGGCCCGCTGCTCCTCCGGCATCGTGGTGAGCGTCATGAGCGCGGAGGCCTGCGCCAGCGCCTCCAGGATGAGCACGCCCGGCATGACCGGGTGGCCGGGGAAGTGGCCCACGAAGAAGGGCTCGTTGGCGGTCACGCACTTCACGCCCACCACGCGCTTGTTCGGCTCCAGCTCGACGATGCGGTCGACGAGCAGGAAGGGGTAGCGGTGGGGGAGCAGCTTCTCGATCTGCTGCACGTTCAGGACGACGCTCATCGGGGGACGGCCTCCAGCTCAGCGAGCTTCTTCTCCAGCTCCCGCACGCGCTTCGCCAGCTCGGGGAGGCGCGAGAGCGTCGCCTCGATGCGCAGCGCCAGGCCGCGGGAGCGGGCCGGGCTGCCGAGCACCATCTCGCCGGCGGGGACGTCGTTCGTCACGCCCGACTGCGCCAGCAGCTTCGCGCCGGCGCCGATCTCGACGTGCCCGACCACCCCCACCTGCCCGGCCGCGACCACCCCGGCCCCGAGCTTCGAGGAGCCGGAGATGCCGACCTGGGAGACCAGGATGGAGAGCGGCCCGATCTCGACGTTGTGCGCCACCTGGACCAGGTTGTCGATCTTCACCCCGCGGCCGATGCGGGTCACGCCCAGCGTGCCCCGGTCGACGCAGGTGTTGGCCCCGAGCTCCACGTCGTCCTCCACCACCACCGTGCCGGTCTGCGGCACCTTGTAGTGGCGCGGGCCCGAGCCCGCCTCGCCCTCGGGGTCGAACGCGAAGCCGAAGCCGTCCGAGCCCACCACGCAGCCGGGCTCGAGCACCACCCGCTCGCCCAGCCGGCAGCGGTCGCGCACCACCGCGTTCGGCCACAGCACGCAGTCGGCGCCCAGCCGCGCCCCCTCCCCCACGTACGCCCCGGGGTAGAGGATGCAGCGGGGCCCGACCACCGCGTCGGCGCCGACGAAGGCGAACGGCATGAGCTCGGCGCTCGGGTCGACATGGGCCGAGGGGTGGATGAAGGCCTGCTCGGCCGCGAACGGCACCGCCTGCGCCGGCGGGTGGAAGAGCGTCGCCACCTTGGCGAAGGCCAGGTAGGCGTTCTTCACCCGCAGCACCGTGCGGCCGGAGGGGACCGCCTCGTCCGGCTCCACCAGCACCGCGCCGGCCCGCGACGCCTCGAAGGCGTGGCGGTACTTCTTGTTCGCGAAGAAGGAGAGGTCGGACGGACCGGCCTCCTCGAGCGGCATGAGCCGGGCGACCACCAGCGCGCCGTCGCCCTCGACGGCGCCGCCCACCCGCTCCGCCAGCTCGCGGAGGGTGAAGGTCACTTCCCGTCCTTCTTGGCGGCCGGCTTCTTCTCGGCCTTCTTCTCCCCGCCGTTCTTGGCGGGCGCCGCGCCGGGCTTGTGGCGGGCGTTGTACTTGCGCACGAGCTCGTTGGTGAGGTCGAGCGAGGGGTCGGCGTAGACCAGCGCCTCCGAGCCCACCACCGCCGCGACGCCCTCCTGCTCGGCGATCTCGCGCACCAGCGCGTGCATCTTGTCGAAGATGCCGCGGGTCGCCTCGCGCTCGCGCTCGGAGAGCTCCTTCTGCAGCTGCACGAAGAAGCTCTGCAGCTCCATGCCCTTGCGCTCGAGCTCGCCCTGCTTCTGCTTGCGGGCCTCGTCGCTCATCACCGAGGCCTGCTTCTCGAAGTCCTGCCGCAGCCGGTCGAACTCGACCTTCTTCTCGTCGAGCAGCTTCTGCTTCTGGTCGAACTCGCGCTTCAGGCTGTCCTTCGCGATCTTGCCCTCGTCCACGCTGTTGAGGGCGCGCTGGAGGTCGACGAAGGCGATGCGGCCCTCCGCGCGGGCGCGGGCGGGCAGGGCGCCGAGCGCGAGCACGGCGACGAGGGAGAGGGCGGCGTTGCGCATGGCGTGGTTCCTCGCGGCTTGTGGCTAGAAGAAGTTGCCGATGGTGAACTGGAAGTCGAGCGGCGAGTCGATCGCGATCCCCGTGACCGGGTCCTTGCGCGGGTTGAGCGGGATGCCCCACTCGAACCGCAGCGGCCCGATGGGGCTGAACCAGCGGAACCCGAACCCGACCGACTTGAACATCGAGAGCGCCAGCCCGGGGTGATCGGGGTCGGACAGGAACTGGCCCGGCTTGTAGGCGTTCCCCATGTCGTAGAACACGACGCCCCGGATGCCCACCTTCTCGAAGATGGGGAACTCGAGCTCGAGGTTGATGGTGACCTGCTTGTTGCCGCCGCCGGCGAAGTCGAACAGCTCGGCGTCCGGGCGGGGCTGCGAGCCGGCCCGGGTGCTGGGCGAGATGGAGAGCAGCCGGTAGCCGCGCACCGAGTTGATGCCGCCCAGGTAGTAGAACTCGGAGATGGGGACGGGGTGCGCGTCGTCCCAGGGCTGGATGTAGCCGGCCGAGAGCTTGCCGCGCGCGACGACGCCCCAGAACAGCGGGTGGTAGTAGCGCGAGTCGAGCGTGTAGCGGGTGAACAGGTTCACCTGCTGGCCGAAGAGGTAGCTCGGCGCCAGCGCCGGCGGCGCGGCCTCGGCCGACAAGGCGTGGAAGAAGCCCCGGGTCGGGAAGAGCCGGTTGTCGCGCTTGTCCCACTGCAGCGAGAGGCGGAGCGCGCTGGTCGTCCCGGAGCGGAACCGGTTGAACAGCAGCATGTCGGTGGTGGTCGGGGTGACCGTCACGAACTCGTTCGTGTAGGTCGCGAAGAGGCGCATGTCCTCCAGCTGCTCCGCCCACTTCCACCACTGCGCCAGCCCGTTCAGCTCGTAGCCCCAGGTGAGCGAGCCGCCGATCGCCTTGCGCGCGAAGGTCGAGTAGTACCCCTCGGTCGCGTACAGGTCGAAGGCGAAGGTCCACTTGGTGTCGAGGAAGTACGGCTCGACGAACTGGATCTGGCCGAGCTGGCGGATCGACGAGTACTGCACCTGCAGGGAGAGCGTCTGCCCCCACCCGAAGAAGTTGTTCTGGGTGATCTGGCCGGTGAGGATGAGGTTCTCGTACGAGGAGAACCCGGCGCCGATCTGGAACGTCCCGGTGGAGCGCTCCTTGACCGTCACCTTGGCGACCAGCTTGTCGTCGGCGCTGCCCTTCTCGGTCGTGATGTTGACCGTCTCGAAGTAGCCGAGCGCGGTGACGCGGTTCTTGGACGCGGTGAGCAGGCTCTGGTTGTAGAGCTCGCCCTCGTACACGCGCAGCTCGCGCCGGATCACCTTGTCGCGCGTCTTGGCGTTGCCGGAGATCTCGATCCGCTCGAAGTAGGTCTTCTTGCCCGGCTGGACGTCGTAGGTGAGGTCGACGATGCGGGTGGCCGGGTCGACCTTCGTCTCCGGGTTCACGTTGGCGTAGGCGTAGCCCTCGTCCTTGTAGAGGTCGGCCACCGCGAACAGGTCCTTCGCCACCTTGGAGCGGGCGAAGATCTCGCCGGGCTGCACCTGGATGCGCTGGAACAGCTCCGGCTTCTCGTGGAGCAGCTCGCCCGAGAAGTCGATCTGCCCGACCCGGTACTGCTCCCCCTCCTCGATGCGCAGCGTGATGTAGAGGAAGCGCTTGTCGGGGCTGAGGGACACCGAGGGCTTGCCGATCTTCGCGTACAGGTAGCCCTTGTCCCCGTAGACGAACTGGATCGCCTGCAGGTCGCGCTGGAACGCCTCCTCGCGGTAGGTGCCGGCGCTGCTGATGAAGGAGAGGAAGCCGCCCTCCTTCGTCTGCATGACCTCGGTGAGCTCGTCCTTCGAGACGTGCGCGTTGCCGAGGATCTGGAGCTCCTTCACCTGGACCTTGGCGTGCTCGTTCACCTGGAACACGACCGAGACCTGGTTGTCGGGCTGATCCTCGAGCTTGTAGGCGACCTCCGCCAGGTAGAAGCCCTTCTCGACGTACTTCTCCTGGATCTTCTTGGCGCTCTTCTTGACGACGTTGAGGTCGAGGATGGCGAACGGCTTCACCTCGTTCGCCTCCTTGAGGTCGTCGCTGGAGAGCTCCTCGTTGCCGGTGATGCGGGTGTCCTTCACCGCCGGCCGCTCGGTGACCCGCACCACGACGGTCGGCTTCTCCGGGTCGCCGCGCCGCTCGATGGCGACGTCGGCGAAGAAGCCGAGCTTCATGACCGCCCGGACGTCGGCGTCGATCTTCTTGGGATCGAGCGGCTGGCCGGGCTGGGTGGAGAGCGCGTTCTTGACCGCGTCCGACTCGACGCGCCGGTTGCCTTCGACGGTCACGTCGCGGACGACGGGCGCTTCGTCGGCCAGCGCCGAGGCGCCGAGCGAGAGCCACAGCGCGAGGGCGAGGATGGAGAGCCGCGTCACGAGGGGGCGCAATGTATTTCAGAGGGCCGACAGGCAGCAAGGACGATGCGGCCCCGGGGGACCTACACGGCCGGCGCCGCGGCCGGCCCCTGCACGATCCGGCCCGCCGACAGGCGCAGCCGCCGCGGCAGAGCGTCGGCCAGCTGCTCGTTGTGGGTCACGATCACCATGGTGATGCCGAGCCGCGCGTTCAGGTCGGCCAGCAGCCGGTGGATGCCCTCGGCGGTGGCCGGGTCGAGGTTCCCGGTCGGCTCGTCGGCCAGGAGGAGCCGCGGCTTCAGGCAGAGCGCGCGCGCCAGCGCCACCCGCTGCTGCTCCCCGCCGGAGAGCTCCCCCGGCCGGTGGTCGGTGCGGTCGCCGAGGCCGACCAGGTCGAGCATCTCCAGCGCCGCCCGGCGCGCCTCCGCGCGCGGCGCCCGGCGGATGAGCGCCGGCATGGTGGCGTTCTCGAGGGCGGTGAACTCGGGCAGGAGGTGGTGGCTCTGGAAGATGAAGCCGACCGCCTCGTTCCGGAACGCCGCCAGGCCGGCCTCGTCGCGGCCGAAGATCGCCTCGCCCTCGAAGCGCACCTCCCCCGCGGTCGGCACGTCGAGCGCGCCGAGCACGTTGAGGAAGGTGCTCTTGCCCGAGCCCGACGGCCCGGTGAGCGCCACCATCTCGCCCGGCAGGATGTCGAGGTCCACGCCCCGCAGGACCTCGACCCGCCGCGGCGGCCGGCCGGCGTGCTCCGGCGCCATGAGGTAGGTCTTGACCAGCCCGCGCACCTCCAGCATCGGCATCACTCGGCCCTCAGCCCTTCCACCGGCTCGAGGCGCGAGGCCTTGGAGGCGGGGTAGATGGTGGCGAGGTACGAGAGCGCCAGCGCCAGCAGGGCCACCAGCAGGAACTCGACCGGGTTCATGCGCACCGGCAGGTTCGAGATGTAGTAGACCTCCGGGTCGAGCGGGATGCCGACCTTGTCGATGAGGAGGCAGGTCCCGAGGCCGAGCAGGAGGCCGAAGCCGGTGCCGACGGCGCCGATGACGAGCCCCTCGGCCACGAAGACCTTCATCACGCTCGGCCGCCCCGCGCCCATCGACTTCAGCACCGCGATCTCGCGGCGCTTGTCGAGCACCTGCATGATGAGGGTGGCGACGATGGTGAAGGTGGCGACCAGCACGATGAAGCCCAGGATCACCGCCATCACCACCTTCTCCATCATGAGCGCGGAGAAGAGGTTGCGGTTGAGCTCGCCCCAGTCGCGGACGCGGTAGGGGTACCCCTCCAGCGCCGCCAGCACCCGGCGCAGGATGGGGCGCGCCTCGTCGACGTCGCGCACCTTGAGCTCGAACCCGTGCACCGAGTCCCCCAGCCCGAAGAACCGCTGCGCCTCGGCCAGGTCGACGTAGGCGAACTTGGAGTCGTACTCGTACATCCCGCTGTAGAAGATGGCCGCCACCTTGAACGGCCGGCTCTTCGGCTGCGGCCCGGAGGGCCCCAGGTCGCCGAGCGGCGAGATCACGTTCACCACGTCGCCCACGTAGACGCGCAGCCCCCGCGCCAGCTCGCGGCCCAGCACGATCCCGGGGAGCGGCCTCGCCGCCGGCCCGGCCCCCTGCGGCGCCTCCGGCGGGGCGGCCTTGGGCGGCGGCGCCTTCGGCTCCTTCCCCGGGGGCGCGTCCTTGAAGAACGCCTCGGGGTTCGAGCGGTACTCGGGCGCCGGCGGGATCTGCTCCGGGTGGAGGAGCCAGTCGAGCTTCCCGTCGTCCACGGTGCGCGGGAGCTCGAGCACGGTGCCGACCGTGCGCGGGTCGATGCCCTCGAGCAGGGTGCCGGACAGGTTCTGGCCGGCCGAGACCATGACCTCGCTGTAGATGAACGGGGTGGCGCCGGTGACGCCGGTCACCGCCAGCACCTGCTCCCGGACCTGCCGCCACTCGGTGAAGTCGCCGTTGCCGTACTTCGTGAGCATGCCGTGGCTGCGGGTGCCCAGGATCTTGCCCTTGAGGTCGGCCTCGAACCCGCTCATCACCGACAGCACCACCGTGAGCGCCCACACGCCGATGGCGACGCCGCCGATCGAGATGAGGGTCATGAGCAGCGTGGCCGGCATGCGCGGCCGCCACACCAGCTCCCCGCTCCGCGCCGCGCGCCGCTCGCGGGCCGCGCGCCGGGCCGCGCGCACCAGCAGCACGAGGAGCCCGGGGACGACCCCGGTCACCACCAGCAGGAACCCCGCGAGCAGCGTGCGCGGCGAGAGCCGCAGGTGGCTCTTCGCCACGAACAGCTCGTAGGACATCGACGCGTCGAGCCGCCCGGAGCCGAAGAGGAGGAAGCCGAGCGACGCGCCCACGAAGGTCGCGGCGCCGGAGAGGAGCGCCGACAGGAGCAGCCCCAGCACCACCACCAGCGTGCCCTGCGCCTCCCAGGCCGAGAGCACGAGCCCGGTCGCGCGCAGCCGCGGCACCGCCAGGAGGACCGGCCCGAAGAAGAGCGCGAGCAGGACCAGCACCGCCGCCCCGATCTCGTAGAACCCGATGCGCCGCCCCGCAGCGGCCGCCGCCAGCCCGAACCCAACCGCCACCACCGCGCCGGCCAGGATGGCGAGCCCGGCCGCGAGGCCGGTGGCGAGCCCGAGGCGGTCGGAGAGCGCCACGTCCGCCACCGCCGCCACCAGCGGCGCCAGCAGGACGCCGGCGGCCGCGAGGCCGAAGGTCGGGGCGGAGAAGGCGCGCGCCAGGCGCACCGGCGGGCGCGCCGCCGGGGCGGGCGGGGCCTCGGGCGGCTCGGGGCTGGGGCGGGGCGAGGCGGTCACGGGCGCCCGCCCCTAGTCGCGGCTCTTGAGGAGGGGGAAGAGGATGACGTCGCGGATGGAGGCCGAGTCGGTGAGGAGCATGGCCAGGCGGTCGATGCCGATGCCCTCGCCGGCGGTGGGCGGCATGCCGTGCTCGAGGGCGCGCACGAAGTCCTCGTCGTACGGCATCGCCTCCTCGTCCCCGGCGGCCTTGGCCTTCATCTGCGCCTCGAAGCGGGCGCGCTGGTCCATGGGGTCGTTGAGCTCGCTGAAGGCGTTGGCGAGCTCCATCCCGCCCACGAACAGCTCGAACCGGTCCACCAGGCGCGGGTCGGCGTCGCGGCGCCGCGAGAGCGGGCTCGTCTCGAGCGGGAAGTCCACCACGAAGGCCGGGCGGTCCCTCGGCAGCTCGCGCTCGGCGAAGACCTCGAAGGCGATGGCGAGGATCTCGCCCGGCGAGCGGCGCGCGGCCTGCTCGAGCTTCCAGGCGCCCTCGGAGTCGTTCTCGCGGCTGGCGGCGCGCGCCACCGCCTCGGCGAGGCCGCGGCCGGCCAGCGCGTCGTCCGGCGACAGCCCCAGCGCGCGCGCGCCCTCCTCCAGCATCGAGACGCGCGGGTACGGCGGGGTGAGGTCGATGCGCTGCCCCTGGAACGAGATGATCGGCCCGCCGGTCACCTCCACCGCCAGCCGGTGGAAGAGCTCCTCGGTGAGGCGCATGAGGTCGAGGTGCGTGGCGTACGCCTGGTAGAACTCGATCGACGTGAACTCGGGGTTGTGGCGGCGGTCGATGCCCTCGTTGCGCCAGATGCGCCCGATCTCGTAGACGCGCTCCAGGCCGCCCACCACCAGGCGCTTGAGGTGCAGCTCGGTCGCGATGCGGAGCTTGAGGTCGAGGTCGAGCGCGTTGTGGTGCGTCTCGAACGGCCGCGCCGCCGCGCCGCCCGCCTCCTCCGGCTTGTGGAGGGTGGGCGTCTCGACCTCGAGGTAGCCGCGCTCGTCGAGGAAGCGGCGGATGGTCGAGACGATGCGGGCGCGCTTCACGAAGGTCTCGCGCACGCCGGGCGTGGCGACCAAGTCGACGTAGCGGCGGCGGTAGCGCTCCTCCACGTCGGAGAGGCCGTGCCACTTCTCGGGCAGCGGGCGGACCGCCTTGGTGAGGATGGTGAAGCGGTGCGCCTCGACCGTGAGCTCGCCGGTCTTGGTGCGGGTGGCCGGCCCCTCCGCCGCGACGAGGTCGCCCACGTCGAGCAGCTTGAAGACCTCGAAGCCCTGGTCGCCGACCTTGTCCTTCTTCACCCAGACCTGCAGCTCTCCCGAGCGGTCGCGCAGGCGCAGGAAGGCCGCCTTGCCGAAGCTGCGGACCGCCAGCACGCGGCCGGCGACGGACCAGCTGCCGGGGTCCTTCGCGATCTCCTCCGCCGGCTGGTCGCCGTAGCGCCGGAGGACGTCCTCCGCCAGGTGGGCCGGCGCGTGGCCGTTCCCGAAGGGGTTGACGCCGAGCTTCTTCAGCTCCTCGGCCTTGCGGACGCGCTGCGCGACGATCTCGCGCTCGGTGGAACCCAGCTCCTCTGCCATGGTCTCGGGCCTCGGCCCCCGGCAGAACCGGAGGAAATTCGGGGACGGGGAACGTAGCCCGCGCCCGGGGGGCGGTCAACGACGGCCTACCCCTCACGGAGCCCGGTACACCCGGTAGTCGATCTCCGGGAAGATGTTGTCCTTCCCCTCCACGTACCCGAGCCAGCTCGCGTCGAGCTGCCCGGAGCGGACCTGGTCGTGCAGCCGGTTGAACCGCAGCAGGTGCTCCTTGGTGCGGCGGATGGCGTACTCCACCATGGTCCCGGTCTTCATGATGAAGGCCCAGTCGGACGACTGCGCCAGCAGGAGCTCCCGGGCGGCCTGGTCGAGCGCGCGCCGGGTGAGCCCCTCCGCCTCCGGGTAGTCGCGGGCGAGCGCGATCATGCGCTCCGCGGCCTTGTGCAGGTGGCGGTAGATCCAGTCGTTCGAGCCGTCGAGCCACACCCCGGCGTAGCCGCCCGCGCCCCACGAGCAGAGCGGCGGCGTCGCCACCTGCTGCTCCGGGTTCTCGCGCAGGTACTCGCCGGGCGTGGCGAGCCGGAAGGTGCGCTGGTCGAAGGCGACCTTGCGGATGAGGAAGTCGATGAAGGTGGGGCCCTCGTGCCACCAGTGCCCGTACAGCTCCGCGTCGTACGGCGACACGACGATGGGGCGGGTGCCGCCCATCCGCGAGGAGAGGTGCTCGATCTGCCGCTCGCGGTTGAAGGTGAAGTTGCCGGCGTGCACCGCCGCCCGTTCGCGCGCCCGCGCCGGGTCGTAGGGCTGCTTGTGCGCAGTCTTGCCGGTGATGCGGAAGTACTTGATGCCGACGTTCTTCCGCTGCCCGGTCGGCTGCACGTACTCCTTCACGTAGTCGAAGTCGAGGTCCCAGCCGACGTCGCGGTAGAACTCGCGGTAGTCGGGGTCGCCCGGGTAGCCCGACTCGGCGCTCCACACCTGCATCGACGACTCCGGGTCGCGCGCGAACGCGGCCGGGCCGGACGGCGTGTAGATGGGCGCGTAGACGCCGTAGCGCGGTCGCGGGGTGGCGTCGGTGACGCCGTGGGTGTCGACGAAGAAGAAGCGGATGTTCTGCTCCGCCAGCAGCCGGTCGAGGCCGGGGTAGTAGCCGCACTCCGGGAGCCAGATCCCGGCCGGATCGCGCCCGAAGTGGCGGCGGTGGTGCGCCACCGCCACCGCGAGCTGGGCCCGCACCGCCTCCGGGTACATCTGCATCAGCGGCAGGAAGCCGTGGGTCGCGCCGCAGGTGCAGAGCTCGAGCCGGCCGGCGTCCTCCAGCCGGCGGAAGGCGCCCACCAGGTCCCGGTGGTAGCGCTCCTGGAACATCCCCGAGAGCTCGCGGAACTCGCGCTGGTAGTGGAGCGCGAGCGGGTGGAAGGTCGGGTCGCCGCGGGTGCGGTGGACCTCCTTGTCGGCGAGCTCGCACAGCTTCTCCATCCGCCGCGCGTAGCGCGTCATGAGCAGTTCGTCGCGCAGCATGGCGACGAGCGGCGGCGACATGGTGAGCGAGACGCGGAAGGGGATCCCCTCGTCCGTGGCGCGGTCGAAGACGCGCAGGAGCGGGAGGTAGGTCTCGGTGATCGCCTCGTACAGCCAGTCCTCCTCCAGGAAGTCCTCATACTCCGGGTGACGTACGAAGGGGAGGTGGGCGTGCAGGTGGAGCGAGAGGTAGCCGAGGACGTCGTGGGCCATCTAGGGGCCCTCCCCGCCGCCGTTCCCCCACGGCGAAGCCGGTGACGAGGGCGGCGCGGACGGCGAGGAGGCGGGCGAGAAGGGCCGCCCGCCCATGCCGCCCGCGCTCCCGCCCCAGACGCGGCCGGCGAACCGCGACCAGTCCGACAGCCGCCCCAGCTGCTGGCGGACGTCCTCCGGGAACGGCCCCCCCGCGCGCGGCTCGCGGAGCGGCCGCTGCAGGGGCTCGCTCCACAGGATGCGCATGAACCGGTCGTCGATGATGGGCGAGGGGCCGACCGTCGGCAGCATCATCTCGTTCGAGGCGCGCGGGACGAGCCGGTCCCGGCCCTGCCGGTCGACGAGGTGGATCTCGGCCCGGTAGACGCGCCCGGGCTCGAGGTCGTGGAGGTAGTAGCTGCGCGACTCGAGCGCGAAGTCGACCACCCGCACCCGCGTCCACCCGCCCTCCGGCTCGCGCGCGAAGAGCCAGAGCTGGGGCCGTCCGCCGTCGAGCCCCTCCCAGGCGGCGCGGAGCGTGTCCTGGGCGTGGTCCCAGTAGAGGAACAGCGTCTTCGGGTCGCGCGGCAGCGCGATGAGCGCGTCGTCCCCGTAGCCGCCCGGCAGCTCGCCCAGGTCCTCGCGGTAGGGCGCGGCGGCGGCGCGCCGCGCGCCGGCGGCCCTCGGCGCCCGCGCTGGCGGCTCCTGCTCGAGCGTGCGCTCGGTGAGCGGGTGCGGGGCGCCGTGGGCCGCGTCCTCCCCCGCGACCCGCGCCACCATGAACCCCTCGGGATCGGGCTCCGGGGTGCGCGCGGCCGCCGGCGCAGGCGGCCGCCGGGTGGGCCGCTCGCGCGCGCGCTCCGCCGGCGGCTTGCGCGAGGCGGCCTTGGCCCGGGCGGGGGCGCGCTTCGGCTCGCGCACCGCCTCGACCGCCCGGCTGGTCGCGCGCACGGCCCGGCTCGTCGCCTCCTTGAGCTTCCCGGCAGCCCTCCCGGCGGCGCCCGCGACCCTCTTCTCCGCGGCCTGCAGCGCCTCGATGAGCTCGCTCTTCGTCTTGAGCTTCGAGTGCCCGCGGCCGAGCGCCTTGCGGGCCAGGTCCCGGAGGGCCTGCACCGTCATGTTCTTGAGTTCTGCCATGGCTTTCTCATGGTTGAAGCAGCCGCGCTCTGGAGCGTCAAGGGACTAAGGAGGGCGCGCGCGCCGGCGCGCTCCGGGTTGGCCCGGGGCGAATTCTGCTAAGCTTGGAGATCGCGAAGTGCGGGGGAAGATCGCGTGGTTCCGACCCAGGCCGACGACGGACCGCCTTGCGCGCTCTGCGGGGGCGACCACCCCCGGGCGGCGTGCCCCTCGGCCGCGCGACCCGTCGCGCATACGCTCGGGCTCGACGAGCCCCTGCCGGTCGTACCCGATCCGCTCCTCGGCACGATGGTCGGGAGCTTCCGGGTCCAGCGCCTGCTCGGCCGCGGGGGCATGGGGACCGTGTACCTCGCCGAGCACCCGGTCATCGGCAGCAAGGTGGCCATCAAGTTCCTGCACGAGTCGATGTGCGCCAACCCCGAGCTGGTGGGGCGGTTCTACGACGAGGCGCGCGCCGTGAACCTCATCGGGCACGAGAACATCGTCGCCATCTTCGATCTCGCGCTGCTGCCGCCCTCCCGCTACTACATCATCATGGAGTACCTGGATGGTGCGCCCTTCTCGGCGCTCCTCCGGGCGAGCCGCGTCGATCCGGCCATCTCGCTCGACGTCCTCCTGCAGCTGGCCGACGCGCTCCGGGCCGCCCACGACCGCGGGGTGGTCCACCGCGACCTCAAGCCCGAGAACGTGTTCCTCGTCCGCCGCCGCGGGCGCGCGCACTTCGTGAAGCTGATGGACTTCGGCATCGCCAAGCTGGCCGACCGCCAGACCGGCGCCCGGACCGCGGCCGGCGTCATCGTGGGCACGCCCGAGTACATGGCCCCCGAGCAGTGCGAGAACGGGCGCATCGACCGGCGCACCGACGTGTACGCGCTGGGCATGATGGCCTACGAGGCGGCCACCGGGCGGCTGCCCTTCACGGGCCAAGGCATCCCCCACATCTTGCTCGCGCAGCTCCGGCAGCTGCCGAGGCCTCCGCGCGAGGTGGACCCGACCATCTCGCCGGCGCTCGAGGCCGTCATCCTGAAGGCGCTCCAGAAGGACCCCGCCGACCGGTTCCAGGACATGGCGGCGTTCGCGGCCGCGCTGGAGGAGGTGCGCCGCGGCCCCGAGCGCGCCGCGGCGCGCCCACCCGGAGCGCCCGCGGCTCGGGCCCTCGCGCCCCAGCTGGACGTCGCCGGCCCCGGCGGCTACCACCGCCGGCTGCGCCCCTCCGAGGCGGCGCGCGGGGGGTTGTTCTTCCCCGAGGAAGGCACGCTGCCGCCGCTCTTCTCCCGGCTGGCCGTGGACGTCCCGGCCGCCGGGGGCCGCCCGGTGCGGGTCGAGGGCGAGGTGGTGCGCCACGTGTCGGCCGCCGAGGCCGCGAGGTGGCAGATGCAGCCCGGGTTCGCGCTCCAGCTCGGCGCCCTCCCCGGCGACGCCCAGGCCGCGGTCGACGCCCTGGCGGCGCAGCTCGCCTCGCGCCCCGCGCTGACGCCGCAGCCGACCGAGGTGCCCGCCCCCCTCGCCCTCGACGCCATCGCGAAGCGCGCCGCCGGCGGGCCGTACGAGCTCCTCGGCGCGCGCCCCGAGGACGGCTTCCCGGAGATCCGCGAGCGCGCCCGCGCCGTGCGGCGCCAGCTCGAGGCGCTGCAGCAGAACCTGACCTCGGGCACGCGGGCCACCCGCGTCCCGATCCTCCTCGCCCAGGTCGACGCCGCCGCGGCGCTCCTCGGCTCGCCGGGCGAGCGGCTCATGCTGGACGCCCGGCGCGGCAACTTCCACGGGGTGGCGCACTGCGTGACGGCCGGCACCCCCCCGCCGGTGCTGGAGGCGCGGCGCCAGGCGATGCTCTCGGAGGACCCGCGCCGGGCGGACGAGGCGCAGCGGCACCTGGCCCGGGCCCGGGTGGCGGAGAAGCTCGGGAACGTCGCCGCGGCGCTGGCCGAGTACGAGGCCGCCCTGCGCAGCGACCCCCTCGACCTCGAGCTGCACCGGCCGTACTGGGACCTCCGGCGGCGCCTCGAGCCGCGGTAGCCTTTCCTTTCCCCGCCGCGCCGCTCGCGTACAATCCCCGGTGGTGCCCTCCGCCGCGCTCGCCGTGCTGGCCCTCTCGCTCGCCGCCGCCGCGGAGGGCGTCGCCCCGCCGCCGGCCGCCGCCCCTGGCCCCGCGCCCGTCTCCCCCACCGCGCCGGCCAGCGCCCCCCGTCCCCCTCCCCTCTCCGGGGAAGAGGGCCAGGGAGAGGGGGCCGCCCCCGCGGGCCCGCTCGCGTCCCGCCGGTACGTGGTCGAGCAGATCCGGTTCGAGGGCCTCACCCGCACCCGCCCCTCCGAGGTCCGGCGCCACCTCTCGATCGCCGAGGGCGAGCTCCTCGACGACCAGGCGGTGCTGCTGTCGCGGCTGCGGCTCCTCCAGCTCGGGTGGTTCTCGCGCGTCGAGACGCGCGTCGAGCGGGGCCGCGAGCGCGGGCTGGTGACGCTGGTCTTCGACTTCACCGAGCGCAACACGCTCATGATCACGGACTTCGTGCTCGGCTCGACCGGGCCCCAGCCGCTCTACGGCGGCCTGGGCGTGTCGCAGGGCAACTTCCTCGGGCTGGGGCTCGCGCTGGGCGGCGCCTTCGTCTACGGCGGGACCCCCGCCGATCAGCCGCTCGCGCCGGCCCGCTTCGCGCTCCGCGGGTCGTTCTTCGACCCCGATCTCGACCTCGGCGGGCTGCCGCTCGTGTTCGGGGTCTCGGCGCTCGCGCTGCACGGCGAGGAGCTCGCCTGCGGCGATCCCGAGTGCAGCGCCTACCAGGGGCGTTACGGGTCCGCGCCGCGGCTGCGCTACGACCGGCTCGGCGGCGAGCTCACCTTCGGCCTGCGGCCCGGCCCGTTCGAGCGGCTGCTGGCGGGTTACCGGGTGGAGCGCGTCGGGTCCTCGCGGCTGTCGGGCGCGGGCGGCGACCCCATCAGCCTCGCCCCGTACACCGCCGCCGCGCTCGCCCACCCGGGCCGGTCCTGGGTCTCGGCCCTCACCGCCACCTACGACCGCGACACGCGCAACGACCTCTTCTTCCCCACCGACGGCTCGCGCCTGGCGGTGAACATCGTCCTCGGGACCGAGGCCCTCGGCGGCGACTACGAGTACAGCCGCTACCTCATCCAGCTCGAGAGCGACCACGCGCTGCCGCGCGGGCACGGGCTGCGCCTCCTCGCCGCCGCCGGCGCGGTGCAGGGCGACGCGCCCTTCTTCGACCGCTTCTACGCCGCCGACTTCGCCTACTTCTCCATCGGCCCGGCCCTCGGGCGGGCGCTCGAGCTCAACTTCTCCACCGACGCGCGCTACGACGCCTACCTCGCCCTCGCCGGCGCCGAGTACGGCGTGCCGCTGTGGGGGGACGGCGCCTTCTTCCACCGGGGCTACCTGGCCCTGGGCGGCCGCTGGGTCTACACCGCGGCGCGGGCGCGGGCGGGGCGCACGCGCGCCTCGAGCACCCCGTTCTCGGGCGACGTGGCGCTCCGGCTCGACACCCCGGTCGGCAGCTTCAACGTCTCGCTCGGCTACGCGCTCGACAACTTCCTGTGAAGCTCGCCCGCCCCTCGCTCGCGCTCCTCGCCGCCCTCGCCGCCGCCGCGGCCGGCGCCCACGACGCGCCGCGCTCGCTGCCGACCGCGCTCGCCGCGGAGGGGGGGCGGCTGGTCGCCACCGTCGACCTCGGGGCCGCCTACCCACCGGACCTCCGCAAGCGGCTCTCGAGCGGTCTCACCAACGTCATCGCGCTGCACGCGGCGCTCCTGCCCGAGCCGGGCGGCGATCCGGCTGCGCTCTTCGGGCGCACCGTCGACGTGCTCTACGACGTCTGGGAGGAGCGCTGGACCGCCACCGTGAGGGACCCCTCCGCGCCGCAGGGACGGACGCGGACCTTCCAGCGCTGGGAGGACCTCCGCGCCTTCCTGCGCGAGGCGCGCGGGCTCGACCTGGGCCCCGCCGCCGAGCTCGGCGCCGGGAGATGGGTGGTGCAGACGCGCCTCGAGCTCAACCCCGTGTCGAAGGAGCTGCTCGACCGGACCCGCGAGTTCATCGCCAACCCGGCCGCCGCCGGGCGCAGCGGGGCCCCGTCGCGCAGCGTCCTCGGCGCCATGGCGAGCTACCTGCTGCGCGGGGCCGATCCCGGCTCCGACGTCCACCTCTTCCGCTCGGCACCCTTCACCGCGCAGGACGTGAGGCCGCGGTGAGGCTCGCCCGCCTGCGCCCGTCGCGCTTCGAGCTCAAGATCGCCGCCGCGCTGGTGCTGGCGGCGCTGGTGCCGCTCGGCGCCGCGCTCTGGCTCGCCCGCACCCTGACCGCCGAGAACCTCGCGCTGGCGCTCAACCCCCGGGTGGTGGCGCGGCTCGAGGCGACGCCGGCCCTGTACGGCGACCTCTTCCAGGCGCGCAAGCAGCTCTACGCCGAGCAGGCGCGCGAGGTGCTGCGGCGGCTGCCCGGCGACCCGGCGCGGCTCCGCGCGTACCTCGCCGCCGCGGTGGCGCGCACCCCGCGCCTCCGGCGCGCCGCGGTGCTCGACGCGAGCGGCGCGGTGCTCGCCGAGGCGGAGGCGACCGGGCCCAACCCCGACGGCGAGTGGCGCCCCGCGCCGGCCCGGGTGGCGGTGCCCGACCCGGAGCGGCTGCGCCTGCCCCCGGGGGCGACGCTCGAGTGCACCTTCGCGGTCGAGGCGCGCTTCTTCGCCGACCTGTCGGAGGCGCGCGACCTGGGCGAGGTGTACCACTCGGCCGACGCGCTCCGCGCCGACATCCAGCGCAGCTACGTGCGCGCCTTCGCCGCGCTGCTCGGGGCCTGGGCCCTGGCGGCCGGGCTCGCCGGGGCGCTGCTGGCGCGGCGCACCACCCGCCGCCTCTCGGAGCTGCTGCGGGCGGTGAGCGACCTGGCCCGGGGGGACCTCTCGGTCCAGGTCGACCCGGGCCGGGCGCACGACGAGGTGGCCTCGCTGGCGCGCGCGTTCAACCGCATGGTGCGCGAGGTGCGGGAGAGCCGCGATCGCCTGGTGTACCTCGAGAAGATCTCCGGCTGGCAGGAGGTGGCGCGCCGGCTCGCCCACGAGATCAAGAACCCGCTCACGCCCATCCAGCTCGCCTTCCAGCAGCTCGAGGCCGCATACGCCGCCAGCGACGCCCGGACGCCCAAGTTCACCCGGCTGCTGGCGGACGCGGGCGACATCGTGCGCGAGGAGGTCGGCACGCTGCAGCGGCTGGTGCAGGAGTTCTCGGACTTCGCCAAGCTGCCGGAGGTGCGCACCGAGCCGGCCGAGCTGGGCGCCTTCGTGGAGGAGTTCGTGCGCACGAGCCCGCAGCTCGCGGCCGAGGCGGAGCTGCTGGTGGCGCGCGGCGGCGACTGCCCGGTCGCGCTCGACCGGGCGCTCATGCGGCGGGTGCTCACGAACCTGGTCCGGAACGCCGTCGAGGCCTCGCGCCCGGAGCGGGCGCGGGTGCACCTCGGCGTGGCGCGCACCCGCGACCGCGCCGTGCTCACGGTGGCGGACGAGGGTCCCGGCATCCCGGAGGAGGTGCGCGTCCGGATCTTCGACCCTTACTTCACCACGCGTCACGAGGGCACCGGCCTCGGGCTCGCCATCGTGAAGAAGATCGTGCTCCAGCACGGCGGCGAGATCGCCGCCGGGGCGCACCCCGGCGGCGGCGCCTCCTTCGCCATCGCCCTCCCGCTGGCCGGCCCGCCCCCCGCCCCGCCCGCGTCCACCTGACGCCCGTGTCGCAGGCGCTCGCACCTCCCGCGGGCCCGCCGGCCGTGCTATGAGCCGCGCCCTTCCGAGGAGGACGCCATGGCTGAAGCCGCCCGCAAGACCGACGCCGCGACCGCCCCGACCCCGGCCCCGGCCGCGGTCCCCGCCCACAAGGACCGCTGGACGCAGTGGGTGGCGCTCACCACCACCGTGCTGGCCGTCTGCGCCGCCATCAGCGCGCTCAAGGGCGGCGGCTACTCGACCCGCGTGCAGCTCTCGACGACCCAGGAGGCGAACCTCTGGTCGTACTTCCAGTCGAAGAGCATCAAGCAGCACGCCGTCGAGCTCCACCGGGACGACCTCGAGCTGGCGCGCCTCGAGGCGCGCACCCCCGAGGCCCAGCGCCTCGCCGGCGAGCGCCTCGAGCGCGCCCGCGCCGACGCCGCCCGCTACGACCGCGAGAAGAACGAGATCAAGGCGCAGGCCGAGGCGGTGCAGCGGAGCGAGGACGGCCTGAAGCGCCACGGCGCCGCGTTCGGCCTGGCGGTGATGCTGCTCCAGATCGCCATCATGCTGTCCTCGATCGGCGCGCTGATGAAGAAGCCGCTCATGTGGGCGATGGGGCTCGCGTTCGGGGCGGTCGGGCTCGTGTACATGGCGAACGGGTTCCTGCTGTTCTTCTGAAGGCGGGCGCCGGAGACGAGGGGCCCTGACTTTCGCCGTGGCCTCCCGCGGCGCGCGCGTTTAGGATCGCGGGCCATGGCCCTCCCCCTCCACGACAGAGTCGCCTTCGTCACCGGCGCCACCTCCGGCTTCGGCCGCGCCATCGCCGAGCGCTTCGCGAAGGACGGCGCGCGCGTCGTCGTCACCGGCCGCCGCGCCGACCGGCTCCAGGAGCTCGCGCGCGCGCTCGGCGAGCGCGCCCACGCGGTCGTCCTCGACGTGCGGGATCGCCGCGCGGTCGAGGCCGCCGTGGCGGGGCTGCCCGGCCCCTTCGCGGAGGTGGACGTGCTCGTCAACAACGCCGGCCTGGCGCTCGGGCTCGAGCCCGCGCAGCGCGCCTCGCTCGACGAGTGGGACACGATGATCGACACGAACTGCCGCGGGCTCGTCACCTGCACCCGCGCCCTCCTGCCCGGGATGGTGGCGCGCCGGCGCGGGCACGTCGTCAACATCGGGTCGGTCGCCGCGAGCTACCCCTACCCCGGCGGCAACGTCTACGGCGCCACCAAGGCCTTCGTGCACCAGTTCTCGCAGAACCTGAAGGCCGACCTGCTCGGCACCGGGCTGCGCGTCACCGTGCTCGAGCCGGGCATGGCCGACACCGAGTTCTCGCTGGTCCGCCTCAAGGACCAGGGCAAGGCGAAGGCCGTCTACCAGGGGATGCAGCCGCTCACCGCCGAGGACGTCGCCGAGACCGTCGCCTGGTGCGTCACCCGGCCGCCGCACTTCAACGTCAACGTGGTCGAGATGATGCCCACCGACCAGGCGTTCAGCGCCTTCTCCGTCCACCGGAAGTAGCCGGCCCCCGCGGCGGGCGACCCCACCGGGCGTGGCGGGACGCCGCAGGGCGGCGCATCCATGCGGCCACGTTCACTGGAGGACTCATGAGGCGTTCCCTCGCAGCGCTGTTCGTGATGTGCGCCGTCCCGCTCGCCGCCGCCGCGCAGGGCGCCCCCGCCGGGAAGACGCAGGTCACCTGGTACGGCCACGCCGCCTTCGTGGTGAAGACGCCGAAGGGGACGGTGCTCGCCATCGACCCGTGGTTCTCGAACCCGTCGAACAAGGACGGCAAGGTCGCGCCTCCCGAGAAGGTCGACTTCATCCTCGTGACGCACGGTCACGCGGACCACGTCGGCGACGCGGTGGCGCTGGCGCAGAAGACCAAGGCCAAGTTCGTGGGCGCCTTCGAGCTGGCCCAGGCGCTCGCCGGCGCCGGGTACCCGGCCGACCAGGCGACGACGGCCACCGCCGGCAACATGGGCGGGACGATCGATCTCACCGACGAGGTGTCGGTCACGCTCGTCCCGGCGGTCCACAGCTCCGGGTTCAAGGCCGGGAACGAGGGCGCCGCGCAGTACGCCGGGAACCCGGTCGGCTTCATGATCCACGTGAAGGGCGGGCCGACCATCTACCACACCGGCGACACCGCCCCCGTCTCCGACATCCAGTACCCGGCGAAGCGCTGGGCGCCCGTCGACCTCATGCTGGCCTGCATCGGCGGCCACTTCACCATGGACCCCACCGGCGCCGCGCTCATGGCGAGCTGGGTCAACCCGAAGCAGCTCGTGCCCATGCACTTCGGCACCTTCCCGCTCCTCAAGGGCACGCCCGCCGAGCTGCAGCAGGCGCTGCAGCAGCGCGGCGTGAAGACGAAGATGGTCGAGATGAAGGTCGGGGAGACGCGCGCGTTCTGAAGCCGGCGGGCGAGATCCCGTATATTCCGGGGATGGACCCGGCCCGCCCCACCCTCCTCGTCGTCGACGACGAGAAGAACATCCGCCGCACGCTGCGCATGGTCCTCGAGCCCGAGGGCTACGCGGTGGCCGAGGCGGAGACCGCCGAGGAGGCGCTCCAGCTCCTCGAGGCGGAGCCGGTGGACCTCGGCATCTTCGACGTCCGGCTCCCCGGGATGGACGGGCTGGCGCTCCTGTCGCGGGCGCGCGAGCTGTGGCGCGACCTGCCCGTCATCGTGATCAGCGGCCACGCCGAGACCCCCGACGTCGTCGAGGCCATGCGCCGCGGCGCGCTCGACTTCTTCTCCAAGCCGGTGGACCGCGACCGGGTGCTGGTGAGCGTGAAGAACGCGCTGGCGCGCCGCTCGCTCGAGGAGCGGGTGAAGGACCTCTCCGCCCGCGAGCGGCGCTTCGGCGACGAGATGCTGGGCGACAGCCCCGCCCTGCGGCGGCTGCGCGAGGACATCGCCAAGGTCGCGCCGACCAACGGACGCGTGCTCATCCTGGGGGAGTCCGGGACCGGCAAGGAGCTCATCGCGCACGAGATCCACCGTCAGTCGAAGCGGGCCGCCGGCCCCTTCGTCAAGGTGAACTGCGCCGCCATCCCCTCGGAGCTCATCGAGAGCGAGCTCTTCGGGCACGAGAAGGGCAGCTTCTCCGGCGCCGCCGCCCGGCGCCGCGGCCAGTTCGAGGTGGCGCACGGCGGCACGCTCTTCCTGGACGAGATCGGGGACATGAGCGCCTCGGCCCAGGCCAAGGTGCTGCGGGCGCTGCAGACCGGCGAGGTGACGCGGGTCGGCTCGGAGCGCGCCTTCACCGTCGACGTGCGCGTCCTCGCGGCGACCAACAAGGACCTCGAGGCCGAGGTGCGGGAGGGGACCTTCCGCGAGGACCTCTTCTTCCGGCTCAACGTCGTGCCGCTCCGCGCGCCGCCGCTGCGCGACCGGCTGGAGGACGTGCCGGCGCTCGCCGAGCGCTTCCTGCAGCTCGCCATGCGCGAGAACGGCATGCGCCCGAAGCCCATCGACCCCGCCGTCTACGAGCGCCTGGCGCGCCACCGGTGGCCGGGGAACGTCCGCGAGCTGCGCAACGTGTGCGAGCGGATGGCCATCATGAGCGGCGACCGCGTCACCCCGGCCGACGTCCCGGAGGTGGCCGCGGCGCGCCCGGCGCCGCCGCCCGGCGAGGGCGCCGACCTCTCGCGGTACGGCGAGGTGCCGCTCAAGGAGCTCCGGGACCTGGTCGAGCGCGACTACATCCTGAAGAAGCTCGAGGAGCACGACTGGAACATCACCCAGGCCGCGCAGGCGCTGGGGGTCGAGCGCACCAACCTCCACAAGAAGATCAGGCAACACGGGCTCTCCCGCGCCGGCCGGTCCCCTCCCGAGGACGAGCCGGAGTGACGCGGCCGGGCCGCCAGCACGGGCCCGCGACGAATCGCCCCGTCGAGTGAACGGGTGGGGGCGCCGCGGCCCCACCGCGGCGCGCCAGGCCGGGGGCCGACCCGGGGCCCGCCCCGACCCGTCGCGGCGCGCGCCCGACTCCTCTAGCATCGCCGGCCCGTGGCCCCTTACACCACCGAGGCGACCTCTCCGGAGCGGCGCGGGTTCATGCTGCTCCTGGGCGCCACGAACGCGGTCCTGCTGGTCCTGGACGTCCTCCGCGGGCCGCCCGAGCTCGGGCTGCTCCTCGCCGGCCGCCTGCTGCTCATGGCGGTGCTCCTCGGCGCCCCGCTCGCGCTCGGCCGGGCCAGCGGCGCGGCCGCGGGCGCGGTGGCCACGGTGGGTGGCGTCGTCGCCGCCGCCGGCTTCGCGGCCGTGGCGCGCGCGACCGGGGGCGGCGCGGGGCCGTACCTGGTGGTGCTCCCCATCCTGCCGATCGTGTACCTGCTGGCGGTCCCCGACGTGCCCTGGGCGGCGCTGTCGACCGGCCTCCTGGGCGGGACCCTCGCCATCGCCATCGTGTGGTCGGAGGGGGCGCGCGGGGCGCGGCTCGCCACGGCCGTGGCGCTGAACGCGTTCGGGACGGCATACGCCACCGCGGGCGCGGCGCTCAACCGCCACCTGCGGCGGCGCGAGGCGGCGGCGCGCGAGGAGCTGGGCCGCAGCGAGGCGCGCCGGGTCCAGGCGGAGCGGATGACCTTGCTCGGGCGGGTGGTGGCGGGCGTGGCGCACGCCTTCAACAACCCGCTGGCGGCGCTCTCGGCCGACCTGCGCTGGCTCGAGCGCGTCGCCCGGGGCGCCCCCGAACCCGACGCGGCCGAGGTGGACGAGGTGGCCGGGGATGCCCGGAGCGCGCTCGAGCGCCTGCGCCGCATCGTCCTCGACCTGGGCGCGCTGGCGCGCGAGGGGCGCGGCGCCCGCGAGGCGCTCGAGCTGGCCGAGCTGGTCGCGCACGCGGCGCGGCTGGCCGCGCTGCGCGGCGTGGCGGCCGACGCCGCCGCCGTCCCTGCGGGGCTGCGGGTCCTCGGCGAGCGCGACTCGCTGGTCCAGGCGCTGGCCGGGGTCCTCATCTCGTGCTCGGAGGGCGGCGCCCGGGGCGGCGCGGCGCTGCGCCTGTCCGCCGCGGCCCGGGACGGCGCCCTCGAGCTGCGCATCGACGGCGCGGGGCGCGGCGTGCTGCTCCACGACGACGTCCTCCTGGTGGTCGCGCGCGAGCGCCTCTCCTCGCTCGGCGGCGGCCTGGAGGCCCGGCGCGACGAGGGCGGCGAGGGGATCGTGGTGCACCTCCCGCCGGCCGCGGCGGAACCGCCCCCGGCCCGCTGATAGGATGGGGCGGATGAACGCCCCCGCGCCCGTCCCCCCGGTCGAGCCCGCGCCCTTCCGCGCCGAGGCGGCCGCCCGCGAGCGGCTGGCGCGCCTCGCCGCCCGCGCCACCCCCGCCACGCTCGAGCGCCTCACGGCGCTGTGCGCGCGCGCCGCCGACCCGGACCTGGCGCTGGCCGGCGTCGAGCGCTACGCCGACGCCGCCGGGGCGCTGCCGGACGCGCCGGCGCTGCTCGAGGCGCTCGTGCTCGTCTGCGGGGCGTCGCGGATGGTGGCGAGCCTGCTCGCGCGCGAGCCCGCCCTGCTCCGGCGCGCGGCCGGCTCACGCCGGCTCGACGCCCCGCGCGGCGAGGACGAGCTCCGGCGCCTGCTGGCGCGCGCCGCGGCCCGGCTCGACCCGGACGACGTCCCGGGGCTGCACCGGCTGCTCCGGCGCGTCCGCACCCGCGAGGTGGTCCGGATCGCGCTGCGCGACCTCCGCCGCGCGCGCATGAGCGAGGTGACCGGCGAGCTGTCGGCGCTCGCCACCGCCTGCCTGGACGCCGCCATCCGGTTCCACGACCGGCGGCTCCGCGCGCGCCACGGCGCCCCGGAGGGCCTCGAGGACCGCGAGCCCGGCGCCGGCTTCTGCGCCCTCGCCATGGGGAAGCTCGGCGCCCGCGAGCTCAACTTCTCCTCCGACGTGGACGTCATCTACGTCTACGGCCCGGACGGCACCACCGCGGGGGGCGTCACCCACTTCGCCCACTACGCGAAGCTCGCCGAGCTCGTCACCGAGGCGCTCGCCAAGCCCACCGACGACGGGTTCGTGTTCCGGGTCGACCTGAACCTGCGGCCGGACGGCCGCAGCGGCCCCATCGTGAACAGCGTCCGCGCCGCCGAGCTCTACTACCAGTCGTTCGGGCGGTCGTGGGAGCGGAACGCGCTCGTCAAGGCGCGGCCCGCCGCCGGCGACGTGGCGGTGGGGGAGGAGCTGCTCCGGTGGCTCGAGCCGTTCGTCTGGCGCCGCTCGCTCGACCTCGAGATCGTGGCCGAGATCCAGGCCATGAAGGCGCGCATCGACGCGCGCGCCGGCGCCGAGGGGCGCGACAACCTCAAGCTCGGCAAGGGCGGGATCCGCGAGGTCGAGTTCTTCGTCTCGGCGCTCCAGCTGCTCCACGGCGGGAAGTCGCGCGAGCTGCGCGAGCGGGCGGTGCTGCCCGCCCTCGACCGGCTGCTCTTCGCCGGGGTGGTGCCCGCGCGGGAGCGCGACGCGCTGGCGGACGCGTACCTCTTCCTGCGCCGCGCCGAGCACCGGGTGCAGATGGAGGACGGGCGGCAGACGCACGCCCTGCCCCCGCCCGAGGAGCGGGCGTGGCTGGCGCGGGCGATGGGGTACTCCAGCCTGCAGCGGTTCGAGGAGCAGCTGGCGGCGCACCGCGAGCGGGTGGCCGCGCTGTTCGCGGACGTGCTCGGGCGCGGCGCGGAGGAGGTGAAGCTCGACCCCGAGCTCTCGCTCCTCGCCGACCCGACCGTGCCCGACGAGCGCCGGGTCGAGATCGCGCTCCGCCGCGGGCTCTCCGACCCCGACCGCGCCCTGGCCGCGCTCGACGCCCTGGGCCGCCGCCGCACCCCATTCGCCCACTCGGGCGATCCGGTCGCCGCCGTCGCGCTCCTGCAGGAGGCGCTCGCGACGCCCGACCCCGACCAGGCGCTGGGCTTCCTGGCCGACTTCGCCGCCGCCCTCCCCAACGCCGAGCCCTACTTCCGGCTCCTTTCGCAGAACCACCGGGTGGCGCGGCTGCTCCTGTCGCTGTTCGGCACCTCCGACTTCCTCTCCAAGCGCTTCCTGCGCCACCCCGAGCTGCTCGACGCGCTCCTGCGCGAGGACTCGGTGGTGCTGGCGAAGGGGCGGGACGCCTTCCAGCTCGAGCTCGAGGCGCGGCTCGCGCCGCTGGCGCGCCCGGCCGAGGGCCTCGACCAGAGCCTCGAGGACCAGCTGGGCGAGCTGCGCCGCTACAAGAACGAGGAGGTCCTGCGCATCGCGGTGCACGACATCGCCGGCGCCCTCCCGCTGGCCGGGGTGGCGGCCCAGCTCTCCGACCTGGCCGAGGTGTCGCTCGAGCGGTGCCTCGCGCTCGCCGAGCAGGAGGCGCGCGAGAAGGGGCGGCTGCCGCAGCACCGCCTGTGCGTCATCGCCATGGGGAAGCTGGGCGGGCGCGAGCTCGGCTACCACTCCGACCTCGACCTCGTCTTCCTCTACCGCTCGCCCCCGGGCGACGAGGCGGCGCCGCACTCCTCGCACGGCGACTACGCGCGGCTGGCCCAGCGGCTCATGTCGTTCCTGCAGATGCCCCTGCGCGAGGGCTTCCTGTGGAAGATCGACACCCGGCTCCGCCCCTCCGGCAACCAGGGGGCGCTCGTCACCAGCGCGGCTGGCTTCGCCCGGTACCACGTCGGCGGCGAGGGCGTGGCGCCGGTGCGCAGCCAGCTCTGGGAGCGGCAGGCGCTGCTCCGGGCGCGCTTCGTCGCCGGCGACGCGGCGCTGTTCGAGGAGGTGCAGGCCCGGGTGCTCGTGCCGGCGCTGTGGAGCCGCCCCGCCGACCCGGCCCAGCTCGCCCACGAGATCCGGCGCATGCGCGAGCGGATCGAGGCCGAGATCGGGAAGGAGGCGGAGCGCGGCCCGAACCCGAAGTCCGGCCGCGGCGGCCTCATCGACGTGGAGTTCGCCGCCCAGTTCCTCCAGCTCGCGCACGGCCACGCCCACCCGTCGGTGCGGACGCCCTCGACCCCGGTCGCGCTGCGGCGCCTGCGCGAGGCGGGCCTCCTCGCCGACGCCGAGCACCAGGCGCTCGCCAGCGGCTACGAGTTCCTGCGCCGGCTCGACCTCCGCCTCCGCATCGTCCACGACTACACGGTGGACCACCTGCCGCAGGGCCGCGGGCTCGTCCAGCTGGCGCGCCGGCTCGGCTACTACGGCGAGGACCCCTCCGCCCGCTTCCAGGCCGAGTACCGCCGGGTCACGGCCGAGGTGCGCGCCGCCTTCGACGAGGTGGTGCGGTAGCTCGGGAGGGTGGGGCCCACCGCAGGTGGGGAGGGGCGAAGCCCCTCTCAGGCGGGGCAGGCGCGCGCAGCGCGCCGCAGGGTCCCGCCGAGCAGGGGTGGGGCCCCGGCCAGCTTTGCTGGACGGGGCGGGGGCGCAGCCCCCGCTACAACTGTATCTGCCCGCCCATCTCGACGACGCGGTTCGGCGGCAGGCCGAAGAAGGCGCTGGCGGTGATGGAGTTGCGGGCCATGATGATGAAGAGGCGCTTGCGCCAGTGCGGCAGGCGCGACGGGCCGGTGGGGAGCAGCGTGTCCCGGCCGAGGTAGTAGGTCGTCTCCATCGTGGTGTCGCGCAGCGGCGGCCCGGGGATGGAGGACGGCGGGAGGGCGGCCAGCATCGCGGGGACGCGCGGCGTCTGCATGAACCCGTAGCGCGCCACCACCTGCACGAACCCGGCGCGGAGCACGCGCACGGTGGCGCGCGCCTGGGACGGCACCGTCGGGATGTCCTCGGTCAGGATGGAGACGAGCAGCACGCGCTCGTGCAGCACCTTGTTGTGCTTGAGGTGGTGCAACAGGACCGGCGGGACCGATCCCAGGTTGGAGGTCATGAAGACGGCGGTGCCCGGCACGCGGTGCGGCCCGCGGCGCTCGAGGTCGTCGAGGAACAGCTCGAGCGGCAGCCCCGCCTCGCGGAGCTGCTCGGAGAGCGCGCTCCGGCCGCGCTTCCAGGTGGACATGAGCGTGAAGACCAGCGCCGCCGCCGCCAGCGGGAACCAGCCGCCCTCCTCGATCTTGACCAGGTTGGAGGCGAAGAAGGCGAGGTCCACCGTCAGGAACACCGCCGTGAGCGGCCACGCCACCCGGCGGCGCCAATGCCAGAGGTCGCGCATCACCCGGTGAAAGAGGAGCGTGGTGATGGCCATGGTGCCGGTCACCGCGATGCCGTAGGCGGAGGCGAGCGCGGAGGAGGAGCGGAAGCCCAGGACGAGCGCCAGGCACGCCACCGCCAGGGCCCCGTTCACCTCCGGCACGTAGATCTGGCCGAACTCGGTGCGCGAGGTGTGGCGGATGGTGAAGCGCGGCGAGTAGCCGAGCTGCACCGCCTGGTTCGAGAGGGAGAAGGCCCCGGAGATGAGCGCCTGCGACGCGACGATGGCCGCAGCCGCCGCGACGGCGATCATGGGGTAGAGCGCCCACTCCGGCACGAGCAGGTAGAACGGGTTGCGGGCCGCCGTCGGGTCGCGGAGCAGCAGCGCGCCCTGGCCGAAGTAGTTGAGGACCAGCGCCGGCATCGCCACGCACAGCCAGGCGGTGCGGATGGGCTTCGCCCCGAAGTGGCCCATGTCGGCGTAGAGCGCCTCGCCGCCGGTGATGACGAGCACCACCCCGCCCAGCACCAGGAACCCGTGGGTGCGGTGCTCGACCAGGAAGCGCAGCGCGTGGTGCGGCGAGACGGCGGCGAGCACGCCCAGGTCGCCGGCCACGGCGCGCGCGCCGAGGAGGGCGATGGCCACCAGCCACAGCAGCATGATGGGCCCGAAGACCAGCCCCACCGTGGCGGTGCCGCGCCGCTGGAACGCGAACAGCCCGACCAGGATCGCGACCGTGAGCGGCACGACCAGGTGCTCGAGGGTGGGCGCGGCGACGGCGAGGCCCTCCACCGCCGACAGCACGCTGATGGCCGGCGTGATGACCCCGTCGCCGTAGAGGAGCGCCGCGCCGAAGAGGCCGAGCAGGAGCAGCACCTGGCGGCCGCGCCGCGTGGTCTCGCGCTGCCCGACGAGGGCCATGAGCGCCAGGATCCCGCCCTCCCCCCGGTTGTCGGCCCGCATCACGAACGTGAGGTACTTGAACGTGACGACGAACGTCATCGCCCAGAACACGAGCGAGAGGACGCCGAGCACGTTGGCGGGCGTCGGCGGGACCCCGTGGGGGCCGGTGAAGCACTCCTTGAGCGCGTACAGCGGGCTCGTGCCGATGTCGCCGAAGACGACGCCCAGGGCGGTGAGCGACAGCAAGGCGAGGGCGCGCCCGCGCGGCGAGTGCGGCGGCAGCGGGTGGGTGCCGGTCTGGCCCTGGGGGACGAGCGCGGGCGAGGGCGCGGGGGAGGTGTCGGGACGAGCCATTCGAGCGAGCCGCCGGGAGCCTAAGCGCGATGGCCGTTCGCGTCGAGGACCGCGTGCTCGCGCTGGCAGGTAGGCGTGGCCGGGGAGCGAGCACCCGCCTGCTCGAAGTCCTGGCATCGCCGACCCACCTGGGCTAAGAGTCCGCCCGCGCCGGCGGGGGGACCCGCCGTGTTCGCTGCTGTCCGGCTCGAGAAGGCAGAACGTACGCTCGGAGCGCGCAGGCACGACGCTTGCGACGGGCGCGCGCCGTGTCCGGCGCGACGTCCAGGACAGGAGACCGCTTGGATCCCCACGGCAAGGGCAGCCCTCCGCTCGCGACGCCCCCTCCCGCGCCGCGCGTGTCGCGCCTGCGGCGGGTGCTGCTCGGCGCGCCCCGCAACGTCCAGGATCCGAACGTCTACCACTCCATCTCGCTGGTGGCGTTCCTGGCCTGGGTCGGCCTCGGGGCCGACGGGCTCTCCTCCTCCGCCTACGGTCCCGACGAGGCGTTCCGGGCGCTGGGCGAGCACCACGAGCTGGCGGTGGCGCTGGCGCTCGCGACCGCGCTCACCGTCATCGTCATCTCGGTCGCGTACTCGCAGATCATCAAGCGCTTCCCCTTCGGCGGCGGCGGCTACGTGGTGGCGAGCCGGCTGCTGGGGGCGCGCTGGGGCGTGGTCTCCGGCTCGGCCCTGCTGGTCGACTACATCCTCACCATCTCGGTGTCGATCGCGAGCGGCGCCGACCAGGTCTTCTCGGTCCTGCCCCCCGGCTGGGCGCAGTCCAAGCTCCTCGTCGAGGCGGTGGTCATCGGCCTCCTGGTGCTGCTCAACCTGCGGGGCGTGAAGGAGTCGGTGACCGTCCTCACGCCCATCTTCCTCGTGTTCCTGCTCACCCACATCTTCCTCATCGTGGGGGGCGTGGCCGGGCACGCGGTGGAGCTGCCGCGCGTGACGGCCGAGGTGCACCAGGGGTTCTCGAGCGGCCTCGCCACCCTCGGGCTGGCCGGGATGTTCGGCATCTTCGTCCGCGCCTACTCGATGGGCGCCGGCACGTACACCGGCATCGAGGCGGTCTCGAACGGGCTCCAGATCATGCGCGAGCCGAAGGTGGAGACCGCCCGGCGGACGATGGTCTACATGTCCGTCTCGCTGGCGCTGACCGCCGGCGGGATCCTCCTGCTCTACATGCTGTTCCACGTGGTGCCGGAGGGCGACAAGACGATGAACGCCCTGCTGCTGGAGAGGTTCGCCGGCGGCTTCCGGCCGGGCGGGCTCCCCGTCGGCACCGGGTACGTGTGGGTCACGCTGGGCGCGGAGGCCGCGCTGCTGTTCGTGGCGGCGCAGGCCGGCTTCATCGACGGGCCGCGCGTCATGGCGAACATGGCGCACGACTCCTGGCTGCCGCACCGCTTCGGCCAGCTCTCCGACCGCCTCACCATGCAGGACGGCGTGCTGCTCATGGGCGGCGCCTCCATCGCCACGCTCCTCTACACGCACGGCAACATCACCGCGCTCGTGACGATGTACTCCATCAACGTCTTCGTCACCTTCTCGCTCTCGCAGATCGCGATGCTGCGCTACTGGCTGGAGCGCCGCCGCGAGGGCGGGTTCAAGCGGGGCGCGGTCGTCCACGGGGCGGCCCTCCTGCTCTGCCTCGCCATCCTCGCCGGCACCGTCTACGAGAAGTTCGGCCAGGGCGGCTGGATCACGCTGGCGGTGACCGGCGTCGTGATCGCGCTCTGCTTCACGATCCGCCGCCACTACCGGCGCGTGCAGGACAACCTGAAGCGGCTCGACGAGATCATGAACGCCCTGCCTGCCCACCCGGTCGGCGAGCACCGGAAGCTCGACCCCAAGCTCCCCACCGCCGTGCTGCTCGTGGGCGCCTACTCCGGGCTCGGCATCCACCAGCTCCTCACCATCCAGCGGCTCTTCCCCTCCCACTACAAGAACTTCGTGTTCCTGTCGGTGGGCGTCATCGACTCCGCCACCATGAAGGGCGTGGAGGAGGTGGAGGCCATCCGCGCCCAGACCGAGCAGAGCCTGCGGCGCTACGTCGACCTGGCGCGGCGGCTCGGGCTCGCCGCGGACTACCGGATGGCGATCGGCACCGAGGCGGTGGCCGAGGCCGAGCGCCTCTGCCTCGAGGTCGGGCGGGAGTTCTCGCGCGCCATCTTCTTCGCCGGGAAGCTCGTCTTCGAGCAGGAGCGCTGGTACCAGCGGCTCCTCCACAACGAGACCGCCTACCAGCTCCAGCGGCGCCTCCAGTTCGCCGGGCTGAACGCCATGGTGCTCCCGGTGCGGGTGATGGAGCCGGCGCGCGCGGCGTGAGGCGCCCCCCGCGGCCGCGCTCCGGGCGCCCGGCCGCCGTTGAATCGTCCGTCCGGTTGCGGCATGTTCGTCGGATGGACAAGGCGAACAAGATCTGGCTCGACGGGAAGCTCGTCGCGTGGGACGACGCGAAGGTCCACGTGCTCACGCACGCGCTGCACTACGGGGTGGGCGTGTTCGAGGGCATCCGCGCCTACAAGACGGCGGGCGGGCGCTCGGCCGTGTTCCGGCTCCGGGAGCACATGCAGCGGCTCTACGACTCCGCGCACGTGCTGCTGATGGAGATCCCCTACCCCATCGAGCGGCTGCACGAGGCCTGCCTCGAGACGCTACGGGCCAACGGCCAGGCGGAGGGCTACATCCGGCCGCTCGCCTTCTTCGGCTACGGCAGCATGGGCGTCGGGGCGGTGAACCCGGTCCAGGTCACGATCGCGAGCTGGCCCTGGGGCGCGTACCTCTCGGACGAGGGCCTGAAGCGCGGCATCCGGGCCAAGGTCTCCTCGTTCAACCGGCTCCACGTCAACGTGAACATGGTCCGCGCCAAGGTGAGCGGGCAGTACGTGAACTCGTTCCTGGCCAACCGGGAGGCGACCCTGTCCGGGTTCGACGAGGCCATCCTGCTCGACACCGACGGCTACGTCGCCGAGGGCTCGGGCGAGAACCTCTACATCGTGAAGGACGGCACGATCTTCACGCCGCCGCTCTCCTCGCCGGTGCTGGCCGGCATCACCCGCGACTCGGTGCTCCGGATCGCGAAGGACCAGGGCATCCCGGTGTGCGAGCAGAAGTTCACCCGCGACACGATGTACCTGGCCGACGAGCTCTTCATGACCGGCACCGCGGCCGAGGTGACGCCGGTGCGCGAGGTGGACCACCGGCGCATCGGCCGGGGCGAGCCGGGGCCGGTGACGAAGAAGATCCAGGAGGAGTACTTCAAGGCCGTCCACGGCGAGACGCCGAAGTACGAGAGCTGGCTCACGTACTACTGACGCGGCGCCCGCGAGCGCCCGCAGGCTCCCCAGGAAGATTTCGGCCGCCCGGTTGTTCTACGCGGCGGCCGAAATCGTTGACCTTTCCCGCGCGTTTCGGCTACATCGCGCACCCGCGCCGGACCCAGACGAGGAGCACATGCGGAGCCGCTATCTCGACATCGACGATCGCACCCAGGACCTCGCGGAGCTGCTCCGCGATCGGCCCGCGATCGCACAGGATTTCACCCGGATGTACGAGCTGTCGTGGATTTACCACGACAGCGCGCTGGAGGGCGTCGTCTACAGCGGGCAGGAGATCGAGGTCGCGCTCGCCGGCCAGATGCTGGCCGAGGCCGGCAGCATGGCGATGTTCCGGGACATCCGGAACGCCAAGGCGGCGGTGGAGGTGGTCCGGGCCGAGGCCTCGGCCAAGAAGCTCAAGATCACGCTCCCGCTGGTGAAGCAGCTCAACGCCGCCCTGCACGCCGGCAACGAGGCGCGCGCCAACGCCGACTTCCGCAAGGACATCCCGCTGCACCGGGCCTACTTCCACGAGATCGTCCAGCCGGCGCAGATCCCGGCGCAGCTGGCGGCGGTGCTGGAGCTGTGCGAGACGGCGGACTTCAAGGCCGCCCACCCCATCCAGCGCGCGTCGAGGCTGCAGCACGGGTTCATGCACGTCTACCCGTACACCGAGGGCTCGGGCCGCATCGCGCGCCTCCTCGCGAACCTCATCCTGCTCCACGAGGGCTACCAGCCCTGCGTCATCCACACCATCGACCGGCAGCGCTACTACGAGTCGCTGAAGCTCGCCGAGCCGGCGCTGCGGGAGCTCATGATGGACTCGATGGAGAACGCGCTCACGAGCGCCGAGAAGTACTGCCGCGAGGCGGCGGCGGCCCACCGCAAGCTCGCCCGCTGATCCGGGCCCCGCCCCGTCCCTCGACCCCAGGTCACCCGGCCCGCCGACGCCCCGACAGGGTGTAGGCGGGCGTGGCCAGGTCGCGACCTCCTATTGTATAGAAGGCCGCTTCCATGATCCTGGGTGCCCACGAAGGCGTAGCTGGTGGTGTCTCGACCGCGTTCGCCCGGGCCGAGGCCGACGGGGCGGAGTGCCTCCAGATCTTCACCCGGAACGTCCGCGGGTGGGCGGCGAAGCCGCTCGAGCCCGACGAGGTGGCGCGCTTCCGCGCGGAGTCCAGGCGCACCGGGTTCCCGGTGGCCGCCCACTCCACCTACCTCGTGAACCTCTGCTGCGCCGACGCCGACATCCGCCGGAAGAGCTGGGACGCGCTCGCGGACGAGCTCGCGCGCTGCGAGCAGCTCGGCATCCGCTGGCTCGTCTTCCACCCCGGGAGCCACGCCGACGAGGCGGAGGGGATCCGGACGGTGGCCGAGGGCATGGCCAGCGCGCTCGAGCGCTCCCCGGGGAAGGCGCGGCTCCTCGTCGAGACCACCGCCGGGCAGGGCTCGAACCTCGGCTGGCGCTTCGAGCAGGTGGCCGCCATCCGCGCCGCCGTGCCCGCCGCGCTGCGCCGCCGGGTGGGGGTCTGCGTCGACACCTGCCACCTCCACGCCGCCGGGTACGACCTCGCCACCCCGGAGGGCTACGAGGCCACCCTGGCCGAGCTCGACCGGACCATCGGCCTCGCGCGGGTGGAGGCGTTCCACCTCAACGACTGCAAGAAGCCGCGCGGCTGCCGCGTCGACCGTCACGAGCACATCGGCCAGGGCACGCTCGGCCTCGAAGCCTTCCGGCGCCTCGTCAACGACCGGCGCTTCGCCGAGGTCCCGGCCTTCCTGGAGACGGAGCTGCGGTTCAAGGAGAACCTGGCCGTGCTCCGCTCGCTCCTCCGATGAAGCCCTCCCCTCGCGGGCCCCTCCCGCCCCACCACGACGTGCGCGCCCGCCACGCCGCCGCGCTCCACCGGGCGCCGCGGATGGCGGTGCTGCGGTCGAAGCTGACCGGCGAGGTGCGGCCGGGCGCCGACCCGCACCGCGTGAAGCTGGAGCGGCTGGTCCACTACGCGAAGGGCCACGCCCGGGCGCTCGTGCTCACGCACGACAACCCCGACCCGGACTCGATCGCCTCGGCGGTGGCGCTCGCCCACCTGCTGCGCCAGCTCGCGGGGGTGGAGGCGATCGTCGCCTACGGCGGGATCGTGGGGCGCGCCGAGAACCGGGCGCTCATCCGCGTGCTGAAGCTGCCGGTGGTGCCCATCTCGCGCGTCGTCTTCGACGACCACGACCTCATCTGCATGGTCGACACGCAGCCCGAGCAGGGGAACCACTCCCTGCCGGCGCGCCACTTCCCGGACGTGGTCATCGACCACCACCCCGAGCGGCCCGAGACGCGGCTCGCGCCCATCGCCGACGTGGGGGAGCAGGTCGGCGCGACGAGCACGGTGATGGTGGAGTACTTCCGCGCGAGCGGGCTCCCCATGCCGCCGCAGCTCGCGACGGCGCTCTACTACGGGGTGAAGGCCGACACGCGCGACCTCGGCCGCCAGACCACGAAGGCCGACGTCGACGCCTACCTGTGGCTCTTCCCGATGGTCGACAAGGAGGCGCTGGGCGAGATCGAGCACCCGCGCCTGCCGCTCGAGTACTTCCAGCTCTACCACGCGGCCATCGAGCGGGCGCTCGTCTACGAGCACGCGGTGGTGTGCGACCTCGTCGAGGTGTACGCGCCGGACATGGTGGCGGAGGTGGCCGAGCGCTTCATGTTCCTCGAGGACGTGAAGTGGTCGGTGGCCTTCGGCGAGTACCAGGGGCAGCTCTACTTCTCGCTCCGCACCAGCGACCGGCGCATGAACGCGGGGCGGCTCATCCGCGACGTCATCGAGGAGAAGGGCGGCTCGGCCGGCGGGCACGGCTCGATGGCGGGCGCCCGCATCCCCCTGAGCGGCATGGGCCCGCTGGCGCGCGCCCGCTTCAAGGCGGAGCTGGTGCAGCGCTTCCTCAGGGAGTTCGGCGTGCGCGCGCGCAAGGGCCGGCGCATGGTCTAGCGGCATGCACTACCTCGACCACAACGCCATCACCCCCATGCGCCCCGAGGCGAAGGCGGCCGTGACCGCCGCGCTCGAGGTCTTCGGCAACCCCTCCTCGGTCCACGCCCCCGGCCGCGCGGCGCGCGACCTGCTCGACCGGGCCCGCGAGCAGGTGGCGGCGGCGCTCGGCGCGCGCCCGCCGGACGTGGTCTTCACCTCCGGCGCGACCGAGTCCGCGGCGCTCGCCCTGCGCGGCGCGCTCGGCGCCGCCCCGGCCGGCCGGGACGAGCTCGTGGTCACGGCGGTCGAGCACCCCTGCGTCCTCTCGCTCGCCGAGGCGCTGCGCGCCGCCGGCCGTCCCGTGACGGTGCTGCCGGTGGACGCCCGCGGGCTCCCCGACCTCGCCGCCGCCGACCAGGCGATCGGGCCGCGCACGGCGCTCGTCTGCGCGATGGTGGCGAACAACGAGACGGGCGTCCTGCTCCCGGTGCGGGAGCTGGCCGCGCTGGCGCACGACCGCGGGGCGCTCTTCTTCACCGACGCGGTCCAGGCGGTGGGCAAGATCGAGGTCGACGTGCGCACGCTCGGCGCAGACCTGCTGGCGCTCACCGGGCAGAAATTCGGCGGCCCGCGCGGCGCCGGCGCGCTGTGGGTGAAGAGCGGGCTCAGGCTCGCGCCGCTCTTCGGCGGGACCCAGGAGCGCGGGCGGCGCGCGGGGACCGAGAACCTGCCCGGCCTGGCCGGCCTGGGCGCGGCCCTCGAGGCCGCCGTCGCGCGCCGCGACGGCGAGCAGCGCCGCGCCGGCGCGCTCCGCGACCGGCTGGAGGCGGGGCTCCTCGCCGCGGTCCCGGGCGCGCGCGTGAACGGGGCCGGGGCGCCGCGCCTCCCGGGCACCCTCTCCGTCACCCTGCCCGGCGCCGACGCCGAGGCGCTCCTCATCGCGCTCGACCTGGAGGGCCTGTGCGCCAGCGCCGGGAGCGCCTGCCACTCCGGCTCGACGAAGCCGTCGTCGGTGCTCGCCGCGATGGGCCTGTCGGTCGAGGAGGCGCGCGCGACCCTGCGCCTGTCCCTCGGCTGGACCAGCGACGCCGCCGACGTGGACGCCGCGCTCGAGGCCATCCCCCGCCTCGCCGCCCGGGTCCGGGCCGAGATCCACGCCGCCTAGGGCGGCGCCGCTCGGCGCGGCACGACCCCGCGCACCAGCGCCGCGATGGCGAGCGGCGTGCCGATGGAAGGGTCGTAGAGGCTCGCCAGCGCGTCGCCGAGGGCGGCGGCGCTCTTCGGGCGATCGCCCGGGGCCGGGGCCAGCGCCTGCGCCACCAGCGCGTCGACCGCCCCCGGGACCTCGGGGCGCGAGGACGACGGGGCGCGGCGGGGCCCCGCGACGAGCTCCTGCAGCACCGCCTCCGCCTCGCTCCCGGGGAAGGCGGGCGCGCCCGTCAGGAGCTCGAACAGCACCGCGCCGAGCCCGAAGACGTCCGCCGCCGGCCCGACCGGCCCGCCGCGCAGGAGCTCGGGCGCGAGGTAGCGCACCTTGCCGAAGGCGGCGCGCTCCGCCCCCTCGCCGGCGACCCGCGCGACCCCGAAGTCGCCCAGCTTCACCTCCCCGGTGCGCGACACGAACACGTTGGAGGGCGAGACGTCGCAGTGGACGATCCCGAGCGGCTCGCCGCGGGCGTCCCGGGCCGCGTGTGCGGCCGCGAGGGCCTCGGCCACGGCGTGCGCGACGAAGAGCGCGAAGTCCACCGGCAGCCGCAGCGCGCGGGCGTTGCACGCGGCGAGCAGGCGCGCCAGGTCGCACCCGTCCACGTACTCCATGACCAGGTAGGCCGTGCCGCCCTCGGCGCCGGCGGCGAGCACCTCGACGATGCCGGGGTGCGAGAGCCGCCGCGCCAGCTCGGCCTCGCGCGCGAAGAGCGCCAGCTGGGCGGCGTCGCGCGCCAGCGCCGGCAGGAGCCGCTTGATGGCGACGGCGCGCCCGGCGCGCGGCCCCCCCACCTCGCGCCCGAGGAACACCTCGGCCATCCCCCCGCGGCCGATGCGCCGCTCGACCTCGTAGCCGCCGATCATCATCGCCGTGATTCCAGCCACTTGGCGCCGGTTCCGGGGCGCGCCGGGCCCTCGGGCCGCGCCCCGCCATCCCGCCCTTCCGCCTTGACATCCTCGCTAGCGACCGCTACCATCTACCCATAATCTCGCGTGATTGCGAGAACTTAGCTCTTTGACCGTTCTTGATCTGCCCCCTGCCGGGTTCGTGCTTCGGCTTCGCGTCGTTTGGGCCGACTTTGAAAAAAGCGGAGCGCCCGCCCACGTTCATGCGCAAGCTCCCACGTTTCGAGGGAGAAGCCTACGGATGCTGGGATCAACGGGTGCCCCACCTGTGAAATACAGGTCCAAGCAACCGAGCCACACGGCCTTCGCGGGGGGCTTTTTTTGTCCACCACCACCCTGAAGCCGAAAGGCCTGCTCCGCGAGGAGCTGGTCGCGGCGCGCCTGCGCCTCGCGCCCGAGACCCGGGCCGCGCGCTCGGCGCGCATCGCCGCCCGCGTGCTGGCCCTCGACGCGTTCGAGCGCGCCGGCACGGTCGCCCTGTACGCGGCCCTCGGCGCCGAGGTCGATCCGGCCGGCGTCGCGGCCGAGGCGGCCGCGCGCGGCAAGCGCCTCGCCTACCCCCGCTTCATCCTCGGCGAGCACGCGCTCCGGTTCGCGCGCTGCGAGCCCGGGGCGCTCGTGCCCGGCCCGCACCGGACGCTCGAACCGCCCCCCGGCGCCGAGCTGCTCGATCCCGGCGCGCTCGACCTCGTGCTCGTGCCCGGCGTGGGCTTCGACGCCGCCGGCCGCCGGCTCGGCCGCGGGCGGGGGCACTACGACGCCACGCTCGCCGCGCTCGGCCCGGCCGCGGTGAAGCTCGGGCTCGCCTTCGAGGTGCAGCTCGTCGCCGCCGTGCCGGAGGAGGCGCACGACGTCGCGCTCGACGGCGTGGTGACGGAGGCGCGGGTGCTGTGGCGGCCGCGTTGACAGGGCGCGCCGACTCGGGCATCCAACCCCCACCTTGAAAGTCCTCTTCCTGGGCGACGTGTTCGGCAAGCCCGGCCGGCTGGCGGTGAGTCACTTCGTCCCGAAGCTCATCGCGGCGCACGGGATCGACCTGGTGGTCGCCAACTCCGAGAACAGCGCCGGCGGCGCGGGCGTCACCCCCGAGAGCGCCGACGAGCTGCTCGCCTGCGAGGTGGATCTCCTCACCGGCGGCAACCACATCTGGTCGAAGCGCGAGCTCGTGCCGTACCTCGAGAAGCCCGGCTCGCGCCAGCTCCGGCCCGCCAACTACCCGCCCGGCTCGCCCGGCCGCGGCCGCGCCGTCATCCAGACCCCCGACGGCCGCCGGCTGGGCGTCATCAACCTCGAGGGGCGGGTCTTCATGAAGACGCTGGACGACCCGTTCCGCGCCGCCGAGGAGGAGCTCGCCGCGCTGAAGAAGGAGGGCGTCACGGCGGTGCTGGTGGACATGCACTGCGAGGCCACCAGCGAGAAGAACGCCATGGGGCACTTCCTCGACGGCCGCGTCTCGGCGGTGCTGGGGACCCACACGCACGTGCAGACCGCCGACGAGCGGGTGCTGCCCGGCGGGACCGCCTTCATCACCGACGTCGGGATGTGCGGGCCCTGGGACTCGGTCATCGGGGTGAAGAAGGACCTCGTGCTGCAGCGCTTCCTCACCCAGCGCCCGGTCGGCTTCGAGCCGGCGCGCCGCGAGACCTACCTGCAGGGCGCGCTGGTGGACATCGACGAGGCGAGCGGGAAGGCGCGCTCGATCGTCCGCGTCCAGGAGCGGCTGCCGGACTAGCGGATCACTCCGCGACGATCAGCGCGTAGCTCTTCCTGCCCTTCTGCAGGAGCAGGTACTTCCCGGCGAGCAGGTCGGCGGCCGCGAGCTTGCGGTCGGCGGCGGTCAGGACCTCGCCGTCGAGCGAGAAGCCCTTGCCCTGGATGCCCCGCCGGGCGTCGCCCTTCGACGAGGCGAGGCCGGTCTTCACGAGCGCGTCGGCCGCGGTCAGCGCCTCGAGCTCGGCGCGCGGCACCCGGGCGGCGGGGATCTCCTGCGCCAGCACCGCGAACGCCTCGGCCCCGGCGGCGCGCAGGTCGGTGCCGCCGAAGAGCAGCCGGGTCGCCTCGGCGACGCTCCGGGTGGTGTCGGCGCCGTGGATGCGCGTCGTCATCTCCTCGGCCAGCCGCCGCTGCGCGGTGCGCTTGCCGGGGTCCTTCCCGTGCTCCTCCGTGAGGGCCGCGATCTCCTCCATGGGGAAGAAGGTGAAGTAGCGGAGCCAGCGCTCGACGTCGCGGTCGTCGCTGCCCATCCAGAACTGGTAGAACTTGTAGGGCGAGGTCTTCTTCGGATCGAGGTAGACCGCTCCCTCCTCGCTCTTGCCGAACTTGGCGCCCGCGGCGGTGGTGAGGAGCGGCAGCACCAGCGCGTGCGCGGCGCCGCCCTCCTTGCGCGAGATGAGCTCGGCGCCGGCGGTGATGTTGCCCCACTGGTCGCTGCCGCCCATCTGCAGCTCGCAGCGCTCGGTCTTCCAGAGGTGCCAGAAGTCGTACGCCTGGATGAGCATGTACGTGAACTCGGTGAAGGAGATGCCCGCCTCCATCCGGTTCTTCACCGAGTCCTTCTGCAGCATGTAGTTGACGGTGAAGTGCCGGCCGGCGTCGCGCAGGAACTCCATCAGCCCGAGCGGCCGCAGCCAGTCGGCGTTGTTGCGCACCCGGGCCGCGCGCTCGCCGTCGAAGCGCAGGAAGCGCTCGAGCTGCGCCCGCTGGCAGGCGACGTTGTGGTCGATCTGCTCGACCGTGAGCACCGGCCGCTCGGCCCGCTTCCCGCTCGGATCGCCCACCATGCCGGTGCCGCCGCCCACCACGACGATGGGCGTCCCGCCGCAGCGCTGCAGCCAGGCGAGCGCCATCACCGGCACGAGGTTCCCGACGTGGAGCGAGTCGGCGGTGGGGTCGAAGCCGACGTAGCCGGTGATGGGACCCTGCGCGAGGCGCGCCTCCAGCCCGGGGGTGACGTCCTGCAGGAAGTCGCGCGCGCGGAGCTCCTCGATGAGCGTGGCCATGGCGGGGCAGCTTATCCGCTCCGGCCGCGGGCGACCAAGGCCAGAGCGCGCAGAAGGCGAGGCCCGGGGCCCCGACCTGCGGGACCCCGGGCCGACGCTGCCCTGGCTTCAGCCGGCTACTTCTGGCACTCGACCTCGACCGGGATGACGAGGTAGTTCACCGCCGGGACGCCGTTGGAGATGACCGCGGCGTCGGTGATGGTGAAGCGGAAGAAGAACGTCTCGCTGAAGTTCTTGAGGCCCACGTCCGTGAAGCACTTGAGGACGCCCAGGCCCGAGGAGTCACCCGGCGACTTCCAGCTGAACGCGCCGGTGGTGTTCGACTTGGGGCCGACGAAGGTCCCGAGGCTGATCGGGTCGAGGTCGAGGCCGATGAGCTCGATGGCGAACTCCAGCGGGACGGTGGGCGCCGGGTTGCGCGAGAGCGCGTTGATCTGGAAGCCGACCGTGTCGCCAGCGCCCACGCTGCCGGCGGTCGCGTAGGCGAGCGTGATGTCGGGGCCGAAGGCGACCGGGTTCACCTTGACGACGGTGAGGCCGATGGTGCCGGACTTCGCGCCGCCGATGAAGCCGGGGCCGCCGTTGGGATCGGCGCGGTAGTCGTCGACCGTCAGCGTCACCGTGCAGAGCTTCGAGGACTCGGTCTGGCCGAAGACGACGGCCGGGATGAAGTCGAAGCTGAGCTCGGCGTCGCGGTCGCAGTCGAGCTCGGGCACGTTCTGGGGGAAGCTCAGCGTCGAGCCGCCGACGCTCCTGAACTCGCCGGCGCAGTCGCTCTTGAGCGTGTAGTGGAGCGCGTCGCGGTCGAAGTCGTGCACCTTGGCCCAGATGCGCGCCGGCTGCCCGGGCACCACCTGGCCGCCGTTGCTGCCGCCGCCGAGCTGCGTCTCGATGGAGAGGACGTCAGGCCAGTGGTTGAGGTCGCCGAAGAACTTCACGATGCGCTTCGCGTCGTTGGGGTCGGCGACGGTGACGTCCACGCTGAGCTTCGTGTCGCTGTGGTCGACCTCGGCCAGCGGGCCCGTCCCTTTGTGCGAGTCCTCGATGGTCAGCGAGAGGGTCGCCTTGCCCTGGAACCCGACGGTCGGGATCCACACGATGGCCGGGAGGTTGCCGCCGGCCGGCACGTCGTACCAGTGCCCGTCGAGCCCGGGCGCCCCGAAGATCTGCTCGATCACGTTGTCGTCCCAGTCGAGCTTGTAGAACGTCCCGCCCTTGCCGCCGTCGTCGAGCTTGTACTTGATGGGATCGCCGTTCGGGTCGATCGCCTTCGCGTTCAGGATGATGATGGAGTCGGTGTCGTCCATGAAGGTCGGCCGCGGGTCCTCCAGGAACTTGAAGCCCTTGAGCGTGTCGACGCTGTTGTCGGAGATCGTGAGCCCCAGGATCTGCGGCGCCTGGTTGTCGTAGGTGGTGAACTTGTCCTGCTGCTGCAGGACCAGGATGACCTGCGGGTTCGACTCGCCCTTCGTGAACTTCCGGGTGAGGTCCGCCTTGAAGGTCACGTCGCCCACCGCGCCGCCCTGGTGCTCGGTCGCGTGCCCGCTGAACTTGCAGTCCACGTTGACCGGGACCGCCGCGAAGGTCGCCTCGAAGTACTTGGTGGTCTTGTCGGTCTCGAAGGGCCCGTTGACACCCTGCACCAGCTTGAGGTCGGTGGCCTTGTACGTCCCGCAGTCGACCGAGACGTAGAAGTCCGCGTTCGCGAGCGTGGTGATCGCGTTCGCGTTCACGCGGAGCTTGACCGAGGACGTCGCCTGGGTCTGGGATGACCCGCCACCGCACGCCGCCAGGCCAGTCGCGGCCAGCAGCCCTGCTGCCCACTTCAGATATTGCCTCATCGCGCTCCCCCATCGCCGGGATCTCCGGCTTTGTGAACTGCACCGATCGACGACACCGCGACGAACCTAGGGGTTGCTTCACACCCAGTGGTTCACTGTGCGTCGCTCGGTGTCGATGTCGTGCATTTGGCGCTGATGTGACCGCTTCATCAACGCCCGGCGAGGGTTGCGGCGACCTGCCTTTCTTGACGATGGGTGATATCAGCGCGCGGAGATGCCGAGCGCGCGGGACACGGCGGGGGAGCGCGCGTGACCCGGATCACGAATCTGGCGCGGCGAAGCTGATCGCGATCAGGAACGGCAGCCGAGCTCGGGTCAGGGTGCTCTGAAACCCCGACCCAAGAGATACACCTCGTAGCTGCTCTCGCGCGTCGCCTGCGGGCGGGCGATGTGCACGTCGTCGAAGAGCGCGGCCACCTCGCCCTTGAAGACCTGGAAGTCGCCACCCATGAACACCTTCGTCACGAAGGCGCCGCCCGGGCGCAGCGTCTCGCGCGCGATGCCGAGCGCCATCCGGCAGAGCTCGAGCGAGCGCGCCTCGTCGGTCACCTTCACGCCGATGGTCTTCGGCGCCATGTCGCTCGCCACCAGGTCGAAGAGCCCGGGGTGCAGCGCGCGGATGCGGTCGAGCGCGTCCGGCGCGAGCAGGTCGACCACCGCCGTCTTCACCCAGCGCTTGCCGAGGTTGCGGATCGGCTCCAGGTCGACGCCGATCGCCACGCCCTTCTCGCCGACCGCGTCCGCCAGCACCTGCAGGAAGCCGCCCGGGGCCGCGCCGAGGTCGAGCACCGCCTGCCCCGGGGCGAGCAGGCGGTGCCGCTTCACGATCTCGTCGATCTTGAAGGCGGAGCGCGCCCGGAGCCCCTCGGCCTTGGCCTTGCGGTAGTAAAAATCCTTCGGGTCGTAAGGCTTGGCCATGGTCCTCGGGCGCCGGTTGTCCGGGCGCGGTCGGGGCACTATCCTGGCGCCGTCTTCCCCGTCAAGCGCATGATCTCCGGAAAGGCGCTCCTCGTGTCGGTCCCGCTCGTCGTGGCGGGGGGGTTCCTCATGGCCGGCGCCCACCTGCGCGTCGGCGCGCTGCGCAGCGAGCTCTCGACCACCGACGCGCAGGGCCGGGCCGAGGGCGAGTCCTACCTGCGCACGCTGCAGGGCGCTCACGCGCAGCGGCAGCTCGACCTCCTCACCCACCGGCACGAGGTGGCGCTCCGGCTGGCGTCGGCGCGCCGCGACCGGCTGCTCGGGCTCGTGACGGCGCTGGGGGGCCTGCTCGCCTTCGCCATCGTCCGGGCGGTCCAGCGGGTCGGTCTGGAGATCGAGGAGGCCGGGCGCCTGCCCGCCGCGACTGGCGCGACCGGCCCGGACGCCCCGCCGGACGAGCGCGCCGCCACCCGGAGCCGGGGCTGAGCGCATCGCGGCGCCTCGCCCGCGCTGCGGGAAGATCGCCGCCCCGTCCCTGTGTTTCAAGGAAAGCACGCGCCGGCAGGCCCGGCCCGGCCCGCCTTGACTTCGCTCCAGGCGCGGTGGATAAGCGAAGCCCTACACCCCCTGTCCGGCAGGGCCCGAGGAGAGACGAGACCGATGGCGACGACGATCACCGAGGAGTGCATCAACTGCGGCGCCTGCGAGCCCGAGTGCCCGAACGGCGCCATCAGCCAGGGTGACGACATCTACGTCATCGACGCGAAGCTCTGCACCGAGTGCGTCGGCTTCCACGACGAGGAGGCCTGCGCCGCGGTGTGCCCGGTCGACTGCTGCATCCCCGATCCGAAGAACACCGAGACCGAGGCGCAGCTCTACGGCCGGCTCGCCACCATCCACCCGGACAAGAGCTTCCCCCCGCTGGCCGAGCTGCCGGCGAGCCTGTCGCGGTTCCGCAAGACCGCGTAGCGCCTCGCGCCCGGCGAACCCAGAATGCCCCGTGCGCCTCGGCGGCGCCCGGGGCATTTTCGTGTCCGCCGCCGTGGTCGGGCGGCGGCGGAGGAAGGCATGGGGACGCTCACCGGAGGCCAGCTCGTCGCGCGGATGCTGAGGCGGGAGGGCGTCACCACCGCCTTCACGCTCTCCGGCCTGCACGTCGCGCCCATCTACGTGGGCTGCGTGGACGAGGGCATCCAGCTCGTCGACACGCGGCACGAGCAGGCTGCCGCCCACGCGGCCGACGCCTGGGCCCGCCTCACCCGCCGCCTGGGCGCCTGCATCGTCACCGCCGGCCCCGGCGTCACCGGCACCGTCACCGCGGTCGCCAACGCCTGGGCCGCCAGCGTGCCCCTGCTCGTGCTGGGCGGCGCCGCGCCCACCTTCAACCAGGGGCGCGGCTCGCTGCAGGAGATGCCGCAGACCCAGCTCTTCGCCGGCATCACCAAGTGGTCGGACCGCGTCCCCTCCCCCGAGCTCGTCCCGAGCTTCCTCGCGCGCGCCTTCCGCGTCGCCCGCGCCGGGCGGCCCGGGCCGGTGTTCCTCGAGATCCCGTGGGACGTGCTCTCGAACGGCGCCGACGAGGAGCTGGCGGCGCAGGCCAGCGGCTACCGCACCGCGGCGCGCTCGCCGGGGGATCCGGAGCAGCTCGACGCGGCGCAGGCGCTCCTCGCGCGCGCCGAGCGGCCGGTGCTGGTGGGCGGCTCGTCCATCTGGTGGGACGGCGCGGTGGAGGCGCTCGCCGCCCTGGCGGACGCGACCGGCGTCCCCGTGTACCTGAACGGCATGGGCCGGGGCTGCCTGCCTCCCGGCCACCCCTCGTTCTTCCAGGGCTCGCGCAAGGAGGCGCTGGCCCAGGCCGACGTCGTGCTGGTGGTGGGCACCCCGCTCGACTTCCGGGTGGGCTACGGCACCGCGCCGACGTTCGCGGCCGACGCCAAGGTCATCCAGGTGGACGGGGACGCGGCCGAGATCGGCCGCAACCGCCCCATCGACGTGGGGATCGTCGGCGACTCGCGGAGCGTCCTGCAGCAGCTCGCCAGCGGCGCGCGGCGCTGGGGCGGCGACGCCTGGCGGAAGAGGCTGCGCGCGGTCGAGGAGGAGCGCGCCGCCCGCCAGCGGCGCTTCGAGGAGAGCGACCAGCGCCCCATCCACCACTTCCGGCTCGCCCGCGCCCTCGACACCGTCGCCGGGCGGAGCGACGTGACCTACGTCGGCGACGGCGGCAACGTGGTGGCGGTGGCGGCCAAGGTGCTGCGCGTGCCCAGGCCCGGCCGCTGGCTCGATCCGGGCCCCCTCGGCTGCCTGGGCGTCGGGGCGCCGTTCGCCATCGCCGCCAAGCTCCTCGCCCCCGAGCGGCCGGTGTGCGTCGTCCAGGGCGACGGCGCGTTCGGCCTGAACGGCATGGACTACGAGACCGCCGTCCGGTTCAAGCTGCCGATGGTGGTGGTGGTGGGGAACGACGCCGCCTGGGGGCAGATCCTCATCCCGCAGCGGAACCTCTACGGCGAGGACCGCTCGCCCGCCACCCGGCTCGCGCCCACCCGCTACGACCGGCTGGTGGAGGCGATGGGCGGCCGCGGCGAGCACGTCGACGACCCGAAGGACCTCATCCCCGCCCTGGAGCGCGCCTTCGCCTCCGGAACCGTCTACTGTGTGGACGTCGCCATCGACCCCGAGGCCGCCGCCGCCGCCGGCGCGGCCGGCTACGCCGTCTAGGAGGAGCGCCCATGAACCGCTTGCCCAGGCTGGACCGCGCGAAGGCCTGCGTCCTCGTCGTGGACGTGCAGGAGAAGCTCACCCCCGTGATGTGGAACTTCGCGCCGGTGGAGAAGTACTGCCGCGCGATGATCCTGGCCGGACGCGACCTCGGCCTGCCGGTGCTCGCCACCGAGCAGTACCCGAAGGGCCTCGGCGCCACCATCCCGTCCCTGCGCGAGGCGCTCGGCGCCGCCCCGCTCATCAAGATGAACTTCTCGTGCGGCGCAGACCCCGAGTTCATGCGCGCCCTCGAGGCGACCGGCCGCCGCCAGGTGATCATGGTCGGCATCGAGTCGCACGTCTGCGTCTTCCAGACCGCGCGCGACCTCCTGGAGCGCGGCTACGAGGTGTTCATCTGCGCCGACGCGGTGACGAGCCGGTTCGAGGAGCACCGCCGGGTGGCCCTGGACCAGCTCGCCGCCATGGGCGCCGTCGTCACCAGCGCGGAGACCTGCATCTTCGACCTCCTCCACGCCTGCGGGACGCCGGAGTTCAAGCGGGTGAGCCCGCTGGTGCGGTGAGCCTGAACGGTCGGGAGATGGGTCACAGTCGGGCCGGGCACCTGGGGTAACGGTCCGGCGAGGAGGGCCGCGGCACGGCGCGCCGCGCGTCAGCGCTCCGACGATCGCGGCCCGCTCCACGGCTGCCCCTTCAGGAACCACCGGAGCTCGTCCGGCGCCCGGCCGACCACGCGCAGGTAGCCGCCGTGGATGCAGCGCAGGTGGTGGAAGGCGCAGAGGCCGACCTGGTTGTCGAGCTCGTCGCCGCCGCCGTGCGAGCGGAAGAGCACGTGGTGCGCCTGGGTCGCGCGGTGACTGCAGCCGGGCACCTGGCACCAGCCGTCCCGGTCTCGCACCTTGCGCGAGCGCGACCGCGACCGCTTCACCGAGCCTCTCCAGGTGGCGATGAAGTGCCGCGCGATGGTGGCGAGGCACGCCCCGAGCCCCAGCTGGGCTCCGGCGCGCTCGCGGACCACCTGGACGGCGGCGGCGAGGAGCGCGGCGATGCGGAGCGGCAGTGGGACCGCAAGGCTCCGGCGCGCACGCATCTGCCTCTCGGCCTCGCCCTCCAGCTCCCGCCGCAGGGCGACGCACGTGAGCGCCTGCGCGCGGGGGATCCACCGGGCGATCTCCGGCTCCGGTAGCCGTGACAGGAGCCGGAGCTTCTCGAAGGGGAGCCCCTGGCGGTGCGCGTCCTGGAGCGCGGGTGACAACCACCGCCGCTCCTCGGTCCGGGCACGTTGCTCGACCGCGCGCGATGCGAGGCCGAGCCGCTCCTCGCAGTAGTGCTTGAAGCTCGTGAACCCGAGGAGCTGGTAGGCCTTGCCCTTGCGGATGGCCGCCGCGCAGTAGCCGAGGATGTCGTCCCAGGCCGAGCGCGCCCGGGCGAGCTGGCGCAAGACCCTGTCGATCTCCTGCGCGGAGTCGATCTCGCTGAAGCGCACGTCAGGCGCCGGCACCTCGGCCAGCCGCCGCAGCGCCGCCCAGCGCTCGGTTTCGTCCTCCAGGGCCGCGCGCCGGGCCGCGTCCGCAGGCTCGGTCCGGAGGGCGCCGCCGAGCGTGCGCGCCGGGTCGGGCTCGACGTCGGTGGGATGTTCGCCCAGGTACTCCTGGGCGAGGACCTCCAGCCGCTCCACGCGGCCCAGCTCCGGCGCGAGCTCTCCGGCGAGCGCGAGCGCCTCGTCCACCGCCTCGCGCTCGTCCGGGCGGAGCTGCGCGCCAAGCGGGAGCCAGGGCTCGTCCTCCTCCTCGCCGGCCGCGCCGGCGCGGCGGACTGCCGCCTCGAGCTGGCGGACCGTCAGGTGCTCGGCCCGCTCCACCCAGGCCGCCTCCGCCTCGCCCACCGCGACGCCGAGGATCGTCTGCGCCGCCCGCAGCCGGACGCGCCCCGCGCGCATCGCCTCGCGCAAGAGCGGCCGCGTGCGGAGCTCGCGGCCCAGGCGGGCCAGCGCCTGCGCGGCTCGCTTGCGCAGGCCGAGCACCTCGCGCGCGTAGTCGTCGAGGTGGGACGCGAGCTGGGCGAGGCGGTCGCCCCGCCGGAGCGCATCGAGCCCCTCGGCGATGGAGACCTCAAGGGCTCCCTGATACCGCGCGGCCCAGGCGAGGAGCCCCTCGCACTGGTCCGCGTCGAGCTCGCCGCCCCGGAACAGCTCGTACAGCTCGCCCGGCGTGAAGGGGTCGAGCGCGAGCCGGGGCGGGGCGTACGTCGCCGCGAACGACCCCGCTCGCGAGGTCGGGCGTTCGACCACGGCGGCGAGGCCAGAGCTTGCGAGCGCCTGCTCCACAGGACGAGGTCGTATCACGGATAGTCGTGCTGAACATCCGTCCAGATGGGGCGTGAGCGACGCCAGCCGCGGACGCGTGGCCGGGCGCGCGGCGCACCCGGCCGGTCCGCGGACGCAGGGAGCCGGGTCGGGCGCCGTCTTCACGGCACCGTGCGCTGCCCGAGAGGTGGCCGCGAGCGCCGGAGCGCGGGCCCCGGTTCTGCCCGGAACGCCGTTGACCCCGCCAGCGGCCGATGTTACCTATCCCTCCCCGCAGTTCCCGGGGCGTAGCGCAGCCTGGTAGCGCACTTGCTTGGGGTGCAAGTGGTCGCTGGTTCAAATCCAGTCGCCCCGACCATCTGAAGGCCGCAGAGTCGCTCGGGAAACCGGCGGTCCTGCGGCCTTCGTCTTTCGAGCCTCCGAGCGATCCCACCACCGGCTCACGAAGCCGCGCGACCGAGACTTCGCCAGCCGAGATGATCCGGTCGGCGCTCGCTTCGCTCGCCGTCGTCCGGCGCGAGCCCGGCGATGCCGGTGGCCAGGAAGGCCGTCACGTTGAGCTTCTGCCACACCGCGAGATCGTCCAGGACGAGGATCGCAACCTTCGTTTCGAACATCGAGTGTTCCTGGCTGACTTGGTTGGCCGGCGTTGCTGGCCCGGGCGCGGGTCGCCCGGTCTCGGGACCACTGCGTCGCAGCCCGCCAGCGCTTCATAGGGCGCCGCCTCATCCCGTGCATCCCCTCCGGACCAGGGTGGTGCCGAACGAGAGGCGAGCCCGATCATCGATTGCTCAGATCGGTCACGGGTTGAGCAGCAGGTGCGCCCACCTGCCTTCGTCCGCCGTTCCATGGCCCGGGCTTCGACGGCGCGGCCGACGGCGATCTCGACCGAGCGCCTCGGGCACGCACCGTGCAAACCGCCTGTCGGACGTCCTCTGCAGCGGTGCGTCGACAGGAGGCGGCGCGATGCGCGCCATGAGCAGTCGCAGCCGCGTGACGAGGGTCCTCGCCGCGCTGATGGGCCTCGTCGCGCTGGCCTGCGCTCCCATGCGCGGTGCACGAGCCGAAGATCCGGGACCTGCGAATGCAATCGACCGTGCGTGGAGGATGACCTCCTTGACGCTCGGGACCGGCAACGATCTCTTCGGGCTGCCGAGCTCCAGTCTCAGCGACGACGACGGGTTCACCGCCAGCCTGCGGGTCGCGGCGGAGCTCTCGGATGCGTACCGCGAGAGGCTACGCATCGACGCCAGCGTGCAGATGATCACCGAGCGCGGAGGGCTCGACCGCGTCGACGAGGGCAGGTTCTACGCGTCCTGGGAACGGTTGCTGGGCTCCCCGGCGGGACATGCGTTGACGCTCGGCTGGACGCTCGGGGTCGACGTCATCGGCAACCTCGGTGGGAGCGAGATCCAGGACTGGACGCACCGGTCGCTTGGCCTCCGCCGGCGCCTCGCCGGGACAGGGCCGAACGAGCTGCAGTTCCGGTACCCCGGCGGCTACGACGTCCTCGCGCTCGTCGGCGGGCTCGCGCGGGCCTCCCATCCGCTCGCTGCAGGGTGGTCGCTGAGGGGAGGCGTGGAGGGCCTGGTCGGCGCCGGGACGGGAGTGTTCAGCGAGCTGCACCCGTTCGTCGCGATCGGGTTCACCGTGCGACCCGTGGACCTCGAGCTCCGGGAAGGCGCGGGCATCTACGCGACGAACATCCGCTCTCTCACGATGAAGGGTGGGTACGTGACCGGCGTCCTGCAGAACCAGCCCTCCGCGCGGATCACGGTCGCCGGTCCGCGCTGGCTCGGGTCGTTCGTGTCCTTCGAGTGGGAGCTGAACCACGGCGACTCGCATCAGCACGTGGGCGAGATCCTCGTCGGCAAGCGGTTCTGAGCGCTCGGCACCGGTAGCGCCGGCTCACGCGCTACGCGAGCCGCCGAGCGGGCGGCCGTGCATTCCGGCAAGACTCGGGCAGGCCGATCGCCCTCGACACGGTGAGTGCACGACGTACACTGTGCGTCCGCCAAAAGTCTGGCGCCAATAGTGACCTAGCGTGTACCTTGGCGCCCTCACTCAGGGGGGGGCCACATGACCGCTTCGCGCCGGATCCCGGCAGCCAGTCTCGTCACCATCGTCGTCTGTGGCGCGCTCGCCTGCGGCCCGCAGCGGCCCACGGACGGCACCGCCGGCCACCGTGCGCCCGGGGCCTCGACGGCACTCCAGAACAGCACCGCCACGGGCGCCATGACCTCGCAGCACGTGCGCGGCGCGGGCGCGCGCCTCGCCGACGGGCGGGTGGTGGTGACCGGCGGCTGGTCTCCGGCGAGCACCGCGATGGACGTCTTCGACCCGGTGAGCGGGACGTGGGCGGCGGGGCCCCCCTCGCCGGGCGGCCGCGACGACCACTTCGCGCTCGCGCTCGGCGACGGCCGGGTGGCGCTGGCGGGCGGCACGGCCTCGAGCGTCGACGTCTTCGATCCCGCGAGCGGCACCTGGGCCCACCTCGCCGACGCCTACCGCCAGTACAGCGCGGCGGCGCTCCTCGAGGACGGGCGCGTGCTCGTGGTGGGCGGATACGACGGGGTGATCTCGGACCTGGCCTCGGTCGCGATCTTCGACCCGGTGCTCGGGACGCTCCAGCCGACCGGCTCGCTGCAGACCTCCCGCGACGCCCACCGCGTGGTGGCGCTGGCGGACGGCCGGGCCCTCGTCCTCGGTGGCCGGCACGCCTCGACCGATCTTGCCAGCACCGAGCTTTACGATCCGCAGACCGGCACCTTCTCTCCCGGCGCGCCGATGTCCACCCCGCGCATGACGCCGGCCGTCGTCCGCCTGGCCGACGGGAGGGTCCTGGTCGCCGGCGGATGGCACGGCGCGGAGCTCGCGTCGGCCGAGATCTACGACCCCGCCGCCAACACCTGGACGCCGACCGGATCGATGCTGCATGCCCGGCAGCTCCATCAGGCCGTCCTGCTCCCCGACGGCCGCGTGGCCGTGGTGGGAGGCGTGGTCGCGGGCGCCATCTCCACCGCCGACGTCGAGGTCTTCGACCCCGCCACGGGGACCTTCGCGCTCGGCGCGTCGCTCATGCAGGCCCGGTACTACGAGACGTCGGTGCTGCTCGCGACCGGTCAGCTCCTCGCCGCGGGCGGCGAGGGCTCCGGCACCTACCTCACATCTGCCGAGATCGTCGACCTGGGGCCGTGCACGCCCACGACCTGCGCCGCGGCCGGGAAGACCTGCGGCGCGATCCCGGACGGCTGCGGCGGGACGCTCGCTTGCGGCAGCTGCGCCGCCGGCGAGACCTGCACCGCCAACGTCTGCGGCGTGTGCGCGCCGGCCACCTGCGGCTCCCTGGGCGCCAGCTGCGGGGCGGCGTCGGACGGCTGCGGCGGCACCCTGCAGTGCGGCACCTGCGGCGCCGGCCAGGCCTGCGTGAGCGGCGCCTGCGTCTGCACCCCGACCACCTGCGCCGCGCAGGGGAAGACCTGCGGCACCCTGCCCGACGGCTGCGGCGGGACGCTGAGCTGCGGCAGCTGTGGCGCGGGGACGGCTTGCAGCGCCAGCAACGTCTGCGTCGCGCTGCCCGGCAACGCCACCTTCGACGCGGCGTTCGGGGCACCGCGCTGCGCGGCACCCGGCGCGAGCAGCTGCGGCTCCGGCTCGCTGCTCGTCGGCCGCGCCGCCCTGGGCCCCGAGCTCCACGCCCCGAACACCATCGACGGCTGCGCCGACCGCACCGCGGGCACCTTCCACTCCGACGAATCGCTGGACGCGCTCCGCGTCTCCACGCTCGACGGCGCCCCGTTCGCCGCCGGCAGCGCGGTCCGCCTCGAGGCGGACGTGTGGGCGTACACCGGCTACTCCTCGGACGCGCTCGACCTCTACGTCGCCGCCGACGCCACCAAGCCCGCCTGGAAGCTCGTGACGACGATCGTCCCGAGCAAGGCCGGCGCCCAGACGCTCTCGACCACGACCACCCTGCCGCGCGGCGGGACGGTGCAGGCGGTGCGGGGCGTCTTCCGGTTCGGCGGGAGCGCGCTGCCGTGCAGCACGGGTTCTTACGACGACCACGACGACCTGCTCTTCCCGGTCGTGCAGCCGCCGGACACGACGCCGCCGACCGTGACGCTCACGGCGCCGGCGGCGACCTACCTGGCGGGCACGATCACCCTCCAGGCGACCGCCAGCGACGACGTCGGCGTGGTGCGGGTGGCGTTCCTCGACGGGACGATGGAGGTCGCCAGCGCCGTCGCGCCGCCCTGGCAGGCCTCCTGGAACACCACCGGGGTGGCGAACGGCGCGCGCACCTTGAGCGCGGTAGCGTACGACGCGGCCGGCAACTCCGCGTCGGCCTCGCGGCAGGTCGTCGTCGACAACGCCAAGCCCACTGCGCAGCTCGTGAGCCCGGCGGCAGGCGCGACCGTGTCGGGCACGGTGACCATCGCCGCCGACGCGACCGACAACGAGGCCGTGGTGAAGGTCGCCTTCTACGACGGCACGGTGCTCGTCGGGACGCGCACCGCGAGCCCGTGGAGCGTGAGCTGGTCGGCCGCCTCGGCCGCGAGCGGCAGCCACGCGCTGACGGCGCAGGCGTTCGACGCCGCCGGAAACGTCGGCGTGAGCCCGGCGGTCACCGTGACCGTCGCCGGGGGGTCCGCAGGGACGGGGGTGGCGACCTTCGACTCCGTCCGCCGGGTCCCGCTCTGCGCCAGCGTCGGCGTGAGCTGTGACTCGGGCACGCTGCTCAACGGCCGGGCCGGGCTCGGTCCCGAGGTCAACGCCCCCAACACCCTGGGCGGCTCGTGCGGCGACGGGACGTCCGGCACCTACCACGTCGACGAGTCGCTGGACCGCCTCAAGATCTCCACGCTGGACGGCGGACCGCTCGCCGCCGGCAAGACCGTCCGCGTGGACGCGACGGTCTGGGTGTGGGGCGCGTCCTCGGACTGGCTCGACCTCTACTACGCGGCGAGCGCAGACAGCCCGACCTGGACGTTCATCAAGACCATCGCCCCGACCGCCTCGGGCCTGCAGACTCTGAGCACGACGTACGTGCTACCGAGCGGCGCCGTCCAGGCCATCCGGGGCGTCTTCCGCTACGGCGGCTCGGCCGCCAGCTGCGCCGCCGGGTCGTACAACGACGTGGACGATCTCGCCTTCGCGGTGCAGTGAGCGTCGCCAGCCGACTGACTTCCAGCCCCCCCGAACCAGCGCGCGCAGGCGGCCGGTTCGGGGGGCAGGTTCTCGGAGGCGCGGCGCATCGCGACGTCAAGGTCGAGGCGCCGCCCGGGGCCGCACCGAGATCAGCTTCTCGATCTCCGCGACGACCTCTCCCTGCTGGTCGACGATCGCCACGCTGAACGTCGTCTCGACCTTGCCCTGGGCTTCGACGGCGCGGCGGATCTCCACGATGCGCTCGGGCGGGACCTCGAACCGTGCGCGGACGGTGCCCCGGCCCGGACGTCGGAAGCGGATGCTCGCCGCCTTGTCCCAGACCGTGTACCCCGGACCGAGCAGCTCGATGAGGATGAGCATGTAGAAGGGGTCAGCCATGGCGAAGAGCGACCCGCCGAAGTGCGTCCCGACGTAGTTCTGGTTCCAGCGGTGGAGGCGCATCCGCACCTCGATGGCGTGGAAGTCGTCGGCCACGTGCGTCACCCGGACGCCCGCGCCCAGGTACGGCGGGTACAGGTTCACGAGGACCTGGAACCGGAGGCGCCGCCAGCCAGCCATCGCCATGGGATCGGTGCTCCTGCCTGACCGGGGGACTGGCCACGGCCGGCTTCGTGGACGACCTCCGAGTCTACAGCGCTCGCCCGAGCGAGGTGTGGCGCGGGGTGGTCGAGGGTGTGGCGCCGGATGACCGCCCGCGGTCGTGCCCACGCAGGCCCTCTGTCCGCTCGCGGCGCCGCCGGCCGTCAGCCCCCGGGCGGTCGGTTTCGCAGGTGGACGAACACCAAGTACGTGACGGAGTCCCACGTGTTGTGGATCCCGGCGAAGAGCAGGACGAGCGCCCCGCCGCCGCTCGCGAACATGCCCGCCCGCGGGTGGACGACCGCCAGGAGCGCCGCGGCGATGAGCGCGGCGTACGCCAGGGCGGGCAGCGCGACGAAGAAGGTCCAGTCCTCCAGCTCCGGGCGATACGCTCCTTGCCTCCGCATCCGCCGGGCCACGAACGCGACGTACGCGACGCCCAGCGCGCCGGTGATCCCCCACGCGGCCGCCATCGGCGCCATCGCGTGCCAGGGCACCCGCACGAGGAGCGACAGGAGCAACGCGGCGCTGAAGTGGACGATGGTCGGGGAGGAGAAGGCGCCTTGCGCATCGGCGGCGCCGCGCGTGGGCCGGTTCGCGATCAGCGTGATGACGACGAACTGAAGCCCGATCAGCGCGCCGGCGGCGCCGCCGAGGATGACATAGAAGGTGTCCCACTCCGCCAGTTCCTGCATGCGTCCTCTCCGGGGCTCCAGCCCGCCTCACCGCGTCCGGGTCAGGGGCGTAACTGCTCCTCGTCGGAGCGCCACCCCGACCGCGGCCCGGCCCCCGGTATAGTGCTCCCCCATGGACGGCCCCGCCCCGCCCCCTGCCGCGCGCTCGCGATGGGGCGTCGTCCTCGCGCTCGGGACGTCGCAGACGCTCGCGTGGGCCTCGAGCTACTACCTGCCGGCGATCCTCGCGGACCCGATCGCCGCCAGCCTCGGGATCAGGCGCACCTGGGTGTTCGGCGCGTTCTCGATGTCGCTGCTCATCTGCGCTCTGCTCGCGCCGCGCGTCGGCCGGTTCATCGATCGGCGCGGCGGCCGGGGGGTGCTGGCGCTCTCGGCCATCGTGCTGGCGGCCGGCCTGCTCGCGCTGGCCGCGGCGCGGGGACCCGCCATGCTGTTCGCGGCCTGGGCCGTGCTCGGCGCCGGCATGGCGCTCGGCCTCTACGACGCCGCGTTCGCGACGCTGACGACGATCTACGGCGCCGGGGCGCGCGGGCCCATCACCGGAATCACGCTCCTCGCGGGCTTCGCGTCCACCGTGAGCTGGCCGCTGTCCTCGGCGCTCGAGCACGCGATCGGCTGGCGCGCGACCTGCGCCGTCTGGGCCGGGCTGAACCTCGCCCTGAGCCTCCCGCTCCTCCGGGTCGCGCTCCCCGCGCCGGCGCGGCTGGCGCACCTCCGGCGCGCCGCGAGCGCGCGGGTCGGGTGGACTCCGCGCCGGGAGATGCTCCTCCTCGCGTACGCCTTCGCCGCGACGTGGTTCGTCACCGGGGCGATGGTGGCGCACCTCCCGCGGTTGCTCGAGCGCGCCGGCGCCACCACGGCGCAGGCGATCGCCGCGGCCGCGCTGATGGGGCCGGCGCAGGTCGGCGCGAGGGTCGCCGAGTTCCTCGTCCTGCGCCGCGCCCACCCGCTCGCCTCGGCGCGGGTCGCGACGACGCTGCACCCGCTCGGCGCGGCGGCCCTCGGCCTCGCGGGGACGGCGGCGATCGCTCCCTTCGCGATCCTGTACGGAGCCGGGAACGGGCTGCTGACGATCGCCCGCGGCACCGTCCCGCTGGCCGTCTTCGGCGCCGAGGGTTACGGCGAGCGGACCGGCCTGCTCAACGCGCCCGCGCGCGCGGTGCAGGCGCTCGCGCCATTCGCGTTCGGGCTCCTCGTCGAGCCGCTGGGCGTCTCGGCGCTGTACGTCTCCGCCGGGCTCTGCCTCTCTGCCCTCGTGGCGCTCGGGTTCGTGCAGTCCGCGCCCGCGCGGCCGCGAACGTCGGGGGCGTGAGGGCTCGACGCTGAGGCCCCTCGCGCCCCGACCCGGATCGCCTCCCACCCATTCATTCTCGCGCCCTCCGCCGCGTCTTTTCATTGGGCCGCAGCGCCTTCGTCGGCCGTGCGGCGGGTACGCGCCGTGCTCCACCGCCCGGGCGCATGGCGCACCCTCGCATCCTCGGGATCCTCGCAGCCGCCGCGCTCCGTCTCGCTCCCGGCGGCGCCGCTCGAGCGGCTCCGCCGCGGACGGGGTCCGGCTCTCCGGCCGACGAGGTCGTGGCGTGGCTGGGCGCGAGCGGCTTCCGCGTCGAGTCGCGGACCGGCACGCGCGTCTCGTTGAGCGGGACGGCGGGGCAGGTCGCCGCCGCCTTCCGCACCGAGCTGCGCCGGTACGAGCAGGCCGGGCAGCTGCGGATGGCCAACGCGACCGAGCTCGACCTCCGGAAGCGGCGCCACCTCGTCGGGCCGCGCTCCAGGGTCGCGCCTCCAAACCACCAGGCGGACCCAGAGTCGACCGAGCCCCAATGGCGTGCGGCGTCCTACCTGCCGCACCCGGTGCCGCGCCGCGCCGCACCGCCCATCCCCCAACGCGCGCTACAAGCCTGCATGCTTCCTGGTGCCGCAGCGTGTCGAGGGGCGACCGCCTCCGAGCCCGCGCGACCAGTCGCGACGTCGGCCGACCCATCGGTGCGGCTGATGCACTCGCGCAGCTGACGGGGCGAGGCCGCGTATCGGTCTCGAGCGTCACATCGCTGGAACGGTCGCACCACCTGCGAGAGGACGATTCATGTTCCGAGTCAAGACCCGGACCAAGCTCCTCGTAGCCTTCGCCCTCGTGGCGCTCGGCTCGGTCGTCGTCGGGGCGTTCGCGCTGTCCTCCAGTGGCCAGCTGGTCGACGCCAACGCCAAGGTCACGAAGCAGGTGCTGCCCTCGTTGCGCGGCCTGGGCCAGCTCGACGAGGGCATCACGGCGATGCGGTACCACACCACCAAGGCCATCGCCGGGACGCTGCAGGGGGATCAGCAGAAGCTGGAGGCCTCCTGGGCGCAGTTCGAGGAGGTCCGGAAGCACGTCGAGGAGGGGATGGCGATCTACGCGGGGTTGCCGAGGTCCCCGGAGGAGGACGCGCTGTGGAGCAAGATCGTCCCGGGCTATCAGGCCTTCCTCGCCGAGTCCGCCAAGATCTGGGAGGCCATCCGCGCGGGCGAGGGCGTCAAGGCGGACGGGATGCAGAACAGCGGGCACGCGAGGTTGCAGGCCGAGCTCGTCGGGCCCATCGCCGGGCTCGTGGCGCTCGATGGCTCGCTCGCCGCCAGCGTCAACGAGAGCAGCGACGCGACCGCGCGCGCGACCCGGCGCCTCCTCCTGGCGGTCATCGCCGCCACCCTCCTCGCCGGAGTCGGGTTCGGGACCTATCTCGCACTCTCCGTCAGCCGGCCGCTCGAGTTCCTGGTGCTCGAATCGCGACGCCTGCGCGACGCGGTGGAGCAGGGTCGGCTCGGGACGCGAGGCGACGTCGGCCAGGTGAGCGAGGAGTTCCGCCCGATCGTCGAGGGCATCAACGCGACCATGGACGCGTTCGTGACGCCCATCCGGATCACGGCCGAGTACATCGCCCGCATCTCCAAGGGGGACGTGCCCCCCAAGATCACGGACGAGTACCGAGGTGACTTCAGCGCCATCAAGGACAACCTGAACACCTGCGTGGACGCGGTGAAGGCGCTCGTCAGCGACGCCGACGCGCTGGTGACGGCCGCCCTCGCGGGCCAGCTCCGGACCCGGGCGGACGAGTCGAGGCACCACGGTGACTTCCGGAAGATCATCGAAGGCGTGAACGCCACGCTGGACGCGGTGATCAGGCCGATCGACGAGGCGGCGCAGGTGCTCGATCGGCTCGCCCAGCGCGACCTCCGGGCGCGCGCCGTCGGCGAGTACCAGGGCGACCACGCGCGCATCAAGGTCGCGCTCAACGCGACGGCGGAGGCGCTGCACGCGTCGCTGGCGCAGGTGGCGCAGGCGGCGAGCCAGGTGTCCGCCGCCGCCGGGCAGATCGCGTCGTCGAGCCAGGCCGTGGCGAGCGGCGCCTCCGAGCAGGCGTCCGCGATCGAGGAGACCTCCTCGAGTCTCGAGTCGATGTCCACCATGACCAGGCTGTCGGCCGAGAACGCGTCGCAGGCGGATGGGCTCGCTCAGAAGGCGAAGTCCGCCGCGACCGAGGGGACCGCGGCCCTGACGCAGATGACCGGCGCCATGGCGAAGATCAAGGCCTCGGCGGAGGGCACCTCGCAGATCATCAAGGACATCAACGAGATCGCCTTTCAGACCAACCTGCTCGCGCTCAACGCCGCGGTGGAGGCGGCGCGCGCCGGCGAGGCCGGCCGCGGCTTCGCGGTCGTGGCCGAGGAGGTTCGCTCGCTCGCGCTGCGCTCGAAGGAGGCGGCGACGCGGACCGAGGGCCTCATCCGCCAGTCGGTGCGGGAGGCGATCGAGGGCGAGACGACCGCGCGGCACGTGGGCGAGACGCTCGCGGTCATCGGCGGCACGGTGTCGAAGGTGACCGACATCGTGGTGGAGATCGCGGCGTCGGTGAAGGAGCAGGCGGCCGGCATCGAGCAGGTGAACAGGGCCGTCGCGCAGATGGGGCACGTCACGCAGCAGAACGCGGCCAGCTCCGAGGAGTCGTCCTCCGCTGCGGCCGAGCTGAGCGGCCACGCCCAGCAGCTCTCGGCGATGATCGGGAGCTTCCGCCTCGAGGGCGAGGCCGATGACGGGCCGGTGACGGGCCGGCGACGCCCACGATCTCGTAGTTCCTCGAAGAACGCAGGGCTGACCCAGGGAGACCCATCATGACGTGTCGTTCGAGAACCCTCGCCGCTGCTTGCCTGTCGCTCACCCTCCTTGCGGCCGGCACCACGGCGCGCGCCGCCGAACCGGTCAAGGTTCGCCTCACCCTCGACTGGAAGTTCGAGGGGCCCGCCGCGCTGTTCCTGCTCGCCAGCCGAGCGGGCTACTTCGCGGCCGAGGGACTGGACGTGACGATCGACCCTGGCAACGGCTCGGCCGGAGCGGTCAACCGCGTGGCCAGCGGCGCGTACGACCTCGGCGTCGCCGACCTGAACGCGCTCATCGACTACGACGTCAAGAACCCCGGGCAGGCGATGAAGGGGGTCTACATGGTCTACAACCATGCGCCCTACGCCATCATCGCCCTCAAGAAGTCCGGGATCGCGAAGCCCGCCGACCTCGCCGGCCGCAAGCTCGGAGCGCCGGGCTTCGACGCCGCGCGCAAGACCTGGCCGGCGTTCGCCCAGCACGCGAAGGTCCCCAAGGACGGCGTCAGCTGGATCAGCATGGACGCGCCGCTCCGCGAGCCGATGCTGGTCAAGGGCCAGGTCGACGCGATCTCCGGGTTCGCCTTCACCAGCCTGCTCAACCTGGGGCACGCCGGCGTCCCCGCCAGCGAGCTCGTGGTGTTCAACTACTCCGACTTCGGCGTCAAGCTGTACGGGAACGCGGTCATCGTCAGCCCCAGGTTCGCCGCCGCCCACCCGGAGCAGGTGAAGGCCTTCCTCCGGGCGCTGAACCGGTCGATCAAGGCGGTCGTCGCCGATCCGGCCGCGGGCATCAAGGCCGTCAAGGCGGCCGATCCCTCGCTCGACGAGGAGCTCGAGCAGAAGCGCCTCGGGATCGCGCTGAAGCAGAGCGTCCTCACCCCCGACGTGCGGGCCGACGGCCTGGGAGCGGTCCGCGAGGCGCGGCTCAAGGCGGCGATCGACGAGGTCGTCTCCTCCTTCGGTCTCGCCGCGACGCCCAAGACCTCGGACATCTTCGACGCGGCGTTCTTGCCCGCGAAGCCCGAGCGCCTCGCCGGGCACTAGGGTCCTGAGGTCCACCGACGGGGGGCCAGCGCCACGTGGCGCTGGCTCCTCGCCTCGTGATCTCGGTACGCCCCCAGCTCACTCACTCGACCTCTTTGAAGTCGTAAGCCCCTCCGGCCTGGATCAGCAGGTATCGCAGCGGCCTGTCCGTCGTGTTCACGACGCGGTGCACCCGCCCTGGCGCGATGTCCTGCCGCTCGCCGGGCGCCAGCGCGACGACGCCGCCGGGATCGCGCAGGCCGACCTCGAGGCCGGGCTCCAGGCAGAACACGTGGTCGGTGACCGCGGTGTGGAAGTGCCAGGGCGTGCCCTGGTGCGGCCCCAGGGTGTTCACCCGCACCTGGACCGACTCGGTCCGGGCGAGCCACTCGACGTCGGCGAAGTCCGGCATGGCTGACCCCTATCCTCCTGGCCCGTCCGCGGCGCGTCCCGCTCAGGCCTGCTTCGCGAACCTCGGCAGCCCGCCGCGCAGGGTCTCGAGCAGCTCGTCGCGGAGCGGGTCGCGGACGTCCTTCGCCCAGGCGGCGGCGAGGGGCAGCCGGTTCTTCCGGCCGGCGTCCTCGAGCATCACGTAGCGCACGCCCTGGGTCATCATCCGCGAGGTCCAGCGGGGCACGATGGCGAGGCCGATCCCGGCCGCCACCAGGTTCACGATGGTGTGCTTCTCCTCGGCCACCTGCGCGACGCGGGCGGTGAGCCCGGCCTCGGCGAAGAGCTTCATCGTCAGGTCGTGGCTGTGGGGTCGGGACCGCCGCTCGGGGACGATGAACGGCTCGCCGGCCAGCTCCTCACCCGCGCCGGGGTCACCCGGATCATGCGCTTCGCCTTCGCGCTCGCCCGCTCACGGCCGCGGAAGCTCCTGACGGTGGTGACCAAGTCGAACGCGCAGCGCCACGGGGGACGCCTCCCTCCACACGCCCGATCTCGGAGGGAAGGCGAACACGCGGCAGGTCACCGAGGCGGTGAAGGCCGCGCTGCGCGCCGAGGCGCGCTAGCCCAAGTCAAAGGGCCCTGGAGCGCTCGGCCCTCCGCGCGCTCCGGGGCCCTTCCGCCAGCCGCCCGCGCTAGTAGCCCGGGGTCCTGCCGCCCCCCTGCGAAGGCGTCTGCTCCGGCGGCGGCTGCGAGGTGCCGGAGGACCCGCTGCTGCTCGAGCCCGTACCGGTGCTCCCGCTGCTCCCGGTGCTCGAGTCTCCCGTCGCTCCTGCCTTGCTCACGCTGATGGTGACGGCCGTCGGCCCGTTCACCGAAGGCTCGTAGGCCACGCGAGCTTGCTGGCCTTCCTGGATCTGGTCCGCCGTGCTGGTCCGGCCGTGGATCTTCACCTGCGTCGAGTCGTTGATCCGGATCCGCATCGCCTGCCCGCTGGGAGGCTGCACGACCACCTCGTCCGGCCTGACCTGGGTGACGAGCCCCGCCGCCACCTGCTGCCCCTTGGAGACGTCCTGGGTCTGCTGGGACAGCGCGCTCGCGGCCCGCTGCTGCTGCTGCTGCGCCTGCTGCGTCGCCTGCTTGCTCTCCTGGTTCGCCTGGAGCTGGAGCTGCTCGGCCTTCGCCTGCTCCTGCCGCGCCGTCTCCTGGTCCTGGCGCAGCTTCTCCTGGTCGTTGCGGACGCGCGCCTGCGCCTCGGCGGACTTCTGCGACTGCTCCGTCGCGGCCTTCTGCGACTCCGCCGCCCGCTTCAGGGCCTGCTCGGAGGCCTGCTGAGAGGACGCGACCTCTCGCGTCGTGGGGTTGGGGCTCTCGCTCGCTTGTTTCGACGTGCTCGCGCAGGCTCCGATGGCGAGCAGCCCTGCGCAGGGCAGTACGTATCTGACGTTCATGGTCGTTCTCCCGTGCCTGAAAGGTGATGCACGAGGCGCCGAAGCTGCAACGGCGACGCCGTTGTCCTTCATCAAGAGCTCGGTCGCACCGCTCGTGTACGGTGCGCGCACGATGGCCTCCGGGGCCGCGGGAGGAGGAGCTCCATGCGCTGGAACGGACAGGTGAAGAGCCTCGCGAGAACCGTCGGAGCCGTCGCCCTCGTCCTCGCCGCGGGCGCGCATCGCCTCGCGCGGGCGGACGAGCTCGCGGCGTCCGTGCCCGCGGGCGGGCTGCCCCCTTCCCCCGCGATCGTCGACGCCGGCCCGGGGGACTCCCAGCGAATCCTCGGGCTCACGCTCCAGGCCGGCCCGTTCGCCGGCTTCGGCGCCGGGCTGCAGGTCGGCACGCCGGACGTCGGCGTGCGCGCCGCGGTGGGCTGGACGCCGCTCCTGCTCGTCAGCACCGGCTCCTCGGACCTCCACTTCTACAGCACGCTCCAGGTGTCCCCGGATCTCTACGTCCGCCTCCTGAGCCTCCGGACGACGACGCACCTCGGCGCTCAGATGGGCTACCGCTACAGCTCGGCGCTGGGCCACGGGCTCGCCGTCGGCGGCTACCTGCAGTTCGCGCTCTACCGCGCGGTCGACGGCCTCGTCACCGGGGGCCTCCTCCTCTATCCCGACGGGGAAGCGCACCTGCGAAGCGCTGAGCACCTGTCGAGCAGCACCGGATTCTCGTTCCCCGGCCCGAACGCGAGCCTCGGCATCAGCCTCGGCCTCGCGTTCTTCCCCTGAGCGCGCCCCCCCAGGTCACCACGCGCAGCGCGACAGCGCGTCCGCGGCGGGGGCCCGGGACGGCAGGGCGCCGGAGGGCCGCACCGCCCGCAGCGCGCCCGCGCCGTCGTACCAGCCCACTTCCACGGCTCCGTCTTCGAAACGGACGGTCAGCTTCACCACCCGCTCGCCGTCGAGCAGCGCCACCCGCTCCAGCGTTCTCCCATCGCAGGTGAGCCGCCGCCTCTCCTCACGGAGCTCGCCAGCCGCGGCGCGGCGCTCGACGTCTTCGGCGACCGCCGGCGACGCGCCAGCGGCGTGGGCCTCGACCTCGGCCTCCGCCGGTGCAGCGCGGCGCGCGGCCTCCGGGGCGCGCAGCGCCGCCGCGCGCTCCGGCGCGGCGGCGAAGGCCGGCACGGGGGGGCGCGCGGCCGGAGCCGGTGCCGCAGCAGGCGCGGCGCCGCGCTCCGCCCTGGCGAGATCCTGCTGGGAAGCCCTCGGCCGCGCGGCGGCCGCGGGGCCCGGCAGCCGCTTCGCAGCCGGCGGCCGCGCAGCGGCCGGCCCCGGCGCGAGGCTCGGCGCCGGCGCGGGACCGGGCACGGGCGCGGGCGGCCCCGGGGCGACGCGCGGAGCGACGTCCTCCATCGGCACCAGGTCGCCCTGCTCGGGAATCGCATCGCCGCCCGGCCAGGCCGGACGCTGGCCGCTCCACCGCAGCGTCACCCCCACCGCCAGCGCGACCACCGCCACGGAAGCCGCGAGGGCATAGGCGCGCGCTCGCGCCGGCCGCCCGACCGGCGCGACCGCGCGGCGCGCCGCCGCCACGAGCTCGGCCCGGCCGCGCGCCGGGACGGGCTCGGGGGCGAGCCGGGCGGCCAGCCGCCGCGCCGCGAGCAGCTCCGCCAGCTCGGCGGCGCAGCGCGGGCACCCGGCGGCGTGCAGCTCCACCTCGCGCGCCTCGCCGGGCGTGAGCTCGCCGTACGCCACGTCGAGCAGGAGCGGCTGGGCCTGGTCGTGGTTCACGGCGCCGTGCCCTCCAGCGCCGGCTCGCCCCCCGCGGTGACGCCCATCGCGGCCAGCGTCCGCCGGAGCCCCTCCAGCGCGTAGCGCATCCGGCTCTTCACGGTCGGCACGGGGGCCCCCGTGATCTCGGCGATCTCGGCGAAGCCGACCCCTTCGTACTCCCGCAGCAGGAACACCTCCCGCTGCTCCGCCGGGAGCTCGGCGATCGCCCGCTCCAGCGCCGGCTGCAGGAGCAGGTCGAGCGCGGCTTCCTCCGGCGACCGCCCGGGCGCGGGGAGGTCCGCGAAGGATCGGTCCCCGCGGGCGTCGTCGAGGGAGGCGTGGCGGCGGTGCGTCATGCGACGGGCCTCGTCGGCGGCGAGGTTCCGCGCCACCGCGTAGAGCCAGGTCCTGAACCTCGCGCGCTCCTCCCAGCGCGGCGCCGCTCCGAGGAAGCGCATCCAGCACTCCTGCGTGAGGTCCTCCGCCCGCGCGCGGTCGCGGACGAACCGGGCGAGGAACCGGTACACGCCGGCGCGGTGCCGGTCCACCAGCGCCTCGAACGCCGCGACGTCGCCTCGCTGATAACGCAGCACGAGCGCCTCGTCGGTGTCCTGTGGCACCTGTCGTCCCGGTCCTTCCCCGCTGGTCCTGGAACGCGCCAGCGCGGAGGAGGATCTACGCCATCTTAGCTCGGCCCTGCGCGGGGCGGCAGATCCGCCGGCGGGCCCGTGCGTTCGAGCGAGGAGGAGGAACCACGCATGCATCCCATGACCGTCGCCGCCGCGCTCGCCGCGCTCACCTGGCTCACCCCCACCGCCGGCCTGGCGCGCGCGCCCGCCGCGCGCTCCGGGCCCTTCCGGCTGGAGGTCCTCGACGCCGGCGGACGCCCGCTGCCGGCGTTCTCCCAGGGCGGCCGGACCTACGTCCTCGGCGCGCTCGGCGAGCGCTACCTGCTCCGGGTGCGCAACGGCGGGCCTCGCCGCGTGGAGGCGGTGGTCTCGGTGGACGGCCGCGACGTCGTCGACGGCGGCCCCGCCGGCTGGGAGAAGCGCGGGTACCTCATCGACGCCGGCGCCGAGGTCACGCTCGACGGGTTCCGCCTGTCGCGGGCGACCGTGGCCGCCTTCCGGTTCAGCAGCGTGCCGCGTTCCTATGCCGCGCTCATGGGCGATGCGCGCGACGTGGGCGTCATCGGCGTGGCCGTGTTCATCGAGCGCGAGCGCCCGCCGCGGCTGGCTCGACCGCTGCGGGAGCTGGAGTCGCGCCCCGGGCTGGCGCCGGCCCCCCGCGGCGCCGGGAGCGACGCAGGAGCCTCCGCAGCCCCCGGCGAGCGGAGCGCGCGCCGGCCCGGGCTCGGCACGGCCTTCGGAGAGGAGCGCGACTCGCCCGTGCAGCTCGTCGCGTTCGAGCGCGCCTCGTCGCGTCCCGCGACCATGCTCTCCGTGCGCTACGACGATCGCGTGGGGCTCCTCGCGGCCGGGGTCGAGCTCGACGGCCGTTGGACCCGGCGCGAGGAGGCGCGGCTGCGCGAGGAGGCCGAGCCGTTCCGCCGCAGCGGCGGCTTCGCCCAGCCGCCGCCGGGCTGGAGCTCCGAGCGGTAGCCCTTGGATCCCCGACACGCTCGCGCTCGCCCGGCCGCTCGCGCCCAGTGCGCGCCCCGACGATGCCACGTGCTACCTTTGAGGTGCGGCGCCGCGCTGGGCGGCCCGCGGCCGGGGGGCCCATGGCGCACCAGGGAGAGCGAGCCACGCTGCAGGTGCCCGGGCCGCCCGAGGCTGCTCCCGTGCTGCGGCGCGACGCCGAGGCGCTCCTCCGGCTCGTCGTCGAGAGCACGCCGGGCGCCATCGCCATCTTCGACCGTCACATGCGCTACCTCGCGGTCAGCCGCCGCTGGCAGGAGGCGTACCGGCTCCGCGGCGAGGACGTGCTCGGCCGCTCCCACTACGAGGTGTTCCCCGAGCTCCCGGAGCGCTGGAAGGAGGTCCATCGCCGCTGCCTGGCGGGCGCCGTCGAGTCGTGCGACGAGGACCCCTTCGTGCGTGCCGACGGCCGGCTCGACTGGGTCAAGTGGGAGATCCGCCCCTGGTACGACGCCGCCGGCGAGATCGGCGGCCTCGTGCTGCTGAGCGAGGTGGTGACGGGGCGGAAGCTGGCCGAAGAGGCGCTCCGCCGCAAGCACCGCGCGCTCCTCATGCTGACGCGCTGCACCGAGGCGATGCTCCGCGCCGAGACCGAGGAGGCGCTGTACGCCGAGGTCTGTCGCGTCATCGTGGAGACCGGCGGCTACCCGATGTGCTGGGTGGGCGCTCCCCAGGAGGACGAGCGCAGGTCCGTCGTCCCCGTCGCCAGCGCGGGCGACGCGGGCGACTACCTGGCCACCGTCGACGTGGTGTGGGCCGACGTCGAGCGCGGCCGCGGGCCCACCGGCACGGCGCTGCGGACCCTGCGGCCGGTGGTCGGGGTCGACTTCGTCGCCGACCCGGCCCTCGCGCCCTGGCGCGAGTCGGCCCTGCGCCACGGGCTCCGCTGCTCGTCGGCCCTGCCGCTCGTCTGGGAGGGCGAGCGGCTGGGGGTCCTCACGATGTACTCGGGGGAGGCGCGCGCCTTCGACGAGGCGGAGATCCAGTTCCTCTCCCAGCTCGCCGACGACCTCGCCTACGGCGTGCACGCGCTCCAGGAACGGGCGCGGCGCGTCGAGGCCGAGCGGCAGCGCGCGGAGGCGCTGGAGCAGCTCGCCGCCGAGAAGGAGCGGCTCCGCCAGTCCCAGAAGCTCGAGAGCGTCGGGCGGCTGGCGGGCGGCGTCGCGCACGACTTCAACAACCTCCTCACCGTCATCCTGAGCTGCAGCGAGGCGCTCCGGCGCGACCTCTCCCACGGCCAGCCGCCCGATCCGGAGGACGTGGCCGAGATCCACGCCGCGGGCGAGCGGGCGCGCGACCTCACCCGCCAGCTGCTCACCTTCGCGCGCAAGCAGGTCATCGCCCCCGCGCCGCTCGACCTCAACGCGGTGGTGCGCGGCAGCGAGCGGCTGCTGCGGCGCGTCCTCGGCGAGCAGGTCGAGCTGCACGTGGCGCTCGAGCCGGCGCCGTGGACGGTCCTCTGCGACGCGGCGCAGATGGAGCAGGTGATCCTGAACCTGGCGGTGAACGCCCGCGACGCGATGCCGGACGGCGGCCAGCTCTCCCTCGCGACCGCGAACGTCACCGTCGCGCCGGGAGGCGGGGCCGGCGAGCCCGCCCTGGCGCCCGGCGAGTGGGTCCGCCTCTCCGTGCGCGACGCCGGGCACGGGATGACCGCCGAGGTGAAGGCGCACCTGTTCGAGCCCTTCTTCACCACCAAGCGGCAGGGCCAGGGGACGGGGCTCGGGCTCGCCACGGTCTACGGCATCGTGGAGCAGAGCGGCGGCGCGATCCGCGTCGAGAGCGAGCCCGGGCTCGGTACCACCTTCGAGCTCTGGTTTCCGCGCGCGCGCGCCGCCGCCGCCGCCGCCGCGCCGGCGGCTGCTCCGGCGGCCTCGCCGGGCGCGGCGGGGGTGCGCGGCTCCGAGACGATCCTGGTGGTGGAGGACGACGCGCAGGTGCGCGAGGTCACGGCGCGGGCGCTGCGCGCGGGCGGCTACCGGGTGCTGGTCGAGGGCAGCGCCGGGGCCGCGCTCGAGGCCGCGGCGCGGGCGCAGGGCCGGATCGACCTGGTCGTCACCGACGTCGTCATGCCCGACGTCGACGGCCGCGCGCTGGCCGAGGCGCTGCGCGCCCACCACGGCGTGCGGCGCGTCCTCTTCGTGTCGGGCTACACCCGCGAGCTCATCGACCACGGGTGCGTGCTCGACCGCGGGATCGAGTTCTTGCCCAAGCCGTTCACCGCGGCCACGCTCCTCGGGCGAGTCCGGAGCCTGCTGGACGCCTGAGCCGGCGGCCGGGCGGGCGTCAGGCGCCGGCGAGGGCCTGGTGCAGCGCCTCCGCGAGCTGCTCGGCGGTGTAGGGCTTCGCGACCACGCCGCGGAAGCCGTGCCGGCGGTAGTCGCTCATCACCGGATCGCTCGAGTAACCGCTCGACACCACCGCGCGGACGCCCGGGTCGAGCGCGAGGAGCTGCCGGAGCGTCTCCTGGCCGCCGAGCCCGCCGGGGAGCGTGAGATCCATCACCACCGCCGCGAAGCGCTCGCCCGACCGGAGCGCGCTCGTGTAGAGCCTGAGCGCCTCCGCGCCGTCGCCGGCGGCCGCCGGCTCGTAGCCGAGGTGGCGCAGCATCCGCAGCGCGATCCGCCGCACCGACTCCTCGTCGTCCACCACCAGCACCCGCCCGCGGCCCTGGCGCGGCGAGCCCGGCGCGGGCCCCGCCGGGGCGGCCCCCGACGCCGCCGGCACGAAGACGTGGAAGGTCGCCCCGGCGCCCGGCGCCGACTCCGCCGTGACGTGCCCCCCGTGCCGCTTCACGATCGAGTAGACCGTCGCCAGCCCGAGGCCGGTGCCGCTGGCCTTGGTCGTGAAGTAGGGATCGAAGATCTTGCCGAGGTGCTCCGGAGGGACGCCCACGCCCGTGTCGCGGACGGTGAACTCGACGTAGCGCCCGGGCTCGAGGGGCGGGCGCGCCCCGGCCGCGACGTCCAGCTCGGCCGCGCCGATCGCGACCGTGCCGCCGCCCGGCATGGCCTGCACGGCGTTGAGGATGAGGTTGTGGACCACCTGGTCCATCTGGCCGGGATCCACCTCCACCGCCGGGAGGTCCGGCGGCAGCGCGAGCTCGCACCGCACGCTCGAGCCGTGCAGCACGAAGCGCGCCGAGGTCTCGATGATCTCCGCGATCGAGGCGGACTGCTTCACCGGCGCGCCGCCCCGCGAGAACGTGAGCAGCTGCTTCGACAGCGCGGCCGCGCGCATCGCGGCGGCCTCGATCTCGTCCACCTCCTCGCGGAAGCGGGTCGGGGCTCCGTCGAGCTTCATGACGGAGACGTTGCCGACGATGGCGGCCAGGATGTTGTTGAGGTCGTGGGCGATGCCGCCCGCCAGCAGCCCGAGCGACTCGAGCTTCTCCATCTTGGCGAGCTCCGCCTCCAGCTTCTGCTTCTCGGTGACGTCGCGGAAGACGAGCACCGCGCCGATCACGCCCCCGGCCTGGTCGCGGATGGGCGCCGCGCTGTCCGCCACCGCGCGCCGCGTGCCGTCGCGGGCCAGCAGGACCGCGCGATCGGGCAGCGCGGCGCTCCCTCCGTGCCGGACGATCCGGGCGACGAGGCTGCCCGCCGCGGGGTCGTGCGCCCCCTCCACGCGGAAGATCTCGTCGATGGGGCGCCCTCGCGCCTCGTCCTGCCGCCAGCCGGTGAGCTGCTCCGCCGCGGCGTTGACGAGCACGACCCGGCCCTCCACGTCGGTCGTGATGACCCCGTCGCCGATGCTGCGGAGGGTGACCGCGAGCCGCTCCGTCTCGGCCGCGAGCGCCTCCTCGCGGGCGCGGATGCGGGCGGTCATGTCGTCGAAGGTGGCCGCCAGCCTCCCGATCTCGTCGCGCGTCCGCACCTCGGCCCGCGCCGCGAGATCGCCCGCGGCCACCCGCCGCGCCGCGGCGGTGAGCCGCGCGATGGGGCCCGCCAGCCGGGAGGCGGACATCATCGCGAACAGGGCCGCCGCCAGCGCGAGCGGGAGGGCGAAGGTCAGGGAGCGCCGCGTCTGCTCGCGCACCGGCTCGAGGAACGCCTCCTCGGGCTGGAAGGCCGCGATGCGCCAGGGTCGCGTCGCCAGCAGCACGACGGCGCCGGCGCTCCGCCCGCCGCCCGCCTTCGCGGTGAAGTGGAGCTCGGGCCCGGCCGCCTCATCCAGCTCGGGCACCAGCGGGAGCGCCGCCTCCGAGCGCTCCGCCAGCGCGCGCGGGAGCCTGTGCTCCGCCGCCAGCGCGGCCACGCGCGCCGGCGGCAGCGGCGTGGCGAGGCGATAGGCGAGCTCGGTCGTGTCGCCGTGCGCGAGCCGCAGGCCGTTCTCGTCCACCAGCATCGCGAACGATCCGGGCCCGAGCGTCCCGCTCGCCCGGGCGACGAGGCGCTGCAGGACCGTCGCGCTGAAGCGCAGCCGGAGGACGCCGACCGGCTGCGCGGCGCGGTTCTCGACCGGGGCGCTGAAGTCGAGGTAGGCCGCGTCGCCCTCCGTGAACACGACCGAGGAGGCGTAGGCGAGCCCCGTCTCCAGCGCGCCGCGGAACGACTCCCCGCCGGACGGCGCTCCGGCCGGCGCGTCGCCGGCCGGGTCGGCCGAGTCGGCCACCACCCGGCCGCGCAGATCGAGGAGCGCGCAGGAGGCGATGAAGGTCCGGTCGCGGTGGGTGAGCGAAGCGAGGACCCGCAGGACCTGATCGCGCGCGGCGCCCTGCCGGCGCTCCGGGGGCGCCGTCAGGTACTCGACGAGGTCGGGCAGCCTCGCCTCGGTGGCGACCACGCCGAGGTTCGACGACACGAACGCGTCCAGGCCGATGGCGGTCTGGGACGCGGACGCGTGGAGCGAGCGGTACGCGGAGGCGGTCACCGCGCTCTCCAGCGCGCGCAGGTCGAGGTCCACGACCAGCGCGAGCGGGGCCAGCGTCACCACCAGGAAGCCGAGCAGCAGCCGGACGCGGATGGACGCGAGCCAGGGGCCGGCCAGCGCCTCGGCGCTCCCCCGCATCAGCGCGCCTCCGCGACGGCGCGCTCGGTGAGCCGCGCCAGGCGGGCGAGGGTCGCCCGGATGCTCTGCTGCCGCGTCACCATCTTCCCGAGCTCGATGGAGTAGTCGAAGCTCAGGGTCGCCCAGCCGGGGAAGTGCGGCTCCGTGCCCATGCGCCGCTCGATGGCGTCGCGCGTGACCTCGAAGTGCCGGGTGGTCCCGACGCCGACGACCGCCTTCTCGCGCACGCGCGGGTCCTCGTAGTTGCTCCGGCGGATGGGGCTTCCCCCGCCGCCCAGCACGCAGGCGCGCGCGGTCACGTCGCGGCTGGTGGCCCACTGCAGGAAGATCCAGGCCGCCTCCGGGTGGCGGCTGTAGCGCGACACCGCGAGGCAGCTCCCACCCTGGTGGCTGACGCCAGGGGTCTCTCCGAAGCTGCAGTCGGCGGCCGGCCGGAGCGCGAGCTCGCGCGGGCAGGGGGCGGCCTCGGCGAGCCCGACGATCTTCGACCAGCGCGGGTCGTCGAGCTTCGAGAACTGCTCGCTCCAGGAGATGTAGAGCCCGGCCCCCCCCTCCGCGAAGGAGGCGGCCTCCTCATCCCACCCCCAGCTCGTCACGCCGGGCGGCATGTACCTCCCGAGCTCCAGCATGTACGCCATGGCCGCCTCGGCGCGCTCGTCGGCGATGGCGGGCCGGCCGTCCCGTCCGAGGATCGACCCGCCGTGGCCCCACAGCCACGCCGTCATGTTGCACTCGAGCGCGATCATCTCGGGGGTCCACTGCGCGGTGGTGCCGTAGACGCGCGGGGCCCGGGCGCGGTGGACGGCGCGCACGGTCTCGAGGTACCCCGCCATCGTCGTCGGCACCGGGAGCCCGAGCTCCCCGAGCACGTCGCGCCGGTACATCATGATGAAGATGGGGATGTCGTACGGGATGCCCATGAGCCGGCCCCGGTACGTCGCCACCCCGTCGACCAGGGTCGGGAGGATGTCGTCGAACCGGTAGTCCGGATAGGCGAGGTCCGTCCGCGCGAGCAGCGCGCGGTGGTCGAGCGTGTCGTCCACGAACCGCCCGAGCCAGCCCTGGTCCAGGTAGAAGACGTCGTGCGTGCCCGCCCGTCGGGCGGTGTCCGCGCTGATGGTGGCGAGCGCGCGGTAGAGCGGGAGCTGCTCCCACACGACGTGGATCCCGGTGAGCTGCTCGAACTCCTCCTTCATGATCTCGCGCGTGGCGACCGAGGGCGGGGTGTCCTCGGTGACGACGCGCAAAGTCGTCCCCGCGAAGGAGCGCCCCACCTCGGTGAGGAACTGGCGCTGCGCCCCGGGCTCCAGCGCCGAGCCGGCGCCGGCGGTGGCGCGGACCGCGCCGGCATCCGGGGCGGTGCCGGTCCGGGAGCGGCAGGCGAACGGGCTCGCGGCTCCGAACGCGAACCCCGCCCTGGCGCACAGCGTCAGGAACTGGCGGCGGCCCATCCTGCCGCGCTCGACCTCGCGCGCGGCCTCCGCCACCGCCAGACGTGCGCGCCCGTCGTCGTTCATGCGGTCCCAGGAGCCTCGCGGGTGAACGGCTTACCGGTGAACCTGGGCGAAGCTACCACGCAGCGACGGGCGCGCCCCTGACGGCCATCACCCCGGGCGGCGGAGCCCCGGCGAGACGACCAGCCGCTCGACGAGGCCGAAGCCGGCCTCCACCGCGAGCGCGAGCAGCGCGGCCGGCACGGCGCCCTCCAGGATGAGCGGCACCGAGTCGAGCCGCAGGCCGGTCAGGATGGGCTGACCGTAGCCGCCCGCGCCGATGAGCGCGCCCAGGGTCGCCGTCCCCACCGCGATCACCGCCGAGGTCTTCACGCCGGCCAGGATCGCCGGGAGGGCGAGCGGCAGCTCCACGCGACCCAGCCTCGCCCGCCGCGGCAGCCCGAGCGCCTCGGCCGACTCGCGCAGCTCCGGCGGGATACCCACGAGGCCCGCGTGCGTGTTCCGGACGATGGGGAGCAGCCCGTACAGGAACAGCGCCGCCACCGCGGGGCGCGCCCCGATGCCGAGGAGCGGGATCATGAACACGAGCAGCGCCAGGGAGGGGATGGTCTGCACGAGCCCGACCGCCCCCAGCACGAGCCGCCCCAGCCGGCGGCGGCGCGCGGCCGCCACGCCGAGCGGGACGGCGACCACCACCGCGGCGGCGAGCGACACCCCCACCAGCGTGAGGTGCTCGCCGGTCCGCCGCGCCACCCGCCGGGTGAGGCCGTCCCGCGGGGGCGCCCACGCGGCGCCGAGCGCCTCTCGCAGGAAGCTCGCCGCCACCGCCTCCGAGGGGACGCCCTCGAGCTGGACGCGCCCGTCGAGCCGCCGCATCAGCTCCAGCGGGAGCCGGCCCTCCAGCCGGCGCAGCGCGGCGACCGCGGCCGGCGCCCGCGCCTCGAGGTCGGCCCGGTAGAGGTACACCGCCTCGTACCGCGGGAACGCGTGCCGGTCGTCGGCGAGCAGGACCAGGTCGCGCTGCTCGAGCTCCGGGTCGGTGGTGTAGGCGTCGGTGGCGTCGATCTGGCCGGCGGCCAGCGCGCGGTAGGCCACGTCGTGGTCGAGGCCGCGCACGGCGCGCTGCGGCAGCGCGTAGCGGTCGCGCAGCGCCGGCCAGCCGTCGCCGCGGTCGAGGAACTCGTTGGTGAAGGCGAGGCGCAGCTCGGGGTGGCGGGCCAGGTCGGAGACCGAGCGCAGGCCGAGCGCGGCCGCCCGGTCGCGGCGCACGGCGATGGCGTAGCTGTCCTCGAACCCGAGCGAGCGCGTGAGCTCCACCCCGCGCGCCGCCAGCGCCCGCCGCAGCGCCGCCTCGTCCACCGGGCCGGGCAGCCCGAGCAGCTCCCGCCAGGCGGTGCCGGTGTACTCGGGGTAGAGGTCGACGTCGCCGCGCTGCAGCGCCGACCAGAGGATGCGCGTGCCGCCGAGCGCGCTGCGGTGGACGGCGGCCACGCCGCTCGCGGCGAGGAGCCCGGTCGCGACGTCGCCCAGCAGCACGGACTCGGTGAACTTCTTGGAGCCGACGCGCACGGTCGGCGGCGCGGCCAGGAGCGCCAGCGCCACGAGGAGGGCGCCGGCGCTCACCGCGGCTCCGGCAGCGAGAGCCCGCGCTGGGCGCGCAGGAAGCGGATGACGAACGGGTCGGCCGGCGCGGCCAGCAGCTCGGGCAGCGCGCCCTCCTGCAGCACGCGGCCATCCCGCATCAGCACGAGGTGACGGGCGAAGAAGACCGCCTCGGCGAGGTCGTGGGTGACGAGCAGCACGGTCTTGCGCAGCCCCGCGAAGACGCCCTCCAGGTCGCCCTGCAGGTCGGCGCGGGTGAGCGGGTCGAGCGCGCCGAGCGGCTCGTCGAGGAGCAGCACCGCCGGGTCGAGCATGAGCGCGCGCATGAGCCCGACCCGCTGCGCCTGGCCGCCGGAGAGCTGCCCGGGGTACCGCGCCAGGGCGTCGTCGTCGAGCCGCGCCAGCCCGGCCAGCTCGCGCACCCGCGCGGCGACGCGCTCGCGCGGCCAGCCGAGGTGGCGCGCCACCAGGGCGGCGTTGTCGCGGGCGGTGAGGTGCGGGAAGAGCCCGCCTCCCTGCACCACGTACCCGATGCGGCGGCGCAGCGCGTCGTCTGCCGGCCCGATGGGCCGCCCCTGGAAGAGGACCTCGCCGCCGTCGGGCCGCGCGAGCCCCAGGAGCATCCGCAGCAGCGTCGACTTGCCGGCGCCGCTCGGCCCCACCAGCGCCACCGTCGTCCCCTCCCCCACCGCCAGCGAGACCGGGCCGACGGTGACGCCCTCGCGGTGGCGCTTCCACGCGGCGCGCAGCTCCAGCGCCGGCGCGACGCCCCCCGCGCCCCGGTCCCCGTCCGCCGCTCGCTCCACGCGCGCCCCTCCGCCCGGCGATCTCACCGGGCCGGGGGGCGCGCGCAACGCGACGGCGGGTGCACCACGCCCGGCGGCACGCTATCGTGGCGCCCGCGCAGCGGCGCCGCCAGGAGGATCGATGAAGCTCGCCACCTTCCGCCAGGACGGGCCACCCCGGGTCGGCGTGGTCGATCCCTCCGGCGGCCGGATCTGGCCGGCCGACGAGCTCGCCGGCGAGCCCGTGGGGGACATGCTGCAGCTCATCCGCGCCTGGCCGCGGCTGCGCGAGCGGCTCGCCCCGCGCGGGCCGGGGCTCGACCTCGCGCGCGTCGCGCTGGAGGCGCCCATCCCGCGGCCACCGCGCAACGTGCTCTGCGTCGGCAAGAACTACCGCGCCCACGCGCACGAGTTCACGCGCAGCGGCTACGACTCGAGCGCCAAGGGCGCGGCCGACGCGGTGCCCACCGCGCCCGTGATCTTCACCAAGGCGCCCGAGACGGTGATCGGCCCCGGCCGGCCCATCCCCTACCCCGAGGGCGTGAGCGAGCAGGTGGACTACGAGGCGGAGCTGGCGGTGGTGGTCGGCGCCGGCGGGCGCGGCCTCCGGCGCGAGGACGCCCTCGGCCACGTCTTCGGCTACACCATCGTGGACGACGTCACCGCGCGCGACCTGCAGGCGCGGCACAAGCAGTGGTTCCTGGGGAAGTCGCTCGACGGGTTCTGCCCGATGGGCCCCTGGATCGTCACCGCCGACGAGCTCGACCCGGCCGCCGGGGTCGAGGTCCGCTGCTGGGTGAACGGCGAGCTGCGCCAGGAGGGGAACACCCGCGACCTCGTGTTCGACGTCCCCACCCTGCTCGCCACGATCTCGGCCGGCCTCACCCTGCAGCCCGGCGACGTGCTCGCCACCGGCACGCCGGCCGGGGTGGGCGTCGGCTTCGACCCGCCGCGCTTCCTGCGCCGCGGCGACCGGGTGCGGATAGCGATCGCCGGGATCGGGGTGCTGGAGAACGAGGTCGGCTAGGGCGCGCGCGGGGCGGGCGCGCCGCCGGCCGCCAGCTGCTCGAGCTCGGGGCCCGAGACGCGCATCGTGATCCACTCGCCGAGCCGCTTCGCCCCGAGCGCCTCGTAGAACTCGAGCGCCGGGGTGTTCCAGTCGAGCACCTGCCACTGGAAGCGGCCGCACCCCTCGGCCACCGCCAGCCGCGCCAGGTGCACGAGCAGCGCCTTGCCGAGCCCGCGGCCGCGGAACGCGGGGCGGACGAAGAGGTCCTCCAGGTACAGCCCGGGCCGGCCCTGCCAGGTGGAGTAGTTGAAGAACCAGAAGGCGAAGCCGGCCACCTGGCCGTCCCACTCCGCCAGCTCGACGAAGAAGCGCGGGGCGCCGGAGAAGCCGTCGCGCAGCAGGTCCTCGGCGGTGGCGGTGGCCTGGTGGGGCTCGCGCTCGTACTCGGCGAGGTCGCGGATGAGGGCGAGGATCTCGGGCACGTCGGCGGCCACGGCGCGGCGGAGGCGGAGCATCCGGCCATGGTACCAGCCCCGCTACAGCAGCGTGGGCTGCGCGGGCGGCGGCGGCGCCGCGAACGGCGCCAGCGGCTCGCGGTAGCGGGCCGCCAGCTCGGGCGGCACCTCGACCGGGCGCCCCTCCACCAGCGAGGCCAGCATGGCGGCGTTCGCGACCGCCTGGCCGCGGAAGTGGTTGTTCGTCACCACGTAGACGTCCTCGACGCCGGGCGCCTCGGCCAGCGCGCGCGTCCGCTCCGCCCAGGGCCGCAGCTCCTCGGCCGAGTAGAGGTAGTCGTAGCGCGCGTCGCGGCCGGCGCCCTCGCGGAACCAGTCCTGGTAGTTGCGGCCGTGCACGCGGACGTAGCCCACCGCCGCCGTCGCCACCGCGCTCGGCCGCAGGGAGCTGCGGAAGAGCGGCTGGTCGACGTTGACGAAGCCCACCCCGCGCTCGGCCAGCTCGGCGTAGGTCTCGGGGACGTTCCAGGAGGCGTGGCGCACCTCCACCACCAGCGGCAGCCCCGCCAGCGCGCGGGCGAGGTCGCGCAGCCACTCCAGCGCCGCTGCGTCGCGCCGGAAGGACCAGGGGAACTGCGCCAGCACCGCGCCGAGCCGCCGCTCCGCCGCCAGCGCGTCGAGGGCGGCGCGCGCCTGGCGCACCTCCTCGGCCCCGTAGGCCTCGCGCTCGTGGGTGAGCCGCTGCCACAGCTTGGCGGTGAACCGGAAGCGCGGGCGGTCCACCACGCGCTCGCACCAGGCGCGCGCCACCTCCGGGCGCTGCGGACGGTAGAAGGTGGAGTTCACCTCGACCGCGTCGAAGAACCGGGCGAGGTGCGCGAGCGGGTCGAAGCCGCGCGGCGCCGGCTTCGGGTAGACTATGCCCTTCCAGTCGGGGTAGTCCCAGCCCGCGGGGCCGAAGCGGATCACGCGGGTGAGTTAGGCGCCGGGGGGACGGCCCGCAACCTCACCGGGGCGGCCCGGGCCATCGCCCCGCGCCTATACTGACGGCATGAGCTCGCCCGACCGCGACATCTTCACCGAGCCCGAGATGGATCCGGTGACCCTCCGCCACCTCGGCCCGCTCGCGGCGCTGGCGGGGGTCTGGGAGGGCGCCGGCCTCGACACGCACCCCGTCCGCGAGGGCAGCGCCGACGACGCTTACCTGGAGCGGATGGAGCTCCAGCCCATCGACCCTCAGCCCAACGGCCCCCAGCTGCTCTACGGGCTCCGCTACCACCTCCACATCCGGAAGCCAGGGGAGGCGGTCACGTTCCACGACCAAGTCGGCTACTGGTTGTGGGAGCCGGCCACGAACACCGTCATGCAGTCGCTCACCATCCCCCGCGGACAGGTCGCACTGGCGGGCGGGCGGGCCGAGCCTGACGCGCGGCGCTTCACCGTCCGCGCCGAACTCGGCTCGCGCACGTTCGGCATCTGCTCCGGCCCCTTCCTCGACGAGGCGTTCCGGACGCTGGCGTACACGGCGACGCTCGCCGTGAACGACGACGGGACGCTCACCTACGAGCTCGACACCGTGCTGCAGGTCGCCGGAAGGGCCGAGCCGTTCCACCACACCGACCGCAACACGCTGCGGAAGGTGGCCGAGCCGTCGCCCAACCCGGCCGCGCGCGTGGCCGCGGAGGGCTGACGCGCCCTTCAGCGCGCGAGGGCCGTCGGCCCGCCCGCGACCGGCTGCGCGCAGGCGCGGCAACGCGTCGCCGCCGCGGGCAGCACCTCGAGGCACTGCGGGCAGGTCTGCGTCGGGGCCGGCGCAGGCTTCGCCTCGCGCAGGAACGCCTTCACGATCGCGAACACGACCGCCGCCACGATGACGAAGTCGAGCAGCCGCCCGGCGAAGTCGCCCACCAGGAACGGCCCCAGCTTCACCTGCCGCCAGTCGCCGCCCGGGGAGACGAGCCCGACGATGGGCATGATGAAGTCGTCCACCAGGCCCGACACGATCCGCCCGAACGCGGCGCCGATCACGACGCCGACCGCGAGGGCGAGGGCGTTCTGCTTGAGGAGGAAGTCGCGGAACTCCCCGGCGAGGTTTTTCACCATGAGCGCGTTCTAGACACGCCGGGCGAGCGCACGCCAGGCCCCGGCTCGGGTGAGACCCCATCGCCTCCGGGCCGTCGCACCCGCAAAGGGGGGAGGCGACGGCTCAGGGCCCCGGCGAGGAGGCGGAACTGCTTCGCCGTCGGCCGTTCGCGTGCGACCCTCTCCGTCGAATGGCCGGCTCTCACCCTCGCCCGGCCCGCCACTGACCACCCGACGGAGCGACCATGACCAAGGCCACCAGCCCGGATGACCGCGCCGAGCTCCTGCGAGCGCTCGACAAGGAGGAGCTCGTCCGGATCGTCCTCGACGACGCGAAGAACTGGCTCGCGCACGACGGGCTGTGGTTCCAGGCGGTCGAGGCCGCCCACGGGATGGAGGCCGCGATCGCGGCCGACCGGGCCGCGTGGGAGCGGTTCACGGTGGTCGAGGCGAGGCGGATCATGGACCGCCTGGGGATGCAGCCCGGCGGCGGCATCCCCGCGCTGCTGGAGTGCCTGAAGCACCGCCTGTACGCGCGGCTCAACACGCAGGAGGTGATCGAGGCCACCGCCGAGCGGGCCGTGTTCGCCATGCGCGACTGCCGGGTCCAGTCGGCGCGGAAGAGGAAGGGGCTCCCCGACTTCCCCTGCAAGAGCGTCGGGCTCGTGGAGTACGCCGAGTTTGCGAAGACCGTGGACGCGCGGATCCGCACGCGCTGCCTCGCGTGTCCGCCCGACGCTCACGCCGACGACGTGTGGTGCGCCTGGGAGTTCACCCTCCCGGGCGAAGCGCCCTAGAACGGGTGCGCGAACAGCCCCGAGCGCAGCTTGGGCTCGAACCAGGTGCTCTTCGGCGGCATGAGCAGGCCCGCGTCCGAGACCGCCATGAGCTGCTCGATGCGGGTCGGGAAGAGGTGCAGCGCGAGCGACCAGCCCTCGGCGGCGACCCGCTTCTCGAGCTCCTTCGCCCCGCGGATGCCGCCCACGAAGTCCACGTTCGTGTCGCGCCGCGGGTCGGTGATGCCGAAGATGGGCCCCAGGATCTGGTCCTGGGCGATGGAGCAGTCGAGCGACGCCACCGGGTCCCGGGCGTCGTAGGTGCCGGGGCGGACGCGCGCCCGCCACCACCGGCCGCCGCAGTAGACGCCGAAGGAGAGCGGGCCGTCCGGCTCGGGCCGCGGCGCCGGCTCGAGGTCCAGGCGCTCGCGCAGCGCGGCGAGCAGCGCCTCGGGGGTGCGGCCCTGCGGATCGCGCGCCAGCCGGTTGTAGGCCAGGATCTGCATCTGGTCGTGGGGGAACACCACCGCCAGGAAGCCGTCGTGCTCGCCCGGCTGGCCCACCCGCTGCGCGTGGACCCGCGCCGCGGCGGCCGAGCGGTGGTGCCCGTCGGCCACGTAGAGCACCGGCACCTTGCGGAAGGCCGCCTCGAGCCGCGCCCCCGCCTCGGGCGGCGCCACCCACAGCCGGTGCTCGACCCCGTCCGGCGTCACGAGGTCGTACTCCGGCGCGCCGCGCTTCACCGCCTCCACCTCGCGGTCGATCTCCTGCCGCGCCAGGTAGGTGAGGAACACCGGCTCGTCGTGCGCGCCGAGGACGTCGATGTGGCGGGTGCGGTCGTCCTCCTTGTCGGCGCGCGTCTTCTCGTGCTTCTTGATGACGTCGGCGACGTACTCCTCGACCGAGGCGCAGGCGACGAGGCCCGTCTGCCGGTGCGTGCCCATCTTCTGCGCGTAGACGTAGAGGCGCGGCTCGCGCTCCTGCCGCAGCACCCCGCGCGCGACGAGCTCGTCGAGGTTCCGCCGCGCCTGCGCGTACACCTCGGGGGCGTGCTCGTCGGTGCCGGGGGGCAGGTCGATCTCGGGGCGCGACACCCGGAGGAAGCTGTCGGCGTTGCCGCGCGCCAGCTCGCGCGCCTCGGCCGTGCTCACCACGTCGTACGGTGGCGAGGCGACGCGGACGGCGTTCTCGGGGGTCGGGCGCAGCGCGCGGAAGGGGCGGAGGATGGCCATCTCGGCTCCGGGCTCGGGGGAGCGGATCTCTTAGCACCGGCGGCGATCGCGCGTGCTTACCTTTTCGGCGACCGGGCGCGCTGCGCGCCCTGGAGGGGGACGCATGACACGGCTCACGAAGGCGCTGGCGGTGGGGTTCGCGCTGGCGCTCGCCGCGCCGGCCGCCGCGGCGACGGACGAGGACGCGAAGGACACCGCCATCGAGAAGAAGAGCGACGCGAAGCGCAGCCTGCGCCACGCGAAGGCGCGCGCCACGGGGGAGTCCTCGGGCGAGGAGCGCGCCGCCAACGCGGAGGACGCCGCCAAGGGGGCCGCCGCCAAGACGAGGAAGGGCGCGCGCAAGGCGGGACGCAAGGTGAAGGCCGAGGTCCACGACGCGACGAAGTGACCCCCCCGCCCGTCCCCGCCCGTGACCTCGCCCCGGGTGAAAGCCCACCCCGGGGCGGCTCCGCGCCAGTCCGCGGGCCGGCCCCGATATCGAGCGGGAGCGGCGTAGACCCGCGACCGAACGCGCACCGTCCCGGCGCCGCGCGGCGCCCGTCGCCCGCGCGGCGCGGTCTGCGCGTTGCACGGCTCCAGCTCGTCACCGGAGGGCGGGGCTCACATGGACGCAGCGTTGCAGACACGCATCCTCGCATGTCCGACGCTGCCGAGCATCCCGGCGGTCGCGCTCGAGGTCGTGCGCACCTGCCAGGAGGACGAGGTCGATCTGCGCCGGCTGGTCGGGGTCCTGGAGAAGGACCCCGCGCTGACGGCCAAGATCCTGCGCCTGGCGAACTCCGCCTCGCTGGCGGCGCGCAGCCAGGTCACCACCCTCTCCCGCGCGCTCACGCTGCTCGGCACGAACTCCGTCCTCACCCTCGCCCTGAGCTTCACGCTGGTCTCGTCGCGCCGGCGCGGGGTCAGCGACGGCTTCGACCACGACCGCCACTGGCGCCGCGCGCTCATGGCCGCCGCCAGCGCCCGCGCCCTCGCCGCCGGGCGGGACGTGGACCGCGAGGAGCTGTTCCTGTGCGCGCTCCTGCAGGACCTCGGCATGCTGGCGCTGGCCGAGGCCGTGCCCGAGGACTACGGCCTCATCGTCGCCGCGAGCGAGGGCGACCACGCGCGCCTGGTCGAGCTCGAGCGCGAGGCGCTCGGCACCGACCACGCGGAGGTCACGGCGTTCCTGGCGGCGCGCTGGGACCTGCCCGAGCTGGTCGTCGAGACCGGCCGCGGCTCGCACGACCCCGCCCTGGCCCGCGCCGGGCGCCCCGAGGTGGTCGACGCGGTCGGCTGCGTGCACCTCTCCGGGCTGATGGCGGACGTCTTCGACGGCGCGGAGCCGGCCCGCGCCCACGCCGCGGGCGCGCGGCTGCTCGGCCTCTCGCCGGACGCCCTCCACGCGGCGCTCGCCTCCGCCGGCGAGGCGCTCCCCGAGGTCACCTCCGTCTTCGAGGTCTCGCTCACCGATGCGGCCCAGGTCGAGGACGTGCTCCGGCGCGCGCAGCAGGCGCTGCTGCGCGTCCGCGCGCTGGCGGAGGCCTGACCGCATGCCGCACGGCATCCACGCAGGGTGGGTCTCGCAGGAGGCCACGCCATGAGCACCGCCGCCGCCGCCGAGCCGGACGAGCTGGAGCGCCGCATCCTCTCCTGCCCCCGCCTCCCCTCGCTGCCCGCCGTCGCGCTGGAGGTGCTGCGCCTGTGCCACGAGGAGGAGATCGACCTGTGGCGGATCACCGACGCGCTCTCGAGCGACCCGGCGCTGGCGGCCCGCGTGCTGCGCGCGGCCAACGCGGCGACGCTGGCGGTGCGCGGCAAGGTCGGGACGCTCACGCGGGCGGTGCCCATCCTCGGCTCGGACGCGGTCGTCGCCATCGCGCTCTCCTTCTCGCTGGTGCGCGGCCGGCGTCGCGACGACCGCGGCCTCGACCGGAGCGCCCTCTGGCGCCGCGCGGTGTTCGCGGCGCTGGCGAGCCGTACCCTGGCGGAGGGCAGCGCGGGCGCCGCCGATCCGGAGGAGGCGTTCCTGGCGGCGCTGCTGCAGGACCTCGGCATGCTGGCGCTGGCCGAGGTGTTCCCGGCCGAGTACGGCGCGGTCTGCGCGCGGGCGGCGGGCGACCACGAGGCGCAGGCGCGGCTCGAGCGCGACGCCTTCGGGACGGACCACGCCGCGGTCGGCGCGCTGCTCGCCGGCGCCTGGCGCCTGCCGGACGCGCTGCGGCGCGCGGTCGCCGGGAGCCACGCCGGTCCGCCGCCGGGCGCGGCGCCGGCCGAGGAGGGCCTGCTCCGCTGCGTCGCGCTCTCCGGCCACCTCGCCGACGTGTGGGTCGCGCCCGGCGAGGCCGCGCTGCGCCCCGCGCTCGAGGCCGCCCGCGCGCGGCTCGGCTTCGCCGAGGTGGACCTCGAGGCGGTGCTCGGCCGGATGGCGCTGCTCATCCCGGAGACGGCCAGCGACTTCGACATCGACCTCCTCGAGCCGGCCCGGGTCGAGGCCGTGCTGGCCGAGGCGCGCCGGCTGCCGGCCGCGCTCGGCCTCGCCCCCGCCGCCCGCGAGGCGGCCGCCCGGGTCGAGCGCGGCGCGGCGCTCGACGGCGCGCTGCGGCTCGCCTTCGACTTCGCGCGCGGGCACGGGGAGTGGCTGGCGCTGGTCGAGGTGTCGCCGGACGCGCCGCTCCCGGCCGAGCGCGCCACCGCGCTGGTGGGCCTGCTCCGGCGGTGCGTGCGCTCCACCGACCTGGTGGGGTCCATCGAGGGCGACCGGGTGCTCCTGCTCCTGCCGCAGACCGACCTCGCCGCCGCCACCCTGGTGGCGGGGCGGCTCCTCGCGCGCATCTCGGCCGGCGGGCCCCAGCTCTCGCTCAGCGCGGGCGTCGCCGCGGCCGCGCCGGATGGCCGGAGCACGCTCGCCGAGCTCCGCGCCGCGGCGGCGGCCGGCGCCGCCACCGCGCACGGGCGCGGGGGCGGGCAGGTGGCCGCGGCGGACCCGGCGGGCGCGGAGGCGAAGCGGTGAGGCGCTCCGCGGCGCTGAGGTTCTGCGGCGCGCTCGCGCTGGCGGCGCTCACCGGCGCCGCGGCGGCGCGCGGCCGCGGCTGGGAGCTGGCGGTGGCCGCGGCGCTCCTCGCCGCCTACGTCGCCACGATGGGGCGCGCCATCGGCGGCGCCCTGCGGGCCGAGTCGGCGCTGCGCGACGAGCTGCGCTCGACGGTGGCGGCCCGCACCGAGGAGCTGGAGCGGCGCGGCGCCGAGCTGGCGCGCTCGGTGCGGCAGCTCGAGGTGGCCCGCACGCACCTCGGGGTCACGGACCGGCTGGCCGCGGTAGGCCGCCTCGCCGGCGGCGTGGCGCACGAGGTGAACAACCCGCTCGCCATCGCGCTCACCAACATCGGCTGGGTGCGCGAGCACCTCGCCGCCGCGCTCGCCGGCGGCGGCGACGGCTCCGCCGCGCCCGCGCCGGAGGAGCTCGTCACCGCGCTGCAGGAGGCGGAGGAGGCGAGCCAGCGCGTCGCGCGCACCGTCCGCGACCTGCAGGACTTCGCCCAGGAGCGAACGGGCGGCCCGGCCGCGGCCGACCTCGTCCTGGTGCTCCAGCACGTCGAGCGGCTGGTCGCGCCCGAGGTGCGCGCCCGCGGCCGGCTCTCGGTCGAGCTGCCGCGCGAGCCGCTGTGGGTGCCGGCGGCGCCGTCGCGGCTGGGGCAGCTCTTCGCCCACCTGCTCCTCCACGCGGCGCGCGCCATCCCCCCCGGCGAGCGCGGCGAGGTGCGGCTCACCGCGCGGCGGCAGGGCGAGACGGCGGTGGTGGAGGTGCAGGACGACGGCCCGTCGCTCGATCCCGAGGCGCTCGCCCACGTCTTCGACCCGTTCTACGACGCGTGGAGCGGCGGCGAGTCGAGCGGCCTCGGCCTGGCGGTCTGCCACGGGCTCACCGGCGCGCTCGGGGGCGAGATCACCGCCGAGCGCGGCGCCCGCGGCGGCACCGCCTACCGGGTGCGGCTGCCGGTGCTCGCGAACCAGGCCCGGCTGGCGATCCGGCCGCCCGACCCGAGCCGCCCGCGCGTGCTCGTGGTGGACGACGAGCCGCTCGTGTGCGCCTCGCTCTACCGGCTCCTGTCGCGGCGCTTCGACGTGGTCCCGCAGACGAGCCCGCGGCAGGCGCTGTCCTTGCTGCGCGCCGGCGAGCGGTTCGACGCCGTGCTGTGCGACCTCATGATGCCCGAGCTGAGCGGCCCGGCGTTCCACCAGGAGCTGGCGCGGGCGCGGCCGGAGCTGGCGCAGCGGGTGGTGTTCCTCACCGGCGGCGCGTTCACCGAGGGCACGCTGGCGTTCCTCGAGGCGACCGACCTGCCGCGCCTGCAGAAGCCGTGCGACGCCGCCGAGCTGGTCCGGGTGCTCTCCTCCCGCTGCCCGGGGCCGACCGCGCGCGCCTCCTGACTCAGCCTGCCCGCGTCCCGCGTCCCGCGCGGGCGCGGGCGCCGCGCCGGCTCCGGATCTAGGATGGCGCCGAAGTGACCCGCTCGCTCCCCCTCGCCCTCGCCGCCGCGCTCGCGACCGCCGCCTGCCGCACCGCGCCCGCGCCGGCCGCGCCGGCAGCGTGGGAGCTCGAGAGCCCGCTCCAGCCGCTCGCGCCCCCGCCGCCGGGCGTCCCGTTCGACCTGGCGCGCGCCCGCGGCGTGCGGGTGACGCCGGAGAAGGTGCGCCTCGGCCGCTGGCTCTTCTTCGACCCCCGCCTCTCGCGCGGGGGTACCGTCGCGTGCGCCACCTGCCACGACCCGCGCCACGCCTTCTCGGAGCTGCGCCCGCACTCCACCGGCGTCGAGGGCCGGCAGGGCACGCGCAAGGCGCCGCCGCTCGTCAACGTCGCGTTCCCGCTGTACGAGGCCTGGTTCTGGGACGGCCGGGCCGCCTCGCTGGCCGAGCAGGCGAAGGGCCCGCTCGTGAACCCGGTCGAGATGGACAACACGCTCGAGGCGGTCGTGGCCACGGTGGCGGCCGTGCCCGGCTACCGCCGCGCCTTCCGCGAGGCGTACGGGGACGGGCGGCTCGACATCGACCGGATCGCCGACGCGCTCGCCGCCTACCAGGCGACGCGGCGGTCCGGCGGCTCCGCCTACGATCGCTACCAGGCCGGCGACGACGGGGCGCTCTCCGAGGAGGCGCGGCGGGGCATGGAGGTCTTCTTCGGGCGGGGGCGGTGCAACGCCTGCCACGCCGGGCCGAACCTCACCGACGGCAAGTTCCACAACGTCGGGATCGGCTTCGACCCCGGCCCGGACGCGGTGCGGCTCGGGTTCCAGGACGCCGGACGCTACGCCGTGACGGGCGACCCGCGCGACGTCGGCGCCTTCAAGACCCCCACCCTGCGCGAGGTGGCGCGTCACCCGCCGTACATGCACGACGGCTCCTCGCCCGACCTGCGCGACGCGGTGCTCCGGTACTTCGAGATCGCGGACAACCCCTGGCTCGATCCGGCCATGCGCGAGGTGAGGATCTTCCCCTTCGACGTGCGCCCGCTGGTGGCGTTCCTGGAGGCGCTCGACGGGACCGGCTTCGAGGACGAGCCGCCCCGCAGCTTCCCGCGCTGACCGGATGGGGTGTCAGGGGGCTCTGGCACGCTGTCTCCCGTGAGACGCTACGTCGCGCTCGATCTCGAGACGGTGCCGGACGAGGAGCTCGTCTCCGCGGTGGACGGCGAGCCGTCCCGGCCCTACGCCGACAAGCTGGGCCGGCTCCTCGCCGCCCGCAAGGCGCAGAGCGGCGGCCGCAGCGACTTCCTGCCCCTGCCCTACCACCGGCCGGTGGTGGCCTGCGCCATCGAGGGGGTCGAGCGCGACGGCGCCCTCCTCGTGGCGGACGTGAGCTGCTGGACCGACCGGCGCGAGCCGGAGGAGCGGTTCCTGGCGCGCGCGTTCGCCGGCCTTCAAGGCCGGACGCTCGTCACCTTCCACGGCCGCGGCTTCGACCTGCCGGTGCTGGAGCTGCGCGCGCTCAAGCTCGGGCTGTCCTTCCCGGCCTGGTTCTCGGCCGGCCGGCAGGCCGGGAGCGAAGCCCACCAGGACCTCTTCGACCTGCTCACCGCGGGCGGCAGCACGCCCGCCGCTCCGCTCGACCTCTACGCCAAGCTGGTCGGGCTCCCCGGCAAGGAGAGCGTGGCCGGCAAGGACGTCTCGCTCCTGTACGCCCAGGGCGCGCTCGACCGCATCGCCGGGTACTGCATGACCGACGTCGTGCAGACCTGGCTGCTCTTCCTCCGGTACCGGCTGCTCGAGGGGTCGCTCACGCCGTCCGGCTACACGCTCAGCGTCGCCTCCTGCCGCGAGGACCTGCCGGCCCTCTTCGCGGCCCGGCTCGACCCGGCCGCCCGCGCCTACCTGTCGGGCTTCCTCGACCGGTGTGCGCGCTTCTTCGACGACCTGCCCGCGCTCCAGCTGCGGCAGGCGCTCTGACCGGCGGCGGGCGTGGAGCCCGCGGCGGTGCCCCGGGGTCGGCCCAACCCTACGAAGAACTCCGTGCTGGCGCGGGGTTGGGGCTGGCACCCGGTTCGCAATACGGCGCTGCGTGCGCCCCGCCGCCCACCACACCGCGCTCGCCGCCGCCATCCGGTCCCTCGCCTCGGAGAAGAGCCCGGGGTGCCTGCTCGACGCGCAGGGCACCTTCCTCTTCGTCAACGAGGCCTGGGAGCGCCACGCCGCCGAGAACGGCGGCGGGCCGGGCTGCTTCGGCGAGGCGCTCATCGGCACGCGCTGGCTCGATCACATCCACGGCGACGAGGTGCGCCAGCGCTACGCGGCGCTGCTCCAGCGGGCGCTCGACGCGAGCGTCCCGCGCCCGAGGACGGTGACGCAGGTGAGCGAGTGCAACACCCCCTCCATCGCCGCGCTGCTCTCGACCCGGCTCGACGCCGTGCTCGAGGGCGGGGAGGCGGTCGGGGTGCGGGTGGTGCACGCGCTGGTGCGGGAGCGCCCGATCGGCGAGGTCTACGAGGTGGTTTACCGGCCCCTCGCGGCCTACCGCGACGCGGAGGGCCGGCTCACCCAGTGCTCCTGCTGCCGGCGCCTGCGCGACCCCGGGGCGCCCGAGCAGTGGGACCTCGTGCTCGAGGGGCTGGCCCGGCCGGCGCCGGCCGCCCAGGCGCTCTGCGGCTACTGCGCGGAGCTGCATGTGGGCGGCGGCGCCGCGTGACCCGCTAGGCGGACTTCTTCGCGCGGCGCTTGCGCTTCACGCTCAGCGTGCGCTTGCGGGTGGCCTGCGCGCGCTTCGTCTTCGAGCGGTTCGAGACCTTGCGCTTGCTGCGATTCCCCTTCGGCGTCGGCATGTTCGTCAGCTCCTCGGTGTGGTGAGCGGGCGAGTCTAGCCGCCGCCCGCGATGGGTCAACTACTCGAGCCAGTCCTTCTCCTTCAGCTTCCGCGGCAGGTACTCCTCCGTGATGAAGCTGATCCCGCGCCGGGAGAGCGCCTCGAGCTCGAACTTCACGCCCGCGCGCACCATCTCCTGGATCTCCCGCTGCCACTGCTTGGCCTGGAACCAGGGGTACCCCAGCATCTGCTTCGCCCGCGCCTCGTCGCCCTCGTCCATCTTGATGGCGACGTTCGAGGGCAGCTGGTACGCCTCCTTGTCGAACGAGCTGAGGCCGATGAAGCGCGCGTCGGGCACCGCCATCCGCATCGACTCGTACGCCAGGTTGATCGAGCCCTGCTTCATCACCGAGTAGATGTAGAAGCCCCAGGGATCGTTGTCGACGAGCACGTAGACCGGCAGCTTCAGCTCGCTGTGCAGCCGCTGCACCAGGCGCCGGACGCCGCGCGGCGGCTGCCCCCCGCCCTGCAGGATGATGCACCGCTCGCGCTTCCAGAACTTGTCCTCGTTGAAGCGCGTCCAGACCGCGTCCTTCTCGATGAGCAGGATGTACTTCGCCTCGTGGCGGACGAACTGGATGACGTTCTCCTCCACGATCGAGGGCACCGCCCAGCCCCCCGAGCCCATCCGGCGCAGGTCGATGGTGTCGCCCGAGTCGCGGATGGTGATGGGCCCCACCATCGAGCCCTTGCGCGAGGCGAACAGGTGCAGCTCCTCGCGGAGCGCGTCCACCGCCACCTCGAGGTCCTCGATGATGGGATCCGACTCGTCCTGCTCCTCGAAGGTGTTCTGCTTGGTCTCGCCGATGGTGTGCTTGGTGATGTAGTAGAGGTCGCGGATGCTGGTGGTCTTGCCGGCGTCGATGAGCTCCTTGCAGGCGTCCGAGACGAGGAACGTCTGCATGAACTTCTTCGCCATGGCGACGTTGAAGAAGTAGCGCCGCTGCTTCTGGTTCCCGAGCTCCACCAGCCGCCGCTTCTCGTTGAACTTCACGTTGGCGAGCGAGCGGATGGGGATCTCGACGAAGGGGTTCTGCCCGCCCTTCACCGAGCGCATGACCGTCTCGGCCAGCTTCTCGATCTTGTGCGCCGTCTGCTTCGAAACCGCGTCGAGCCTGGCCATCGCTTACTCCGCCTCCTCGCGCCCGCCGCGCCGCGGCTTCTTGGTGAGCTTCTTGCTCTGCGCCTCCAGGGCCGCGTCCTGCTCCTCGAGGTCGGCCTCGGTCACCTGGTTCGCCACCCGCAGGAAGTCCCGCTTGATGGCGTCGCGCGACTTGCCGCTGATCTTGTGGAGCGCCGCCGCCACCTCCTCGATGTAGAGCTCGAAGATGCTCCGGCGCTGCGCCTGGTAGTCGGCGTGCTTCTGCTTGCGGATGTGGGTGGCGAGCTTGCGGCCGCACTCCTGCGCCGCGAGCTGGATCTCCCGGATGATCTCGGGGTAGTGCGCCACCGCCTCCTTCGACTCGCTGGTGAAGGGCACCCACACGCTGGCGATGTGGACGAGGAGCGCCATGGGCCCCACCGGCAGGGAGGCCTTCGGCTGGGAGAGGAGGTAGTTCCGCCAGTCGGTCTTGACGATGGCCTCGGTCACGCCGCAGGCGCCGCGCTGGAAGAGCAGCGGCACCCGGTTCGCGAACCGGAACAGCTCGATGGTCTTGTCGGCCGGCCAGGAGCCGCCGTAGGCGAGCCCGACCTCCACCTGGAAGGGGTTGCCGCGGTACACCTTGGGGGGACGGGTGACGGTGGCGATGAAGTAGTTGTGCCCCTTGATCTTCTCGACCCCCTCCTCGGGCGGCGCGTCGGGGACGACCGGCGCCTCGGCCTTGGCCGCCTTCTCCTTCTTCGAGGCCTTCTTCTTCCCGGCCTGGTCGAGGTCGAGCTGGGTCTCCTCCTCCGGCCCCTCCGTCTCGATCACGTTGAGGAAGCTGACGAGCCCCCGCCGCATGAGCGCGTCGCCGATGGGCGACAGGCAGTTCGTGGGCGGCGCCATGATCTTGGTGGCGCCGATGGCCTTGTGCAGCTTCTCCGCGAGCGCCCGGTCCTCGGCCAGGTCGCGCGGCCGCACCCGCCCCTTGAAGGCGCACCGCTTCAGGATCTCGTCCGCGACCGGCGGCGACACGCGCGAGAAGGCGGCCTGCAGGAAGCCCTTCACGTCGTGGCTCTTCGACTCGGCCGCCATGAGCATGAGCGCGCCGAGCTCCACGCCGTGCGGGTGCGGCTTGATCTCGAGCGCCTCCTTGGGCAGCTCCTCGGTGGCGCGGGGGAAGGCGAGCGGCTCCTGCTTCGGGCGCAGGTAGCGCACGGTGGCGTGCGGGTTCGCGAGCGCGGTGTGCTCGACGTAGCGGTTCACGAACCGCTGCCCCTGCTGCCAGTTGGCGACGATCTCGAGCTCGACCCGCGTGCCGTGCTCCTGGGTCCACTCCGCGAGCTCCCGCTCGTCGGTGACCACCGGGTTGTTCTTCCGGGTGTCGATCTGGATCTCGAAGAACTGGGCCGGCTTGCCGCGGGCGGTGCGGGTGGTGACGCGGATGGGCGCGCCGGTGGTGAGCTGCGCGTACATGGCGGCGGCGCTGATGCCGATGCCCTGCTGCCCGCGCGACTGCTTCAGCCGGTGGAACTTGGAGCCGTAGAGGAGCTTCCCGAAGATCTTGGGCGCCTGCGCCTTGACGATGCCGGGGCCGTTGTCCTCGATGGCCACCACGAAGCGCCCCTCGCCCTTGGTGAGGTCGCCGTCCTTCGACGCCTCCCAGGCGAGGTCGCGCACCTCGACGGTGATCTCGGGGAGGATGCCCGCCTCCTCGCAGGCGTCGAGCGAGTTGTCGACCGCCTCCTTGATGGTGGTGAGCAGCGCCTTCGACGGGTTGTCGAAGCCGAGCAGGTGCCGGTTCTTGGTGAAGAACTCGGAGATCGAGATCTCGCGCTGCTTCTGCGCCATCTGCTCGGCGGTGGCGCGCCGCTTCGGCGCCCGCGCCTCGCGCGGCCGCTCCCCCGCGTCGTCGGGCACCGGCACCACCACGGCCGCCGCCGGCGCCGCCGGGGGCGCCGCCACCTTGGCCGGAGCGCGCCGGGGCTTCGCCGTCTGCTCCGTCCGCACCAGCTCGAGCTGCGCTGCGCCCTTCCCCTTCACCTTCGCCGCCATCCCAGATCTCCTGGCGATATCGCCGCCTTGGCTTTAGCACGGCCCGCCGCCGCCGGGTAGAAAGCGGGCGGCCGGGGGGTCGGCGGAGACACCGTTTGACGAGGGGCCGGCGCTGGCTATGTTGCGCGCATGGCCTGGTCCGAATCGACACCCGTGCGCGGTCTCCCCAAGCCTTCCGCTGGCGTGGGGCGCAACTACCTCAAGACCGCCATGCTGATGGCGTTCCTCATCGCGGTGCTCGCCATCGGCGGCCAGGCGTGGGGCGGCTCCGGCGGCATGCTGCTCTTCGGCTCCATCGGCCTCGCCATCAACTTCTTCTCCTACTGGTTCTCGGATCGCCTGGCGCTCATGGCGCACCGGGCGCAGCCGGTCACGCGCGAGCAGCTCCCGCAGCTCTACGAGATCGTCGAGCGGCTGACGCAGAAGGCCGGCCTGCCCATGCCGAAGCTCTACGTCATCCCGTCGGAGACGCCCAACGCCTTCGCCACCGGCCGCAACCCCTCCCACGCCGCGGTCGCCGTCACCGAGGGCATCATGCGGATCCTCGACTGGCGCGAGCTCGAGGGCGTGCTGGCCCACGAGCTGTCGCACGTGAAGAACCGCGACATCCTCATCTCCACCATCGCCGCGGCGGTGGCCGGCCTCATCAGCTCGCTCGGCCACATGATCCAGTGGGGCGCCATGTTCGGCGGCCTGTCGCGCCGCGACGACGAGGGGCGCGGCGGCGGCCTCGAGATGCTGGCCTGGGCCATCCTCGCGCCCATCATGGCGATGATCATCCAGCTCGCCGTCTCGCGCTCGCGCGAGTACGGCGCCGACGCCTCGGGCGCCGCCCTCATCGGCGACCCCGACCCCCTCGCCGACGCGCTGCTCAAGCTCGAGCGCGGCAACGAGGCCATCCCCTACCAGTACGGCGGGCCGGCCACGGCGCACCTCTTCATCGTCCAGCCCTTCAGCGGGGCCGGCGGCGCCATCATGAACCTGCTCTCGACGCACCCGCCGCTCGAGGAGCGGGTGCGCCGGCTGCGCGAGATGAAGCGCGGCGTGCGGTACGCCTGACGAACCGCCGGGCTCGGCCCGGCGGAATGGGTCCCTAGAGGCTGCAGCTCGTCCCGGAGCCGATGGTCACGGTGCCGCTGTAGGTGTTGTCCGCGATGAGCCGCAGCGGCACGGACCCGGTGGTGCCCGCGGGGATGGTGAGCGAGCAGGTCGCGTGCGGCGAGGTGACGTCGCAGCCGGCGGCGATGTTGCACCCCGCCTGCTCCTGGCACTGCTGCACGGTCGGCGCGATCTCGACCTCGTTGTTCACGAACTCCGCCTGGCAGCTCGGCGAGGTGTCGGTGCACTTCCCGCAGAGCGCCACGCTGACGGTCACCGTCTGCCCGGCGGCGAGGTTGCAGCTCGGCGAGCCGGTGTTCTGCGGCGTCGCGGCGGTGGAGGTGCACGCGGTCCCCCCGCACGCGGCGAGGAGGGCGACGGGGGCGAGCGCGAGGACGAGCAGGAGCCGCTTCATGGTCATCTCCAGGGTGGGTGAGCGGACCGACGCGCGGGCCGGCCCGGAATTCACGCCTCCATCTTGCCCCAGCCGCCGCCGGGCGCCAGCGGCTCGTGCCCGGGCCCTCCCGGGCGGGGCACCTTGTCAGGGTGAGGCGGGTGCGATTGGATCCCGGCCGTGAGGGAGGTGACGCTCATCGCGGTGGCCGGCGCCGGCGAGGACGGCTGCCAGCTCGCGCGCGAGGCCGCGCTGGCGGGGGTCACGGTGCGGCTCTACCACCCGGACTCCGCCGCCCTCGAGGGCGCGCAGGCGCGCATCCGCCGCGAGGTGGAGGCCGCGCTCGCCTCCGGCGCCATCGGCCCCGCCGACAAGCAGCGGGCGCTGGACGGGATCCTCGCCACCTCCGATCTCGACGAGGCGGCGACGCACGCCGACCTCGCCGTCGAGACCGACGCCGAGAGCGAGGAGGCGCGCCGGGCGATCGTCCTCCGGCTGGGCGAGGCGTGCCGGGCGAGCACCCTCGTCGCCACCTGCGGCGGGCAGCCCGACGCGCTCATGGACTGGCTGCCGCAGCCAGGGCGGCTGGTGGGGCTGCGCCTCCGGCCGGCCGCGGTGGTGCCGGGCGTCGAGACCACGCCCGAGGTGCGCGAGCTCGCCGAGCGCTTCGCCCGGCGGCTCGCCGGGCCGGTGGCGCCGCCGCCCGGGCCGCGCTAGGAGTGGCCGACGGAGGTCTCGATGACCATGTCGCTCCTCGCCCTGCTGCTCGGCTCGGCCCCGCTGAAGGTGGGCGACCACGCCCCCGCCTTCACCCTGAGCGACACGACCGGCCGCCAGGTGACGCTCTCGCGCGAGCTCGCCCGCGGCCCGGTGGTGCTGTTCTTCTTCCCCAAGGCGTTCACCCCTGGTTGAACGAAGCAGGCCACAGCGTACCGGGACCGGTATGCCGACGTCGCGAAGAAGGGGGCGCAGGTGTTCGGGATCTCCACCGACGACCTCGAGACGCTGAAGAAGTTCAAGGAGAAGGTGGGCGCGCCCTACGCGCTCCTCTCCGACCCGGGCGGCCAGGTGGCGAGCCAGTACGTGGGGCTCATGCCGGTGGTGAAGCTGGCGAACCGCGCCAACGTGGTGGTGGGCGCCGACGGCGTCGTGAAGGAGCTCGTGACCGGGTCGGACGCCATCGATCCCTCCACGGCCATCGCCGCTTGCCCGGCGGGGGGTGGCAGCTGATCCGGCTCCCCGCCCGCCTGCGCGCCGCGCTGGAGCGGCACCTCTTCGGCCTCACCGCCGACGAGATCCGCTACACGTTCGAGGACGTGCGCCAGGAGCTGCGCGCGACCCGGGCCGAGCTGCGCGACGAGCTGGCGGCGATCCGGCGCGACCTCGACCGGCTCGCGGGGAAGGCCGACCCGATCTCCGCCGCGAGGAGCGAGGGGGACGAGACGGTCGGGACTTCGTGACCGATCGAGGCGATCGGGTGGGGAGCAGGTCCAGCGGCACCGCGACCGCGACCTCGACCGCGACCTCGACGTGCGGAAGACGACGCCCGCCAGCGGGCGGCGGGGTGGCCCTCCGAAGGAGCGGAGGCCGACCTGCGTGAGACTCCCGCCCGCCGTACGGCCGCCAGCAACGCCGGTGCCGCGCCGGCGCGCGGACCTCGTGCGCCGTGTCGGCGCGGCACGATGCGTTGCCCGGCCTCCGCGCGTTTCTGAACCGGCCGCCGTACCTACCCGGCAGGTCGTCCGGAGCGACGCCGGAGGGCCACCCCGCCGCCCGCTCGGAACCGCGGCCAGGGTACGAGGTCCTCGCGCCGGCGCAGCCGCTCAGCGACCCGCCATCCGCAGCCCCGGGGCTCTCCCTCCCGCCGGCTCCCGCTCCGCGACGAGCACTCGCCGCACGACCGCCTCACCGCCCTCGGTCTCGAGGCGCTCGCCCTCGTTCCAGTGGGCGCGCCGGAGGTAGCCGAGCCCCACCCGCCCCTCGGGCGTCTCGACCGCGCTCGTCACGGCGCCCACCTCCTGGCCGCCCGCCCGGAGCGCGGCGCCCGGGCCCGCGCCGGCCGGGAGCGCGAGCTGGACCAGCCCGCGCTGGATCTGCCCGCGGAAGGTGCCGCGGAGCACGATCTCCTGCCCCAGGTAGCACCCCTTGTCGAAGGCGACCGCGCTCGCGGTGAGGGCCGCCTCCATCACCAGCCGCGCCGGGTCGATGTCGGCGCCCTGGCGCGGGACGCCGCCCAGCACGCGCAGCACCTCGAGGTCCTCCGCCCCGAGCGGTGTCGCTCCGGCGGCGACCAGCGCCTCGCGCAGCCCCTCCGCCTCGGCGGCCGGCAGCGCCACGTCGAGCGCCGGCGCGCCCCGGCGCGGGTGCTCGAAGGCGGCCACCTGGGGCGCGCGCGCCCGCGCCAGCGCGACGCCCTCCGGCCCCAGCGCCGGCACCACCCGCAGGGCCGCCGAGAGGTCCTCGAGCTTCACGTCGTCGCGGAGCACGTAGCGGGCGAGGTGGGCGCGGAGCGGCTCCGCCACCTCGGGCTCGACCTCGAGCAGGAGGTCGCCCGGGCGCACCGCCAGCAGCGCGTCGCCGATGACGTGCGCCTTCCCGTCCAGGAACGCGAGGTGCGCCACCGCCCCGGGCTGGAGCGCCTTCACGCTCTGGGTGGAGAGGCGGTGCACGAACTCGAGCCGCTGGCGGCCGGTGAGCCGGAGGAGGCCGCGGGCGAGCGCGGGCCCCACGGCGGCGCCGCTCCGGGCGGCGGCGAGGCGATCGGCGAGGGAGCTCATGCCCCGGTCTTAGCGCCGGCCGCCGCTCGTTTCAGCCGCACCGCCGACCAGCGCGCCGCTTCGCGCACCCCCTCGTGCGCGCTCGCCAGGTGCGCCTCCACCGCGGGGAGCCGCCGCGCGTCGCCGGCGTGGCCCGCCGCCAGCACCGCGTTCCGCACCAGCCCCTCGTAGCGAGCGCGGGCGAGCGCGGTGCCGTAGAAGCGGCGCTGGTACTCCTCGAAGGTGAGCGCCAGGAGCGCGTCGAGGTCGAGGCCGCGCTGCCCGTCGCGGGCGCGCAGCTCCGGGTCGCAGCGCGCCTCGGCGCCGCGGTTCCAGGGGCAGACCGTCTGGCAGTCGTCGCAGCCGAAGGCCCACGGCCCGAGCCGGGCGGCCACCTCCTCCGGGATGGGGCCGCGCCGCTCGATGGTCTGGAACGAGAGGCACAGGCGCGCGTCCACGAACCCCGGCGCCGCGATGGCGCCGGTGGGGCAGGCCGGGAGGCACGCCGCGCACGAGCCGCAGCGCTCCGGGTGCGGCGCGTCGGGCTCGAGCGCGCGGTCGAGGAGGACGGTCGCGAGCAGCACCCAGCTCCCGAAGCGCGGCGTGATGAGGCAGCCGTTCTTGCCCACCCACCCGAGCCCCGCCCGCTCGGCCCACGCCTTCTCCATCACCGGCGCGAGGTCGGAGCTCTGGTAGGTGCGCACCTCGGGGTCGCGCGCGCGGAGCCGCGCCACGAGGTCCTTGAGCTTCCGCTTCATGACGCCGTGGTAGTCGCGCCCGCGGGCGTAGCGCGCCACGCGCCCCTCGGCCGGCTCCGGGGCGCCGTCCGGCTCGAGGTAGGAGAGCGCCAGCGCCACGACGCTCTTCACCCCGGGCAACAGCCGCGCCGGGTCGAGCCGCTCCGCGCGCTGGGTGCGGAGCCAGACCATGTCGGCCTCGGCGCCACAGGCGAGCATCCGGTCGAGCGCGGCCGGATCGAGCGGCCCGGCGGGCGCGACGCCGGCCTGGTGGAAGCCGGCCGCGAGGGCCGCTTCCTTCACGAAGGCGGAGTCGAGCGGAGCCACTCAGGCCGCGGTGACCGCCTTGCCCTTGCCGGCCGGCGTCCGGCGGGGCGCGGGCGGCACCACCTGGCGCACCAGCGCCCCGACGATCCACCCGGCCAGCGAGCCGGCCAGCCCGCCCAGCACCACGCCGCCGACCGACGGGCCGACGGCGGCCGCCGGGGTGGCGTTGTAGGTGACGAGCAGCGCGAAGGCGAGCGCCATCCCCGCCGCCACCGACAGGTTGTTGCGCTGGCCGAGCCGCGCGTCGGCGGCGCAGGCGAGCAGGAGCGCCAGGCCCGCCAGGATCCACGGGCCGCCCGCGAACGGGATGGGCTCGCGGAAGACTGCCACCGCCAGCCGGCTGCCGAGCTGGCCCTGCAGCCGCTCCAGCTCGAGGGCGCTGGCGCCTGCGGGGAGGTCCGCCGGGTAGTAGTCGGCGGTGTGGTCGTGCGCGACGCGGGCGCGCGTGCCGCGGCCCACGCGCGCGTAGCCGTAGGTCCGCTCCAGCTTGCCTTCCACCGGCTCCTTGGTGCCGCCGAGGGTGAACGTCACCGAAGGCTCGCCGCGCTCGGGCAGCTTGCCCGAGACGAGGAGCCGGACCGCGCCCGCGGCCGCGGGCGGCACAGCGATCTTGTCGCCCACCTGGCCCACGTCGCCGGCGAAGAGCGGCTCGCCCGGGCGGACCGTGCGGAGCGCCGGCAGGAGCGTCGCGACCAGCGTGGCGATCGCGGCCGCGGCGGCGAGGCCGCGCGCCAGGGGCTCGCGGCGGGCGTCGAGCGCGGGCCGGACCAGGAAGACCGCCGCCAGCGCCGCCACCACCAGCACCACCAGGGTGGCGGTCGCCTCCTCGCCGGCGAAGCCGGCCAGGTAGAGCCCGCCCACGGCGGCGACCGCCGCCAGCGCGGCCACCGGGAGGATCCAGCTGGAGAGCGCCTCGTCGAGCCAGAGGGAGAAGGTGCTGGGTGCGCGGTCGGCCATGGAGGGTCCTCGAGAGAGCTCGGCACCATAACCCAGCTCGTCCGAATTTTTGACGCGGATCCGATATCGACGCATACCGATCGTCATGGCCCGACGCCTCGATCTGCACGACTGGGACGACCTCCCCGGCACCGCCGAGCGCGGGCCCGCCTGGACCCTCGTCCAGGGCGACTGCCTGGAGGCGCTGGAGCGCCTGCCCCCCGGCTCGGTGGACCTGGTGTTCGCCGATCCCCCGTACCACCTGTCGAACGGCGGCAGCACCTGCAAGAGCGGCCGCCGCGCCAGCGTGGACAAGGGCGCGTGGGACCGCTCGGGCGGCGTGAGCGAGGACCACGCGTTCCAGGCGCGGTGGCTCGGGGCGTGCCGCCGCGTGCTGAAGCCGTCCGGCACGATCTGGGTCTCCGGCACGCAGCACGTCATCTTCTCGGTCGGCTACGCCATGCAGGAGCTCGGCTTCCACCTGCTCAACACCGTCACCTGGTACAAGCCGAACGCCTCGCCCAACCTGGCCTGCCGCTTCTTCACCCACTCCACCGAGATCCTGCTCTGGGCGAGCCCGCAGCGGCTCCGCCCGCTCGCGCACCGCTTCAACTACCGCGAGATGAAGGCGCAGAACGGCGGCAAGCAGATGCGCGACCTGTGGGCCATCGCCGAGCGCCCGGAGCCGGGCGGCGAGCAGGTGATCTGGTCGCTCCCGACGCCCGCACCCCGCGAGAAGGTGCACGGCCGCCACCCGACGCAGAAGCCGCTCGGTCTCCTCGACCGCGTCATCGCGGCCAGCGCGCGCCCCGGCGACCTGGTGCTGGACCCGTTCTGCGGCTCCGGCACCACCGGTGTGGCGGCGGTGCGGGCCGGCTGCCGCTTCCTCGGGCTCGAGCGTGACCCCGAGTACGTGGACCTCGCCGCGCGGCGCCTCCGCTCCCCCGACTAGGGGTGCGCGCCCCGGCGCGCCCCAAGGGGAACGCCCGCCCGCCCGCCTGGACGTATCGCGGGAGAGCAGCGGTGGCTAGTTTGCATGCGTGACAGCCCACGCGCTGCGGACGGTCGAGGCCTTGCTCCCGCTGGGCGGGGTCGTCCTCTTCCTCCTCGCCACCATGGCGGCCTTCGCCGGCCGCTGCGCCACGGTCGGCCGCCCGCGGACGCCGTACATCGAGGCGCGGAGCGCGGCGCCGATCTGGAAGTGGTGGATGGAGTGGTGGGTCTGGCTGTGGGGGCCGGTCGAGCGCGCCTGCCTCAAGCTCGGCGTCACCCCCAACGCCATCACCCTCGCCAGCACCGTGCTCACGGGCGGCGCGGCGGCGCTGCTCGCGCTCGGACACCTCTCCGTCGGCGGCTGGCTCTACCTCTTCGCGGCCAGCCTCGACCTCGTGGACGGCCGGGTGGCGCGCGCGCAGGGCAGCGCGTCGAAGGCGGGCGCCTTCCTCGACTCGACGCTCGACCGCGTCGCCGAGCTGCTGGTGTTCGGGGGGCTCTCGATCTACTTCCGCGAGGGACCCGGCCTGTACGCGGCGCTCACCGCGGCAGGCTCCTCGGTGATGGTCTCGTACGCCCGCGCGCGCGGCGAGGCGCTCGGGGCGGGCGCCGAGGTCAAGGTGGGCGGGATGCAGCGCGCGGAGCGCGTGGTGCTGACCGGCCTCCCCTGCGCGCTCTCGCCCCTCTTCGACGCGGCGTTCGGCCCGCCGGGGGGCGAGGTGGTGGTGGGGAGCGCGCTCGCCCTGCTGGGCCTCGTCACCGCGGTCACCGCCGCCCGCCGCGGCCACGCCATCTGGCGCGCGCTGCGCGGCCTCGAGCCGCAGGCGGCGCGCCCGGCCGGGAACGTGCGGTGGCTCGAGAACGTGCGCTGGCTGGAGACGGCGCGGCGGCGGCAGCAGCGGCTCGGGCGCTGACGGCGCGGCGGCGGGCCGGCGCACATTGATCCGGTCGCGCGCCGGCGGTAAGCCCTCTGGATGACCAGCTACCGCGATCTCCTCGCCGCCGCCCGCGCGGCCGTGCGCGAGGTCTCGCCGGAGGAGGTGCAGGGCCGCGTCGCCACGGGCGCGCCGCCCCTCCTGCTCGACGTGCGCGAGGCGGACGAGTGGAGCGGCGGGCACCTCCCCGGCGCGCGCCACCTCCCGCGCGGCCACCTCGAGGCACGGGTGGAGGCGCTCGTCCCCGACCGCGGGGCGGAGCTCGTCCTCTACTGCGCCGCCGGCCACCGCTCGGCCCTCGCGGCGCGCACGCTCGCGGAGATGGGCTACCAGCGCGTCGCTTCGATGGCCGGCGGCTACGGGCGCTGGCACGACCTGGGCTTCCCCACCGTGAAGCCGGACGTGCTCGAGGCGGAGCAGAAGGAGCGCTACCGGCGGCACCTCGTCATCCCGGAGGTGGGCGAGGAGGGGCAGGCGCGGCTCCTCGCGGCCAAGGTGCTCCTGCTCGGCGCCGGCGGCCTCGGCTCGCCCGCCGCGCTCTACCTGGCCGCGGCGGGGGTGGGCACGCTCGGGATCGTGGACTCGGACGTGGTGGAGCTCTCGAACCTGCAGCGTCAGGTGCTCCACTCGACCCGCACCCTGGGCCTGCCCAAGACCGCCTCGGCGGCCGAGGCGATCCGCGCCCTCAACCCCGGCGTGAAGGTGATCCCGTTCCAGGAGCGGCTCACCAGCCAGAACGTCCAGCGCATCCTCGACGGCTTCGACGTGGTGGTGGACGGGGGCGACAACTTCCCCACCCGCTACCTGCTGAACGACGCGTGCGTGCTCGCGGGCGTGCCCTGCGTGCACGGCTCGGTGTACCGGTTCGAGGGCCAGGTGACGACGCTCTGGCCCGGCCGCGGCCCGTGCTACCGGTGCCTCTACCCGGAGCCGCCGCCCGCCGACCTCGCCCCCTCCTGCGCCGAGGCGGGCGTGCTCGGGGTCCTGCCCGGGATCGTCGGCCTCTTGCAGGCGAACGAGGTGCTGAAGCTCCTGCTCGGCCAGGGCGCCCCGCTGGTGGGGCGGCTGCTCGCGTTCGACGGGCTCGAGACGCGCTTCCACGAGCTCAAGCTGCGCCGCGATCCGGCCTGCCCGGTCTGCCGGCCGGGCGCCCTGGTCACGCTCACGGACGAGGCGCCCGCGTGCTCCGGCGAAGTCGTTGCTGCCCCAGAACGCGCGTGGTAAGGGGGATCTCGTGAAAGGCCCACCCGCGCGGCACGAGGAGCCCAAGGAGCAGCTCCCGGCCGTCGAAGGCGTCATCACCGATGCCGGCGAGCTCGAGCCCGGCGACCGCGTCGTCTACCCGAACCAGGGCGTCTGCCGCATCACCGGGATCGAGAAGAAGGAGATCGCCGGGCAGAAGCTCGAGCTGGTCCGGATGGAGCGCGAGGAGGACGGCGCGGCCGTCCTGGTGCCGAAGGGCAAGGTCCCGACCATCGGGCTGCGCAAGGTGGCGAGCGGCGACCAGATCGAGGGCGTCTTCCACTACCTGGCCGCGCAGTACGACGACCCCGAGCTCGACTGGAAGGTGCGCCACCGCGATAACGCCGACCGGCTCATCGCGGGCGGCGTGCTGGGCGTGGCCGAGGTGGTGAAGGGGCTTCACTCCCTGTCGCGCATCCGGCCGCTCCCGGCCAAGGAGCGCGAGCAGTACGACAACGCGCGCCACCTGCTGGTGCACGAGGTGGCGGTGTCGCTGGCGGTCGAGCCCGGCCTGGCCGAGGACTACATCGACTACGCGCTCATGCCGCCGCCGGGCGTCACCTTCAAGCTGAAGCCGCCGCCGAAGCCGGTGGAGCTGCCGGCCCGCCCGCGCCGCAAGGTGGTCCGGACCGACGACGAGGACCTGGGCCTCGACGACCTCGGCCTGGGCGATCTGGGGCTCGGCGAGGGCGAGCGCCCCGCCGGCGAGGAGGCGGCGCCGGGCGCCGAGGAGGCCGCCGCGCTGCCGGGCGTCCCCTCTCCCGACGACATCCCGCTGCCCGACACCGAGAGCGACCTCGAGCCTGAGTCCGCCGAGGAGGGCGAGGTGGAGGGCGAGGAGGCGGCCGGCGGCGAGGAGCCGCTGGAGGCCGACGAGGAGCCCGCGCCCGCGCCCCGCAAGAAGGGCGCACCGGCACCCGCCAAGAAGCCCGAGCCCGTCCCGCCCAAGGCGGCGCGGAGCAAGCCCGCCGCCGCGAAGAAGCCGGCGCCGGCGCCGAAGAAGCCCGCCAAGCCGGCCAGGCCGGCCGCGGCCGCGCGCCCGAAGGCCGCGCCGAAGAAGCTCGAGAAGAAGAAGCCCGCCGCGAAGGCGCCCGCGAAGAAGCCGGCGCGAGGGGGCAAGAAGAAGTGATCCGGATCGTGACGCTCTCGCCGTTCGACCCGGGCGACATCGCCCTGCTCGCCAAGACCCTGTTCACCGCCTTCGGCCTCGGCACCGAGTACGCCGGGGAGCGGCCGCTGCCGCCCGAGGCGGAGCAGGACGACGGCCGGTACGACGCGGTGAAGCTCGTGGCCGAGGTGAACCCGGTCAAGACGTTCGCCGACGACAAGGTGCTGTTCCTCACCGACGCCGAGCTCTCCATGCGGAAGGGGCCGCTCGGCGAGCCGCCCTGCTGGTGCTTCGCGCAGTACGGGGGCGAGAAGGCGGTGGTCTCCACCTCGCGCTTCCCCGAGCGCGGCGTGAGCGAGGCCTCCATCGAGGCGTGGCGCAAGCGGCTGGCGCGCGAGTCCATCCACGCCGTCGGGCACCTGTGGGACCTGCACCACTGCTACGACGCGCGCTGCGCGATGCACCCCTCGTGGTCGCCCTCGCTGCCGGCCAGCCCCGAGGCCGAGCTCTGCTCGTTCGATCGCGACAAGAGCGAGCGGAAGGTCCGGCTGGCGAAGACGTGACCGCGTGACGGCGGCGCCGCCGGCCGGGGCCGCCCGCCCCGCCGCTCGCGCGGTGGCGGCGCTCTTCGCGGCGGGCGTGGCGGCGCTCTCGCTGTACGGGCTGGGGTTCCTGGCGGCGCTGCCGGGTCGATTGCCCTCCCCCTCCGACTGGCGCGCGCTCGAGGTACGCCTCGCGCGCGACGCACGCCCCGGCGACGCGGTGGCGCTCGCGCCGTGGTGGGCCGAGCGCGCGCGGGCGGTGGCGCCCGCGGGCCTCCCGGTGCTCGCCTTCCCCCGGCTCGAGGGCGAGGACCTGCCGGGCGTGCGGCGCGTCTGGCTGGTGTCGCTGCCGGGTGCGCCCGGCGGCGCGGGCCAGGTCGAGCAGGACCTCGCCCGGCGCGGCGTGCGCGCGGAGGCGGAGCGGCTCGGCGGCCTCGCGCTGGCGCGGTTCGACCTGGCGGCGCCGGTGCTGCCCCTGTTCCGGCTCTCGGAGCGGCTCGACGGTGCGTCCGCGTCGTTCGGCGGGCGCGCCTGCCTGCGCGAGCCCGGCGGCGGCTGGCGCTGCGCCGGCCGCGGTGGCCCGCGCGCCCGCGCCGAGGTGCGCGAGGTGGACCTGCTGCCGCGCGCCTGCCTCGTCGTGGAGCCGCCGCCGGCCGGCGGTCCGCTCACCCTCTCCTTCCCCGCCGTGCCGCTCGGGCGCACGCTCCGGATCTTCGCCGGCGCCGTGGGAGAGCCGGCGCTCGAGGGGGACCCGCCGGTCGAGGTGAAGGTCGCGCTCGACGGGCGGGAGGCCGCGGTGGCGCGGGAGCGGGGCGGCGACCCCGGCTGGCACCCCGCCGACCTCGACACCGCGGCCGAGGCCGGCCGGACCGCGGCGCTCACGGTCACCGTCCGCGCAGCGCGCGGCGGCGCGCGCCCGCTGTGCCTCGAGGCGTACGCGCTGCCATGAGGCACCTCCTCCCGCTCGCCTGGGCCGCGCTCACCTTCGCGGTGCTCGCCGCCACGGCACCGGCGCAGGGGATCGGGCGCGACGAGAGCGTGTACCTGGTGGCCGGCGAGTCCTACGCCGCGTTCTGGGGCGGGCTCCTCCGCTCGCCGCGGGCCGCGCTGGCGACGCGCGACCGCGCCTTCGCGGTGAACCACGAGCACCCCCCGCTCGCGAAGGAGCTCTACGGCGCCACCCACGCGCTCTTCACGGAGCGGCTGGGCTGGACGAGCCACCTGCAGGGCGCGCGGCTCGGCGCCTGCGCCTTCGGCGCGCTGCTCTCGGCGCTGCTCGCCTCGATCGGGCTCGAGCTCGCCGGGCTCGCGGGCGGGCTCCTCGCGCCGGCGCTCTTCTGGGCGGTGCCGCGGCACTTCTACCACGGCCACCCCGCCGCCCTGGACCTGCCCATCACGGCGCTGTGGCTGGCGGTGGTGCTCGCCTACCGCCGGAGCCTCTCGCCCGCGCCGACCCGCGCGGCGAAATTCGGCCGGGCGGCGATCGCCGGGCTCGCCTTCGGCGCCGCGGTCGCGACCAAGCACAACGCCTGGTTCCTGCCGCCGCTCCTCCTCGCGCACTGGGCGCTCTCGCGGGCGCTGGCGCGCCGCCGCGGCGAGCCGTTCGGCCCGCTGCCGCTCGCCTTCCCCGCCATGGCGATCCTGGGGCCGGCGGTGCTCCTCGCCTCCTGGCCCTGGCTCTGGCGCGACGGCTGGGCGCGGCTCGGCGCCTACCTGGCGTTCCACCTCCAGCACGAGAACTACAGCTGGCTCTACCTGGGCCGCATCCTGCGCGAGCCCCCCTTCCCCGTCGCCTACCCCTTCGTCGTGACGGCGCTCACCGTGCCGGCCGCGGTGCTGCTCGTCTACTGCGGCGGCTTCCTGCACGCGCTCGGGCGGCTGGTGGCCGAGCGGCGGACGCGCGCGGCCTCGGACGAGCTCCTCTGGCTCCTCCAGGCCGCCTTCTCCATCGCGCTCATCGCCTGGCCGACGGTGCCGATCTTCGGCGGCGTGAAGCACTGGCTGCCCTCGATGCCCTTCCTGGCGCTGCTCGGCGCGCGCGCGCTCGCCGCCGCCGGCCGCGCCCTGTGGCCCGCCCGCGCCGGCGCCGTCACCGCCGCGCTGGGCCTCGCGGCGCTCGCGCCCGGCGCGTGGGCGGTCGCCCACCTCCACCCGTACGGCACCGCCGCCTACAACGAGCTGGCGGGCGGCGCGCCCGGCGCGGCCACCCTCGGGATGCAGCGGCAGTACTGGGGCGACGCGCCGGTGGGCCTCCTCGCGGCCATCGACGCGCACGCCGCGCCGGGCGCGCGCATCTGGTGGCAGGAGACCACCGCGCTCGCCGTGCGCGCCTACCAGCGCGACGGGCGGCTCCGGGCCGACCTGCGCTGGGCGAGCGGGCCGGAGGAGGCGGACCTCTCGCTGTGGCAGTTCCACCAGGAGTTCCGGGACAAGGAGTACCGGACCTGGACCGCCTTCGGGGACGCGCGCCCGGTGGAGGTGCTCGCGCTCGACGAGGTGCCGCTCGCGACCGTCTACGCGCGCCCGGGGGCGTGGCGCTGACCCCCGGGCCGCGCCGTCAGCGGCTCGCCATGAGCGCGTCGGGGAGCGCGGTGGCGATCCCGGGGAAGACGCAGACCAGCACCACCGCCACCACCATGAGGCCGACGAACGGCACCACGCCCCACACCACCTCGCCGAGCGGGATGTCGGGCGCCACGTTCTTGATGACGAAGATGTTGAGCCCCACCGGCGGGTGGATGAGCCCCATCTCCATCACCACCGTCATGACCACCCCGAACCAGACCAGGTCGAAGCCGGCCGCCCGGAGCGGCGGCAGGATGATGGGCGCGGTCATGAGGATGATCGACACCGGCGGCAGGAAGAACCCGAGCACCACCACGAAGACCAGGATGGCGGCGAGGAGCAGCCAGCGCGAGAGGTGCATGGCCACGATCCACTCCGCGGCCGACTGGCTGATCCGCAGGTAGCTCATGACGTAGGAGTAGAGGAGCGACATGCCGATGATGAACAAGAGCATGGTCGACTCCCGGAGCGTCCCGGTCAGGATCGGCTTCACGTCGCGCGGCCGCCAGACGCGGTAGATGATGGCGATGAGCGAGAGCGCCAGGATGGCCCCCAGCCCGGCGGTCTCGGAGGGCGTGGCATACCCGCCGTAGAGCGCCACCATCACGCCGATGAGCAGGAGCACGAACGGCACGACCTTCGGCAGCATGCGCGTCTTCTCGCGCAGCGTGAGCTCGGGCTCCTCCTCCAGCGCGGGCTCCGCCAGGCGGCGGGCGGCCCGGTCGCGCTGGAAGCGGAAGGCGGTGTAGGCGGAGAAGAGCACGACCAGCAAGAGGCCCGGCCCGACCCCGGCCAGGAAGAGCCGCCCGAGCGACTGCTCCGAGGCGACCGCGAACAGGATCATGGTGATGGAGGGCGGGAGCAGGATGCCGAGGGTCCCGCCGGCGGCGATGATGCCGGTCGCCAGCCGGGGCGAGTAGCCGCGGGCGCGCATCTCCGGGATCCCGGCGCTGCCGATGGCGGAGGCGGTGGCCGGGCTCGAGCCGGCCATGGCGGCGAAGAGCGCGCAGGCGAAGACGTTGGCGATGCCGAGGCCGCCTGGGATCTTCCGCATCCAGGCGTGGATGGCCGAGTAGAGGTCCGCGCCGGCGCGCGACTTGCCGATGGCGGCGCCCTTCAGGATGAAGAGCGGGATGGAGAGCAGCGTGATGCTCGACATCTCCTCGTAGACGTTCTGGGTGACGGTGTCGAGCGCGGCGCCCGGCATGAAGAAGTACATGAACGTCACCGCCACCGCGCCGAGCGCGAAGGCGATGGGGATCCCGGAGAACATCACGACCAGGGTGGCGGCCCCGTAGAGCGCGCCGACGACCGAGACGCTCATCGGGCCACCTCCGCCCGCGCGAAGTGCTGCAGGAGCTGCACCAGGAGCTGCAGCGCCACCAGCGTCATCCCGACCGCCATGAACGAGTAGGGGATCCACAGCGGCGGCGCCCAGCTCGAGGACGAGGTCTGGCCCTCCGCGACCGCCTCGTGGAGGAGCGTCCACGACTTCCAGGAGAAGAAGGCGCAGAAGAGGAGCGAGATGAGGTCGGCCACGGCGCGGCGCCAGCGCTCCACCCGGGGCGGCAGCAGCGACGCCAGGGCGGCGATGCCGACGTGCCCGCGGTAGGACTGCACGTAGGCGCCGCAGAGGAAGGTGGCCGCCACCATCAGGAACACCGACGCCTCGTCCTGCCAGTCGGTGGGGATCTTGAAGAAGTAGCGGGTGAGGACGCTCCCGGTGAGCACGCCGGCCGCGCCGAGCAGGGCCAGCATCGAGACCCCCAGCAGCCCACGGTTGATCGCGTCGAGCGCGCGGCCCGCGAGGGCGAGCGCGCCCGTCCGCCGGAGGGCGACCGGCGCGGGGGCGGCGTGCGGCGCCAGCTCGGCGCCGGGGAGCGCGCTCACAGGGTCTTCTCCGCCAGCGCGAGGAGCTTCGCGCAGCGGTCGTTCCGCGCCGCGAAGTCCTTCCAGGCGGTGGCGCGGGCGATGTCCTGCCAGCGGCGGACGGTCGCCTCGGAGAGGTCGTGCGTCTGGGCGCCGGCCTTCTGGTAGGCCACCGCCACCTGCTGGTCGTCGGCCTTCGCCATCTCGGTGGCGAAGGTCTCCAGCTCGGCCCCGAGCTGCATCACCGTCGCCTGCACGTCCTTGGGCAGCCGCTCGAAGATCGCCCGCGACATGATGAGCGGCTCGAGCATGAACCAGTAGGCCTTGCCGCGGCCGGTGACGAGCTGCTTCGAGACCTCCTCCAGCCGGAAGGACATGAGGCTCGTCGAGGAGGTCATGGCGGCGTCGAGGGCGCCGGTCTGCATGGCGGCGTAGATCTCGTTCGAGGGCAGGGAGAGCACGGTCGCGCCGGCGGTCTTGAGGACCATGTCCATCTCGCGGCTGCCGCCGCGGACCTTCTGCGCCCTCGCGTCGTCCGGCTCGACGATGGCCTTGCTGCGGCAGGCGACGCCGCCCGCCTGCCAGATCCAGCTCACCATCAGGACGCCCTTGTCGGCGAGCAGGTCGGAGAAGTACTTGCCGACCTCCGAGCGCTTCCAGGCCATCCCCTGCTCGTACGAGGTCACCACGCCCGGCATGAGGCCGATGTTGAGCTCCGGCAGCTCGCCGCCGGCGTAGGAGATCGGCACGAGCGACAGGTCGAGGGCGCCCTTGCGGACGGCGCTGAACTGGGCGTTCGTCTTCATGAGCGAGGAGCCGGGGTAGACGGTGGCCGCGACCGCCCCGCCGGTGCGCTGCGCGAGCTCGGCGGCGAACTTCCGGCACAGGCGGTCGCGGAAGTCGCCCTCGGTGAGCGTGCCCCCCGGGAACTGGTGCGAGATCTTGAGGTCGATCTTGCCGGCCGCGCCGGCGCGCCGGGCGAAGGCCGCCGCGAGGGGGGCGCCGGCGAGGCCGAGCAGGAGCTGCCTACGCGTCATGAGAGCGTTCATGGAATCGTCTCCTCACCGATCAGCGCGGGTCGTCTTGGAAGCGAGAGGGGGGTAGCTCGTCCTGTACGCTGTATACAATGCTGGCTGAATCGTCAAACGCCCCGGCGGGGCTCCTGCGGGTGGCCCATCGCGTCATGAGCTAGCATTTTCAGTCCTGAAACGACTGTGCACCCGCCGGTTGACGCTTCGCTTCGCCATTGTATACAGTATCCACAATGCACGAACTCGCTTCGAGGCTGGACTCGGGGGGGTCACCGGCGCCCGCGGTGCCGGGCACGGCGGGCGCGCCTCGCCGGTCGTGGCGCACGCTCGCCGACGACAAGGCGCGGCGCCTGGCGCGGATCGCCTCGTTCGCCGACGGCAAGGTGCTGCGGCGGGAGCGCACCGTGGAGGCGCTCGAGGCGCTCCTCGCGCCGGGCGACCGCGTGGTGCTGGAGGGGGACAACCAGAAGCAGGCCGACTTCCTCTCCCGCTCCCTGGCGCAGCTCGACCCCGCGCGCGTGCACGACCTGCACCTGCTCATCTCGAGCATCACCCGGCCCGAGCACCTGGCGCTGTTCGAGCGCGGCCTGGCCCGCCGGGTGGACTTCGCGTTCGCCGGCCCGCAGAGCCTGCGGGTGGCGCAGCTGCTCGAGGACGGCCGGCTCGAGATCGGGGCCATCCACACCTACGTCGAGCTCTACGCGCGGATGTTCATCGACCTCTCGCCGCGCGTGGCGCTCGTCTGCGCCGAGAAGGCGGACGCGAGCGGCAACCTCTACACCGGCCCCAACACCGAGGACACGCCCACCATCGTGGAGGCGGCCGCCTTCCGGCAGGGGCTCGTCATCGCCCAGGTGAACGAGCTCTCCGACGAGCTCCCGCGGGTCGACATCCCCGGCTCGTGGGTGGACCTCGTCGTGCAGGCGGACCGGCCCTACGCGGTCGAGCCGCTCTTCACCCGCGACCCGCGCCAGATCGACGAGCTGCAGATCCTGATGGCGATGATGGTGATCCGCGGCGTGTACGAGCGCCACGGCGTCACCTCGCTCAACCACGGGATCGGGTTCGACACGGCCGCCATCGAGCTCCTCCTGCCCACCTACGGCGAGGCGCTCGGGCTCAAGGGGAAGATCTGCCGGAACTGGGCGCTCAATCCGCACCCCACCCTCATCCCGGCCATCGAGGCGGGCTGGGTGGAGAGCGTCCACTGCTTCGGCAGCGAGGTGGGGATGGAGGAGTACGTCCGCGCCCGGCCGGACGTCTTCTTCACCGGGCACGACGGGAGCCTGCGCTCGAACCGGGTGCTGTGCCAGCTCGCCGGGCAGTACGGGGTGGACCTCTTCGTCGGCTCGACGCTGCAGATGGACCGCGACGCGAACTCCTCCACCGTGACGCTCGGGCGCCTGGCCGGCTTCGGCGGCGCGCCGAACATGGGGCACGACCCCCGCGGCCGGCGACACAGCACGCCCGCCTGGCTCGACCTGGCGCAGGGCGAGGGCGAGGTGGTGCGCGGCCGCAAGCTCGTGGTGCAGCTCGCCGAGACCTTCCAGCGCGGCGGGCAGCCGGTGTTCGTCGACAGCCTCGACGCGGTGGCGGTGGGCAAGGCGAGCGGCATGCCCATCGCGCCGGTCATGATCTACGGCGACGACGTCTCGCACGTCGTGACCGAGGAGGGCGTGGCCTACCTGTACCGCGCCGGCGGCCCCGAGGAGCGGCGCGCCGCGCTGGCGGCGGTGGCGGGGGCGACGCCGGTCGGCCGCGCGGCCGATCCGCGCCGGACCGCCTCGCTCCGCGCCCGCGGCCTGGTGGCCCTGCCGGAGGACCTCGGGGTGCGGCGGCGCGAGGCGCGGCGCTCACTCCTCGCCGCGCGGAGCATCGAGGACCTCGTGACGTGGTCGGGGGGCCTCTACCAGCCGCCCGCACGGTTCCGGAGCTGGTGAGCGCGTGCCGCCTCTCGCAGCCGCCGCGCGCCTCGACGCGAGCCCCGTCCCGGACCGCCTGGCGGCGCTGGCGGTGCGCGCGCTGGTCGAGGAGGCCGAGCTCACGCCCAAGCCGGCGCTGGTGGACCGGCGCGGCCGGGGGGCGCACCACGACCTCGACCTCGCGCTCATGCGGCGCTCGGCCGAGGCGCTCCGCGGCGCCTTCGCGGCCATGGCGGAGGCGGCGGCCGGGGCGCCCGCCGGCCTCGCGCTGCGGGAGCGGCTCGGCGCGCTGGGGCGCGCCGGCGAGCGCGCCATGCTCGCCGCCACCGGGGGCGTCAACACGCACCGGGGCGCGCTGTGGGCGCTGGGCCTGCTCGTCGCGGCGGCCTCGCAGGAGGGCGGCGCCGGCGCGCCGGCGGCCCTCGGCGCCCGCGCCGCCATGCTGGCGCGGCTCCCCGACCGCTTCGCCCCCGCCGCCGGCTCCCACGGCTCGCTCGCCTGCCTGCGCTTCCGCGTGGCCGGCGCGCGGGGCGAGGCGCGCGCCGGCTTCCCGCACGCCGTGGCGGTGGGCTGGCCAGCGCTGCGCGAGGCGCGTGCGCGCGGGGCCGGCGAGGAGGCCGCCCGCCTCGACGCGCTCCTCGCCATCATGGCCCGCCTCGACGACACCTGCCTCCTCCACCGTGCCGGGCTGCGCGGGCTCCACGCCGCCCAGCGCGGCGCGGCCGCCGCGCTCGCCGCTGGCGGGGCGGGGACGCCGGAGGGGCGCCGGGCCCTCCTCGCGCTCGACGCCGCGCTGCTCGCGCTGCGGGCCTCGCCCGGCGGGAGCGCCGATCTGCTCGCGGCGGTGCTGTTCCTCGACGCGCTGGGCGGCGAGCCGCCGCCCGGGAGGTGACGATGGAGACGCTGGAGTTCCGCTACCCCGGCGCCGAGCCGGTCCCGCGCCGCGCCCACGTGGGCGTGGTCGCGTCGGGCGACCTCGAGGTCCTCTTCGAGCCGCGCCCCGGCGCCGAGGCGCTGGTGCGGGTCCGGACCAGCGTCGACGGCTACCGCGCCGTCTGGCAGAGCGTCCTCGACCGCTTCTTCGCGCGCCACCCGGCCGCGGCCGCGGTCGAGATCAACGACTTCGGCGCCACGCCGGGCATGGTGACCCTGCGCCTCGAGCAGGCGCTCGAGGAGAGCGCGTCATGAGCGGCGCCCTCCCCGCCGCCCTGGCGCGGCAGAGCTTCATCGAGCTCACGGCGCGCGAGCGCGCCCGCGCGCTGCTCGACCCGGGCAGCTTCCGCGAGCTCCTCGGCCCCTTCGACCGGCTCGCCTCGCCCTGGCTGGAGCAGCAGGGGGTGGTCCCGCAGGAGGACGACGGCGTCGTGCTGGCGCGCGGCCTCCTCGGCGGCGCGCCGGCGGTGGTGATGGCCGTCGAGAGCGGCTTCCAGGGCGGGAGCGTGGGCGAGGTGGGCGGCGCGAAGATCGCCGCCGCGCTCGAGGCGGCGCTGCGCGACCGGCAGCGCGGCGTCCCCATCCGCCCGGTGCTGGTCCTCGAGACGGGCGGCGTGCGGCTGCAGGAGGCGAACCTGGGGCTGGCGGCGGTGGCCGAGATCCACGCCGCGCTGGTGGCGCTGCGGCGCGAGGCGCCGGTGGTGGGCGTGGTGAGCGGGATGGTGGGCTGCTTCGGCGGGATGTCGATCGCGGCCGGGCTGTGCAGCCACCTCGTCGTCCTGCGCCAGGCGCGCCTCGGGCTGAACGGCCCCGAGGTGGTGGAGCAGGAGGCGGGGCTCGACGAGCTCGACGCGGCGGACCGCCCGCTGGTGTGGAGCCTGGTGGGCGGCGAGCAGCGGTACCTGACCGGCCTCGCCGACGCGCTCGTCGAGGACGACGCCGGCGCGGTGAGCGGCGCGGTCCGCCGCGCCTTCGCCGTCCCCGCGCCCGCCGCGGCCCGGAGCGAGCGGGTGGGGCTGTTCCTGGATCGGCTGGCGGCGATCGACCCGGCGGCGCCGCCCGGCGCGGCGGCGCTCCGGTACGCGTGGGGAGGCCGGCGATGAGCGGAGCGGCAGGGGTGAGCCGAGGCGCGGCCTGGCTCGCGGCGCTGGCGGGCGGAGACGGGCTCGTGCCCGGCGGGCCCGCCTCGGTGCGGATGAGGGACGCGCCGCTCGGCGACGAGCCGGCGCGCTTCCTGGCGGTCGTGCCCGATCCCGAGGGCCGCTTCCCCCGCGCGCGCGGCGGCGAGGTGGGGCTCGAGGAGGGGTGGGCGCTCGCCCGCCACGTCCGCGCCGCGATCGAGGCGGATGCTGCCGGTCCGCGGCGGGCGCTGGTGGCGGTGGTGGACGTCCCGAGCCAGGCCTACGGCCGGCTGGAGGAGCTGCTCGGGCTGCACCTCGCCTGCGCCGCGGCGGTGGACGCCTACGCCTCGGCGCGGCTCGCCGGCCACCCGGTGGTGGCGCTCCTCGTCGGCCGCGCCATGTCCGGGGGCTTCCTGGCCCACGGCTACCAGGCGAACCGGATCGTGGCGCTCGACGACGCCGGGGTGCAGGTGCACGCGATGGGCAAGAGCTCCGCGGCGCGCGTCACCCGGCGCACGGTGGCGGAGGTGGAGGCGCTGGGCGAGAAGGTCCTGCCCATGGCCTACGGCGTGCGCGCGCTGGCGCAGCTCGGCCTCGTGCACCGCCTCATCGAAGGGGTGAGCGCCGACGCGCCGTCCGGCCACGACGTGGCGCGGGTGCGCCGGGAGATCGCGGCCGCCGTGGCCGACGCGCGCTCCGGCCCGCGCGACCTCTCGCCCCGCCTCGCATCGCCCGCCGCCCGGGCGCGGCGCGCGGCGTCGATCGAGGTCCGCCGCAGGCTGGCCGAGCAGTGGGACGGCTGACGGCCGGCGACTTCCCAGCGACCGTGCCCGCCCCCTGCCCCGCCGGCGCGCCGCGCCCCCACGACCTCCTCGCCCTCGCCGGGCCGGAGGCGCTCGCCTTGGACGGGCCGCTGCCGGAGTGGGCGCGGGAGAGCCTCTCGCGCGCGCCGTGGGTGGTGGCGCGCCGGGCGGCGCCGGAGCGGGGCCGCTGGCCGGTGGGCGTGCGGGGCGCGCGGCGCGAGGAGCGGCTCGCGGCCTGGGTCGCCGAGGCGTCCGTCCTCCGGCGGCTCTCCCCCGAGGACCTCGCCGCGGCCCGCGGCTGGCGGGCGCCGGCCCGGCGCAGGTGGCCGTTCACGCCGGCGCTGGAGCTGGCGGAGGAGGCGCTCGCGCGCGCCGGGCTGGCCTGGGGCCCCGCCGGCAGCGTCGGCTTCGAGCTCGCCACCGGCGCCGCGGCGGCGGGCGCCGCGAGCGACCTCGACCTCGTGGTGCGCGCCCCCGCCCCGCTCCCGCGCGAGCTCGCGCGCGAGCTCTGGGGGCGGCTCGCCGCGAGCCCGGTCCGCATCGACGCGCAGGTCGAGACGCCGGCCGGCGCCTTCGCGCTCGCGGAGTACGCCGCGGACACCGCGGCGGTCGCGCTCCGCACCGCCGCCGGGCCGCGCCGCGTCGCCGATCCCTGGCGTGAGGGAAGCGCGCGGTGAGGAGCGCGCTCCTCTTCCCGGGGCAAGGGGCGCAGCGGCCGGGCTTCCTGTCCGCCCTGCCCCCGCATCCGGCCGTCGCGCGCACGCTCGACGAGGTGAGTGCCGCGCTCGGCGGCGGGGTGCGCGCGCTCGACCGGGCGGACGCCCTCGCCTCCACGGTGGCGGTGCAGCTCACCCTCTTCGCGGCCGGCGCGGCCTTCGCGCGGGCCCTGTCCGAGGCGGGAGCCGAGCCGGACGCGGTCGCCGGCCTCTCGCTCGGCGCCTTCACCGCCGCCGTGGCCTCGGGCGCGCTCGGGCTCACGGACGCCGCGCGGCTGGTGCGGCTCCGCGCGACGGCCATGGAGGAGGCGTTCCCGGAGGGCCACGGGCTGGCGGCGGTGGTGGGCCTGGGCGAGCCGCAGGTCGCGCAGCTCGCGGCCGAGGCGCGCGCCCGCGCCGGTCCGGTGTTCGTGGCCAACGTGAACGCGCCGGCGCAGCTCGTCCTGGCCGGCGCGCGGCCGGCGCTGGAGGAGGCGCTCCGCCTCGCCCGGGAGGCCGGCGCGCGGCGGGCGGAGCTGCTCGAGGTGAAGGTCCCCTCGCACTGCCCCCTCCTCGACGGCGTGTCCGCGCGGCTGGCGGAGGCGCTGCGCGAGGTGCCGCTCGCGGCGCCGCGCATCCCCTACGTCACGAACGTCCGCGCGCGGCTCGCGCGCGGGGCGGAGGACGTGCGCGACGACCTGGCGCGCAACGCCGCCGTGCCGGTGCGCTGGCACGACGCGACCGTGCTGCTCCACGAGCTGGGGGTGCGGCTCTTCGTGGAGGCGCCGCCCGGCCACACCCTCTCCGACCTGGCCGCGGCCGCCTTCCCCGAGGCGCGGGCGCTCGCGGCGGAGGGCGCGTCGATCGCGGCGCTGGCGGCGCGGCTCCGGCGCGCCCGGGAGGGCTGAGCCCGGCGGCGGGCGCGCCCGCCTCGGAGTTGCGTCCGGGTACAACGTTGTACCTGGATACAATTGACAGGCCGGTTCTATCCGGGTACCAAGCCCGGCGTGACCGACGACTGCCTACGCGCTTCCAAGCAGGGGGCATAGCCGTGGACGCTCCCTCGCGCCCTCCGCGCGTCTTCCACGCCGACGGGCCGGACGGGCTCCGGCTCCCGCTCATCGACCTCGATCACCCGGACTTCCGCGTGGCGCTCGACCCGCAGGCGCTGGAGCGCCTCGGCGAGGACTTCATCGCGGAGCGGACGCACGCGCAGGGTTCGCTCGTCCGGAGGCTCTTCGACCGGTTCCTGCTCCCACGGCTCCTGCGCCGATCTCGAATTGGAAGGGGGCTCGTGCGCGCCCGCGGCGAGGTCCTCGACGGCCTCACGACCTACCTCCTGAAGCTGGGCCCCGCGCACCTCGACGCGCCGTGGGCCACCGAGCTGGATCGGCGCATCGGCGGGAGCTTCGCCGGCCTCTCCCTGAGGCTCCGCATGCAGGACGTCGCCGAGCTGCTCGAGGCCGCGCTGGCGCCGCGGCTCCGGGAGGACCCTGACCGGCCGCTCTGGCTGGTGTCGCTCGCCGGCGGTCCGGCGATGGACTGTCTCAACGCGCTGCTGCGGCTGGCGCGCGCCGATCCTCCCCTGCTGAAGGGCCGCCCTGTCCGTGTGCTCGTCCTGGAGCCCGATCGCTCGCTAGCGGAGTTCGGCGGCGCGGCGCTGCGCGCATGGCGCGCGCCGGGCGGGCCCCTGGACGGCCTCGGCATCGACCTTCGACACGCGCCCTACGACTGGGCCGACGCGTCGGGCCTCGACGGCGCGCTGTCGGAGATCCCCGCCGCGGCGCTGCTCGCCCTCTCGGCGGAGGGCGGCCTGTTCGACTACGCCGACGACGCGTGCGTCGCGACCCACCTGCGCGCGATGCGGGCCCGCTGCCGGCTCGACACGGCGGTCTGCGGGACCCTCAACTCGCCCGGCCGCGCCGGCGCGCTCCTCCACCGCGGCAGCCCGGCGGCGGTGCGCCCTCGCAGCCTCGAGGCGCTCCGGACGCTGGCCGCCAGCTCGGGCTGGGCCGTGGCCGACGCGCGCGAGCGGCTGCTGAACACGGCGTTCACGCTGAAGCAGGCGGGAGGCTGATCCGGCACCTCGTCAGCCCTGGCCGGGCGCTCCCGCGGCGCTAGGAGCCCGTCCGCCCGCCCCCGGCGCCGGCCTGCTCCTTGGGCGGGGCCATCGCCTTCACGAGGTCGGCGAACCGGTTTCCCTGGATGGCCACGTGCGCGCGCAGGCGGCTCGCCGCCAGCTCGCCGTCGCCGCGCAGGATGGCCTCCACCACCTGCGCGTGCTCCTCGAACGAGGACGACATCCGGCCCGGCACCCGGAGCTGCAGGCGCCGGTAGGGGCGGAGCCGCCGGTGGAGCTGGGTGGCCTGCTCGCAGAGGAAGCCGTTGTGGCAGCTCGCGTAGATGGCGAGGTGGAACCGCTCGTTCAGCCGGTAGTAGGCGTCGGGGTCGTCCGCCCGCAGCGCCTCCTCGCAGGCGCGGTGCGCCGCCTCCAGCGCGGCGCGGTCCGGCTCGGTGCTGTGGGTGGCTGCGAGCCGCGCGCAGACCGCCTCCAGCTCGGCCATGACGTCGAACATCTCGCGCAGCCGCTCGGGTGGGATCTGCGCCACCACCGACCCGCGCCGCGGCCTCGTGTCGACGAAGCCCGCCGAGGCGAGCTGGATGAGCGCCTCGCGGATGGGGGTGCGCGACACGCCGAAGGTGCTCGCGAGCTCCATCTCGTCGAGGCGCGCGCCGGGCGGGTACTCGCCGACCACGATGCGCTCCTCGATCCGCTCCCGAAGCTGCTCCGAGAGCTTCATCCCGATGGGCTGATTCATTGAGGTTTCGGCGGGCGGCATAGGCTAGGTATACAGCATACAATCCCTGCCGCGCCCGGGGTCCGAATGGGGCTGCGTCACGGCGCCGCGCTGGCCGCCGCCGCCCGGAACTTGAGCTCGAGCACCGTCCCGCCCGAGGCGGCCGCGCGCGCCGAGCAAGAGCCGCCCTGCCGCTCGACGAGCGCCGCCGCCACGGCGAGGCCGCGCGCGCCCGCCGCCGGGGCGACGCCGCTCGGGAGCTTCAGCGCCAGGTGCCGGAGCGCGGGGTCCGCCGCGGGCTGCGGGACGTCGTCCTCGACCTCGATCACCACCGCCTCGCCGCTGCGCGCCGCCCGGACCTGCAGCGGCGCGCGCCGGCGGCCCGCCGCCGCGATGGCGCGCGCCCCGCGCGCGAGCACGTGGAGGAGCGCCTCGGTGAGCGCCCCCTGGTTGGCGAGCGCGTAGAGGCCCGGCGGCACGTCCACCAGCACCTGCGCGTGCGCGACGATCTCGGCGCGGCCGATGCGGAGCGCCGCCTGCACCGCCTCGGAGACGTCGGCCGGCGCCAGGGCCGCGGGGTCGGCGCGGAGCACCGAGCGCAGGTCGCGCGCCAGCACCTTGAGCCGCTCCGCCGCCGCCGAGGCCTCGTCGGCGGACTCGCGCGCCTGCTCGAGCGCCCGCCACGAGCCGCCGAGCGGCGTGCGCGCCGCGGCGTCGAGCCCGTCGGCCACGCCGGACATCGCGGAGAGGATCACCGCCACCGGGTTCGCGATCTCGTGCGCGAGGCCCCCCGCCAGCCGGCCCAGCTCGGCCGAGCGGCCCAGCTCGTCCGCCTCGCGCGCCGCCGCCCGCGCCATCACCCGATCGACCGCGCGCGCGACGGCGTCGCGGAGCGCCCCCGCCTCCACCGGGGCGGCGAGCAGATCGGCGGCGCCCTGGCGGAGCGCGCGGACCGCCGCCGGGAGCTCGTCCGCGCCGGCCACCACCACGAACTCGAGGTCGCGGTGCCGGCGGCGCGCCTCCATGGCCCAGCTCGCGTTGCCCGAGAAGTCCGCCAGCTCGACCACCGCCACGTCGAGGCGCTCCAGCTCGGCGGCGCCAGCGGCCGGGCCCAGCGTGACCTCGACCCCGGCTTCACGCAGGGTCTCGGCCAGCCCGTCGCTCCGCTCCGGTCCCCCCAGCGAGAGGAGCACGCTGGCGATGCGCTCGCCCAAGAGGCCTCCCCCGAGCGGCGCGCCAGCCGACCGTGCGCCGCCCTCCCACCTCGAACCTTGAAGGCAGAGGCGCCAGGAGGCACTCCCCCGGAGAAGGGAGGCGACGAATGGCCACAGCCCCGACCGGTGCCGTCCCCGCCAGCCCCTGCCGCACGAGGCGACGCCGCTTGACTCCGGACCCCCAGATCTTACTAATGACGGCAGGTTCGCAGTCTTCAAGGGGGCGAACTGGCTTCGACGGAGGATGGACTGCGTCTGGTGCGCGCCGTGGTTGGTCACGAGGCCACGTAAAAACGAGACCAAGCAGAAACGCGAACGAGCCGATGGCTCTCGCGGCCTAAAGTGCCGCGCGTCCCCCCGTGAGCGTCGGGTAACGGGTCAGGACGTCAGCTCCGACTGGACCTGGGCGGGAAGCGAGCCGCCTTGCCTGGGTCGAGACCAAAGGGCGAGGACGTGAGCGGTAGGAGGCCCGGGGCCAGCCGTTCACGTATTCACTCCGGGATACGCGCGTAGAACCTCTCGTAGAAAGTCTTTCGGACCCGGGTTCGATTCCCGGCGCCTCCACCACCTAACTACCGGATCGCACTCGATTTACCCTCCGGGGGGCGGGTGCGCCTCCAACCCGACGAGCACCTCCGACGGTGGCCGGTCGAGCAGCCGGATCGCGTCGTCCTTCGCCTCGGGCGTGAGGTGCCTGTACCGCTGGGTCACGCCGAGCGTCGTAGGGCCGGCGAGCGCCTGGATCGCGGTCGGCGTCGCGCCCCGCATCGCGAGGTGCGAGCAGAACGTGTGCCTGAGGACGTGCACACGGTCCGTGACTTCGAGGCCCGCGCGCTTCTGCGCCCGCTCCATCCAGCGCCGGACGATCTTGTTCGTCGGCGTGGAGCCGTCGTTGGCGTAGAGCACCCTCGGCCCGCGCAGATGCCGGTGTGTCCGGAGCGCCGCCGCGAGCGCCTCGGTGAGCGGGACGTAGCGGTCACGCCCGCCCTTCGGAACGGTGACCTTGCCGTTCCACTCGCTCCGCCGGACGTGAAGCCGCTTCCGGCCGAGATCAACGTCGCTCCATTCGAGCGCGATGATCTCGCCACGCCGCAGCCCGGCGTGTACCAGGTGGCTCGTAGCCAACGCAGACACTGCGCGAACGCTCCCGCAGATCGGCGCTACGAAGAAGGCGGCACACCGCAGGATCGCTCGACGAGGGATAGCAGCAAACTTGCGGCTGAGGCGCACTGCCGGTCTACTTCGGTGTCGAGCCGCTGCGCTAAAGGTACAACACGCACAGACACCGGGGGGGGGAGACTCAGTGCCCGAGACCTTCGATACATGGATGGGCTCTCAGCCACAATGGCTCCAGAGCGCCGCAGCAGACCTCCTGGCGAGCCAGAAGAGTCCAGACGAAGAGCGGATCACAAAGTTTGCAGATCTGTGCCTCCTTGAGGCGGCCGGATCGAAGGTCGACTTCCCGGCTTTTCCGGCGAACGCTTTCGACCCAGCATCACAGGGAGTCCAGGTACGCCTGAAGCGGATCGAGTCTGTGGCCGGCGTGAATGCGCTTGACCCAACCGCAAAGCTCGACTTCGCCCCCGCAGACCTTGCGATCGTGTACGGGCATAACGGCACCGGAAAGTCGGGTTTCGCGAAGCTGACAAAACACGCCGCCAGCTCTCGCGTCAGCTCGACGCTACTGACCAACGTCTTCACCGCCGAGCAGCCGGACACCAGTGCCGACTTCGTTCTTGAGCGCGACGGCGCAGAAACGAAGGTGAGCTGGAAGGCAACTGCGGGTCCCCTCCCAGAGATGAAGCAACTGCACGTCTTCGATGCGGATGTCGCTCGCTTCTACGTGACAGAGAAGGCGGAAGCGAGCTACGAGCCGCGGCGCCTGCGGTTTCTGACGGGGCTTGTAGACGTCTGCGACCGAGTGAGGGCAGAGCTGCAGCGGCGTAAGGGCAACCTAGTGTCCGCGCTCCCTGCCATTCCCGTGGCAGTGAAGCCGACACAGGCAGGGACCTACGTTGCCAACCTGAAACCATCGCTGACAGCGGACGCCGTTCAACTCAGGCTCAAGCGCTCGGCCACCCATGACGAACGCGTGAAGAGCATTCAGCAGGCGCTGGCGGCGCCGGACCCAGCAACCAGGACTGCGCAGATAGACGCTACGCTGACAACCCTCAAGAACCTAGCAGAGAAGGTAGATGCCATCGCGCTGGCTCTAGCCGACGAGCAAGCCAGCACATTGCTCAAGACAGCTAGTGCGGCTCAGAGCTTGCGCAAGGCGGCGCAGGCGTTCGCATCGAAGACGTTCGACCAAGCCGGCCTCCCGGGGGTTGGAGGGGAACCGTGGAGACTGATGTGGGAGGCTGCGCGAACCTACTCCAACACGGTAGCGTATCCGGAGCACACGTTCCCGTATTTAGAGGGAGACGGGTTGTGCCCGCTGTGCCAGCAGTCCTTCTCCCAACATGCACGTAGCCGGATCATCAGCTTCGAAGCCTTTGTGCGAGGTGAGGTGGAGGCCCAAGCACGTGCAGCCGAACACCTTCACCAGCAACTGCTTGAAGCACTCCCGTCGATCCCGAAGCCGGACGATTGGGCTGCACACTTTTCGCAGATCCCAGACTGCGGGCCAGCAACGGAGGTGTTTCGAAGCGCGGCCACCGCTAGGGTGAATGCACTCGCGGCGGCATCCGGTCCCGCGAGCGTCCCCGCCCTCGACAGCAGCACTATCAAGACGGCACTGGAAGCTCGGCGGCTGACACTGCAGAACGAACGCGAGCTGCTGCAGAGTGCTCAGAATGAGGGCGAGCGAGCCAAGCTCGAAGCCGAACTGGCAGAACTGAAGGCGCTGGATTGGTGCAGTGAGAACTTGGCCGCGCTCCTCAGCGAGCTCAATCGACTCAAGCAAGTCGCGGCAGTCGATGCAGCCGCCAAGCTAACCAACACCGCCCCGCTCACGAAGAAGAAGAACGAACTCGCCGAAGAGGAGCTGATCGGCGGCTATCGCAACCGCTTCGAAAAGGAACTGGTGGCGCTAGGGGCGCAGCGACTCCAGGTGGCGCCCGTTGAGGCTGGGAAGCTCAAGGGCCGAATCACTTTTAGCTTAGCGATCGTTGGCGCCAAGAAGCCTGCTCAGCCTGGACAGGTACTTAGCGAAGGAGAGGCTCGCGTCGTAGCACTTGCAGCGTTCCTCGCGGACGTGACCGTTGCGGGAGCGCGCACCCCGTTCGTTTTCGATGATCCCGTGTCGTCCCTCGATATCGAATTCGAGGAACGGGTCGCAGAGCGACTCGTAGCGTTGTCGAAGACACGACAGGTGATCGTGTTCACCCATCGGCTATCTCTAGTCACGCTTCTGAAAGAAGCGGCGAAGAAGGAGAGCACTGCGGCGAAGCAGATCGAGAGTGGGAAGGCAGTGGAGCTCAAAGAGCTGTCGCTCCGTCGCTTGGAAGGCCGCATCGGTCTGGTAACCGAGACCAATGTGCTCGAAAGCAGGGTCGACAAGGCCCTCAACGATCTAATCGGCAGGCGCCTGGCGGAGGCCAAGAAGCGCGCCGAAGCCGGAGACGTTGAGTCGTACTCGGCATTCATGAAGGGATGCTGCAGCGACCTGCGGATTCTGACCGAACGAACGATCGAGGAGGAGCTGCTCGGCGGCGTGGTCCTTCGCTTCCGCCGCGCGCTCGTAACCAAAGACAAGCTAACCCTGCTGGCGAAGATCACGGTCGAAGACTGCGCGCTGCTCGATAAACTCATGACGCGCTTGTCATCCTTCGAGCACTCTCAACCGCCAGAGCTGGCAGCCGGGTTGCCGAAATTCGATGAGGTGCTCGCGGATGCGAACGCCCTGAAGTCCTGGGTGGCTGCGTTCCGTGCGCGCACGGTGCCTGCTACGAAGAGCTGAAGCGCTGATGTCCGGGGCGCACTTGCCTGCACGTTTGTGACGCGGGCGTCGGAGTATAAAACGGCAACACTGACCTGAGGTTCGTCGGAGACCCCTATGGCCGCCCGCTCCGCGCGCAAGAGCCAGAAGTCAGCGCGCCCGGATACATTCGAGTTCGACGTTGCTCTGTCATTCGCCGGCGAGGACCGCCACTACGTCGAGAAGGTTGCGAGAGACCTTCGCACCATGGGGTTCAAGGTCTTCTACGATAAGTACGAACAAATCACGCTCTGGGGCAAGGACCTGTACGTTCACCTCAGCGAGATCTACTCCCGACGAGCCAGGTACTCCGTTCTGTTCATCTCGCGGCACTACGCGAGGAAAGTCTGGACGAACCACGAACGCAGAGCGGCTCAGTCGCGGGCATTCTCGGAAAGCAGTGAAACGATTCTTCCGGCGCGGTTCGACGCAACAGAAATTCCCGGCCTCTTGCCGACCGTCGGATATGTGAGCCTGCAGAACCTGCCGGCACTTGAGCTCGCGCGCATGATCCGGGACAAGATCGGGCGTTTCGAACGTGCCGAATTCCTGCCGACGCTCCCTGATCGCGTGATCGAATGGCTGCTGGCCGGAGACGATCCCGAGCACAACGGATACCTACGCGCGTTCCGAAAGTTCCTTCACAAGGAGGCCGAAGGAAACGCGGAAACAGCGGTGCATCTTATCGAGGCGGCCGTTCGCGATGCGTTCGCCCAGCTCCGACTCATGAGAGAAGAGGAACGGAAGGCACTTGGCCTGCTGCTCTACCACGCCTGTCCCGCTAGCCTTCCCCGGAACTTGCACATCGACCTGGAGCTTCTCTGCCGCCTAACTGGGCTTGACGAGCGGACCCTCCTGGGTCAATTCGAGCGCCTAGACTGCCTCGGGTTCAACGCCAAGACTGCCTACCATAAGACACATTCCCGCAAGGCAGTTCGCAAGAAGTACAACGTTCTCGAACTCGAGTTCAGGCCGGCGAAGAGCGAACTCATCGGCAACTGGACAATGGCCTTGGACGCGATTGCCTATTGTATCGCGAAAGATTTCTGCTCGCAGCACTTCCTCTCGTCATTCGTGCGTCTCGATTTTTCGTCGCTAAGCAACGCGACAAGACTCCCAGAGCGTATCGACGAGCACCCGACCGCCAAGCTTGAAGGAGCGAGCAGAGCTCCACGACGACCGGGTAAGTCGCGCGAACCCCGAGAAGGTGGGCGGAGACGTTGAGTCGCGTGCCCCACAGTCCGACCGAGGGGGCTCGAAGGCCCGATGGATGCTGGCCCCTAGGAGCGCACCGTCGCAGACACCGACGGGCACGGCATCGAGGGAGACCGGACAGCAGAACCGCGCTCGCCTCCAACCCCGCCTCCACGACTCCGGGCGATTCCTGTCAGGTCGCGTCGGCTCGCGTTGGAGGCGGAGGCGCCGGAACCGGCTGGGGCACAGCGGCTTCGATGAAAATGGCGTGCGTCATCAGACGTTTACGTCACCATGCCCCGGCAGGTTCCGATTCCCGGCGCCTCCACTTCACGTCTCCGGAAACGGAGGCTTTTTCTTTTCCCGGCCTTGGTCTCGCGTGGTCTCCGGGGCTTGGTCTCCACCCACTCGCAGTTCAACTCGGGCAGGATGAGCATGTGACCGACACCTCGAAGCCCCTCCGGTACATCGACGGCTGGTACACCGATGACCCCGACGAGTTCCGCTTCTACACGCGCGACGCTCGGCGCTGGTCGTACCGCGCTCAACTTGCCACCGATGCCCGAAGCTGGAAGGCGTGGGCGTGGTGGTGCATGGCCCTTCTGCCCACCGGCCTCGGGGCGCTCCGCAGTTCGCCGTCACTTACGATTGGCGGGTTGCTGTGGGGCGCCGTCGTTCTCCAGAAGTACGTCCACATGCTCCGAACCATCGTGCGGGGCTACCAGCATTCCGTCCTCCTCGACGGTGTCGTTCCCACCTTCGACCGCCGCCATCCTCTGCGTCGTTCTCTGCTGACTGGCGAACTCCGACATGGGGACAAGGCAGTCCAAGAGCGGGTGGTTGCCATACTTCCCGAGTGGGCCGCGAAATCGCACGCGGGTCGCGATGGTTCGCTGCGCGTGCTCGTCGCGCACTCACCGTCCGCAGAGTACAGCCCCGTCATCGGAATCCGGCCCGCCCATGAACCGGAAGGCGTGGGCCGGCCGAATGAGGCGGTTCGGTAACTGCTGGCGGGAGCCAAGGTGGCGACGAAGAAGTTCTCCAAACGCACGGCCACTCCGAAGCCGGGCCGGAGGACCGAGAACCTCGGATGTCTGGTCCTTCTCGCCATCCCGAGCGCCTTCGCTGTCGGAGCCTGGAGAGCGGGTAACTCGGTCGCGGCCGCTCTGTTGGCGGCGTTGGCAGTACCCGCTGTCGCGTACCGGATCTGGGGACGCCTCTTGGTCGCGCTGGCACTCATGCAGTGGCGCGGCCAGGCATCGAGGGGGTTCTGGTCCTATCGGACTTGCCATTACCAGCTTGACCGCCAACACCGAACCGGTTGACGCTCGCGGCACGTCATCTGCACGCGCAGAGAGAGAGCGATTGCATGATCGCCATTAGGGTCACAGTCGAGCGATTCACGGACGGAGCTCAGCCGGGCTGGGTACTGTGCCGGCTTGTCGACGCTTCGGGCACGCATCACCTGTTCGAGGAGAAGGTGCCCGTCGTGAGCCGCGATCATCTGGCCGCCGACAGCGCGTACCCGTGCGCTGCGTTCATCGACTGTACCGTCGTCGGTTCGCGACGCGCAGACGACGGCCGTGAACTCGTGGAAGTGGACACGGCATCGCCGTGGAGCATCCAGTCCACAGCGGGCGCAACTCGGTTTGTGGTCTTTCGAGAGCAGCTGACCGACTCCAACCCGTAACCGCCTGGCGGCGATGCCGTGGGCGCGGCGCGTACCGTCAAGACGGCCTCGCTCGGGCGGTTACCTCGACGGCGTCGCTTGCGCGTTCGACCGGCGGCATCCGCTGAGCCGTTCAGTTCTGGCTGGCGAACTTCGGCACGAGGACCAGAGGGTCCGAGAGCGCGTGACCGCCATGCTGCCAGACTGAGCGGTGAAGTCGCTCGCCCGACCGGACGGTTCGCTCCTCGTGCTCGTAGCCCATTCACCGACAACCGAGTTCAGCCCGGTCATCGCAATCCGGTTGGAACTGCCGTTCTACTGCTGGCGCCGGTGGCGCCAGCGGTTGCGTACTGGCTGTGGGGACGCCTCTTGGTCGCACTCGCCCTCTTGCGATGGCGCGGCCACGGCATCGAGAACCCGCCGGCGTGCTATGCCTCGCCCCCCATGCTCTTCGCCTTCCTCACCACCCTCTGCTGGTCGACGAGCTCCGTCGCCGCGCGGCGCCTGGTGGAGGCGCTCGGCACGCTGACCGCCAACCTGGTGCGCCTCGCGCTGGCCGCGGTCCTCCTGGCGGTTCTCGCCTTCACGGTGGGGCGCGGGCTCGAGGGGGCGGGGATCTGGTGGTTCGCGGCGAGCGGCGTGATCGGCTTCGGCCTCGGCGACCTGGGGCTCTACTTCGCGCTCTCCACCCTCGGCTCGCGCCTCACCGTCCTCATGACACAGACCCTGGCCGCCCCCATCGGTGCGCTGGTGGAGTGGCTCTGGCTGGGCACCTCGCTCGCGCCGGCGGAGCTCGCCTGCGGGGCCGGGGTGCTGGGAGGCGTGGCGCTGGCGCTGGTCCCTTCCGACAACCCGCACGTCGCCCCCGGGAATCTGCGGCGCGGCCTGGCCTGGGGCCTGCTCGCCGCGAGCGGCCAGGGGGTCGGGGCGGTCGTCTCCCGGCGGGCCTTCGAGCTCTCGGCGGCGGGTGGCCTGCGCGTCGATGGCCTCACCGCCGCCTTCCAGCGGATCCTGGGCGGCCTGGTCGTGGGGCTGCTCGCCTGGCTCCTCTGGCGCGCCCGGGCCGGGAAGGACGCCGCGGCCGGCGCGCTCGACGCTCCCCGCCCCCGCGCGCCGATCCCCGCCGGGCGGCTCGCGGCCCTCATCCTCGCGGTGGTGCTCCTCGGTCCGGTGGTCGGCGTGGCCTGCTACCAGGCGGCCCTCTCCTCGGCGCCGAGCGGCGTGGTGCTGCCCATCGTGGCGCTCTGCCCGGTGGTGATCATCCCCTTCAGCGCCCGCTTCGAGGGTGATCGGCCGGCGCTCCGCTCGCTCGTCGGCGCCGCGCTGGCGGTGGCGAGCGCCATCGCGCTGGCGACGGTGCGGCGCTGAGGAGGAGCTGGCCGCCAAACGCTTTCCGCCGCGTCGACGCCGACACGTCGGCGTGGGTGCCTGACAGAACCGTCTACGGGGCCCGCAGTCAACGCGTGCGTGAGGTCCGCGCCTTTCTCGCGGGACTCGCGCGACCGACCTTCGCGCCGTCCGCCGGTCCAGCGCCGTACCGCTTCAGCTTTCGCTTGAGCGTGGCGAGGCCGATCCCGAGGTCGGCGGCGGCGCGGGTCCGGTTGCCGCCGACGCTCTCGACGGCGGCGAGGATGTACTCGCGCTCGACGTCCTCGAGCGCCCTGGTCCGAGCGGTGACCCGGGGGCGCGGCATCGCGGCGCGCAGCTCCTCCGGGAGGTCCTCGATCTCGATCCGGCTCCCCTGGCTCAGCGCCACCGCGTGCTCGACCGCGTTCTGCAGCTCACGGACGTTGCCGGGCCACTCGTACCGGACGAGCTGGTCGGCGGCGCGCGGCGTGAACCCGGTGATCTTGCGCCCCATCCGGCGGGACGTGTCGGCGAGGAACACGCGGCCGAGCGGCAACACGTCCTCGGGCCGCTCCCGGAGCGGCGGGACGCGCAGCTCGATGACGCGCAGCCGATAGTAGAGGTCCTGGCGGAACGCCTTCGCGGCGACATCCGCCGCGAGGTCCCGGTTCGTCGCGGCCACGACGCGGACGTCCACCGGCCGCGGCCGGTTCTCGCCCACGCGCCGGACCTCGCGCTCCTGCAGGACCCGCAGCAGCTTCACCTGCATCCCCGGCGAGATCTCCCCGATCTCGTCCAGGAACAGGGTCCCGCCGTTCGCCGACTCGAACAGGCCGGCGTGCTCCCGGTCGGCGCCCGTGAACGCCCCGCGGGCGTGGCCGAAGAGCTCGCTCTCGAGCAGCGTCTCCGTCACCGCGCCGCAGTTCACCGCCACGAACGGGCGGCCAGCCCGCGGCGACGCGTCGTGGATGATGCGCGCGAGCCGCTCCTTCCCGACGCCGCTCTCGCCGGTGACGAGCGCGGTCGACCCCACCTTGGCGACGCGCAGCGCGAGATCGACCACGCGGTGCATCGCCTCGCTCTTCACGACGAGCCCCGCGCGCTCCTCGACGCCCGGCGCGATCCGGGCCAGCTCCTGCCGGCGCGCCTTCAGCCGGCGCTCCGCCGCGCGCAGCGCCGCCGTCGCTCCTTCCAGCGCCGCGTCGACGCTCTCCTTGCGGTAGGCGGCGAGCTGCGGCTCCACCTCCGGCCCCCACTCCTCCTTCAGCCGGCCGACGAGGTGACAGGTCGCGTCGCCCTTGCCGCGGCACCGGTCCTCGAGGCAGTAGACCTCGCGCCCGTTGGCGAAGGACAGGTAGCCGCTCGCGAACCCGGCCAGTGTCCAGCACACGGGCTCGTCGGCCTGCCCGAGGTGGAGCAGGTGCTGCTCCGCCTCGTACGACTCGTGCCAGATGGACTCGACGAAGGGCTCGGGCGACGACGCCAGGCTCGGCGCCGGCTGCTCGATCACCACGGACCCGTTGAGCATGTGCAGGCGGCCGCCCGCGACGCGCCACTCTCGCTCGCTCTGCCACGGGAACCCGGAGCGCATGCTCTCGGCGGTTCGCCACCCGTGCGCGTACCCGAACCTGGTGAGGACGCCCCGCGCCGCCGTGAGGCCGACGCTGTCGATGAGCTCCTTGCGGAGCAGCCCGAGCGCGACGGCGTCGAGGATGAGCGCGCGTTCACCGCCGAAGCGGATGATCCCGCCCTTCGACTCGAACGAGAGCAGCTCACGAAGGTCGAGGTCCTCGGCACGCACGTGCGCCTCCGCGTCGGCTCTTCCCGTCCTGATCGAACTGAGCCGGACCGTCTCATAATGAGCCACCGCGCCGAACGCCCCCGATCGTGAATGCCCCTGATCCCGGGTGATTACCCGACGCCCGCCGCTGGCCCGCGCGCTGCACACCTCTTCGCCGAGAGACGAAACCCGAACTCCCGGAGACGAACATGGCGAACGAGAGCTGGCAGGTCGATGGCGCGCACTCCTCGGTGAACCTCACCGTGCGGCACATGGTGATCTCGAAGGTGCGGGGGCACTTCGCGAAGTGGAGCGCGAAGCTGGCGCTCGACACGGCAGACCTGGCGCGGTCGTCGGTCGAGGTCGCGATCGACGCCGCGAGCATCGACACGGGCGTCGCCGACCGCGACCAGCACCTCAGGTCCCCCGACTTCCTCGACGCCCAGAAGTACCCGGCGCTCACGTACAAGAGCCGCCGCGTCGAGGTCCTCTCGCCCGAGCGCCTGCGCATCGTCGGCGACCTCACCATCCGCAACGTCACCCGCGAGGTCGCGCTCGAGGTCGAGTACGGCGGGCAGGGCAAGGACCCCTGGGGCAACCAGCGCGCCGGCTTCACCGCGACCGCCTCGCTCAACCGCAAGGACTTCGGCCTCACCTGGAACCAGGCGCTCGAGACGGGCGGCGTGCTCGTCGCGGACCGCGTCGACGTCGAGATCGAGCTGCAGGCCATCAAGCAGGCGGCCGCGCAGGTCGGGTAGCGGAGCCACCGGTGACCCTCTGCCCCCAGCTCCGGCGCCTCTCGGCCGAGCACGCGCGCTGGCTCGCGGACGTCGCGGGGCGGGCGGGCGCCGGGGAAGAGGACCGCACCTCGCGGCTGCTGGCGCTCTGGGACCTCGAGGTGCTCCCGCACTGCCGCGCCGAGGAGGAGGTGCTCATCCCCGAGCTCGCCAGGCGGCTCTCGGAGGCGGACGCCGCCATCGTGTTCACGCTCAGCGACCACGTGGCGCTCCGGCGCCTCGCTCGCGAGCTCCGGGAGGCCCGCGGCGGAGCGCGCGCAGCAGCGCGCGCCGCGCTGGAGAAGAAGCTCGAGGAGCACGCGCGGTTCGAGGAATCGACGCTGTTCCCCGCCGTCCAGGAGGCCCTCGGCTGCGACCGCATCGCCGGGCTCGCGCCCGACCTCGCCGCCGCCGCCGAGGCCTCGAGACCGCGACCGACCTCGTCGGCCGCTCACGCAGCATCCACCGCAAAGAAGGGAAGGAAGCCATGAAGAAGCTGAACCGCATCACGCTGCTCACCGGCGCGGCCCTCGCCGCGCTCCTCGCGGCGGCGCCCGCACAGGCCGCGGAGAACGCCTGGCCCGGCACCAAGGTCGGGGAGCCCACCCCGAAGCCGAAGGGAGTCCCCGCCGCGCTCGCGAAGAACCTCGCGAACTTCGACGACCTCGACTTCCGCGTCTACACCGGCCAGCAGTGGCAGGACCTGCACAAGAGCCACACCAAGGACGTGGTCGTGCACTGGCCAGACGGCCACCAGACGAAGGGCCTCGAGAAGCACATCGAGGACCTGAAGTACATGTGGACCTTCGCGCCCGACAACCGGATCAAGGAGCACCCGGTGCGCTTCGGCACCCCGGACGGCGAATGGACGGCCGTGACCGGCTGGCTCGAGGGGACCTTCACGAAGCCGATGGTGCTGCCCGACGGGAAGACCCTCCAGCCGACGGGCAAGGCCTACCGCATCCCGATGGCGACCATCGGCCACTGGAACAAGGACGGCATCATGTTCGAGGAGTACCTGTTCTGGGACAACGGCGAGTTCATGAAGCAGATCGGGCTTGCGCAGTAGCAGCGCGGACGCTGCCGCTGCGTGCCGCCTGGAATCTCGTCGCGAGGCACGGGTGACCACCGGGGAAGCACCGCGGACGCGCGGGCCGTGGCTGGCGGCGGCGCGCGCGTCCGCCGCTCGCGATCGACCGCTCAGACGTTCTCGACCAGCCGCTGCGTGAGGTCGTCGATGCCCTTCTGCGTGGCCTCGAGGAGCATCGGGTAGAGGTGGTCGAGAACTTGTACCCGCCCGCGGGGACGAAGGTGATCGTGAGGTAGCTCGGATCCTTCTCCGGCAGCGCGCGGTACGTTTTTGACCTGGGGTGAGCTTGAGAATCGGGGCCCAGCGACTAGACTGCCGCGCCTGGAAGGAGGTGAACAGCATGCGCTCCGTCGAAGCACGCAGCCCGCTCCAGCGCTGAGGCCGAAAGGCCGGGAGGCCGGCGGCTTCCCCGACACAGCCCCGACGTCCACACACCGCGCCCCGAGCCGCGCTCGGAGGGAGCACGCATGCACGCACCGTCGTTCCGCGAGAAGTACCTCGTTCGCTTCTGGTCCCCCACCCCCGCCGTCGCCGTGGCGGGGGTGCTCTCCGCCTACTACTTCGGCGTCACCGGCACGTTCTGGGCGGTCACCGGCGAGTTCACACGCTGGGGCGGCCACCTGATGCAGCTCGCCGGCGCCCACCCCGAGCGCTGGGGGTACTTCCGCGCCATCGGCCTGCAGGGGCTGCCCTGGGATCGGGTCGACGGCTGGGTGGTCCTCGGGATGTTCGCCGGCGCGTTGGCCGCCGCGCTGTGGGCCAACAACGTGAAGCTGCGCGCGCCACGCCACGGCGTTCGGTGGGTCCAGGGCTTCCTGGGCGGGTTCGTGGCCGGCTTCGGGGCTCGGCTCGCCATGGGCTGCAACCTGGCCGCCTTCTTCACCGGCATCCCGCAGTTCTCGCTCCACGCCTGGATGTTCACCGTCGCCACCGCCGCCGGGAGCTGGGCCGGGGTCCGCGTCGCGCTCCACCCGGTCTTCCGCGCTCCGGTGAGGGTGGAGAAGGTGACCGCCGCGGCGCAGGTGCGCGCACCCGCCGCGGGACGACGCTTCTGGCTCGGTGCGCTGCTCTTCGCCGCCTTCGCCGGCGTGGCGCTGGTGGTGGCGACCCGCCAGCTCAAGCTCGGCCTGGCGGGCCTGTTCGGGCTCGCGTTCGGCCTGCTCATCGAGCGGGCGCAGATCTGCTTCACCGCCGCCTTCCGCGACCTCTGGATCACGGGCCGCACGCTGATGGCCAAGGCGATCCTCGCCGGGATGGCGGCGAGCGCCGTCGGCACCTTCAGCTACGTCCTGCTCGGCGTCGCCCCCAAGATCTTCTGGGCCGGCCCCAACGCGCTGGTGGGCGGGTTCCTGTTCGGGCTCGGCATCGTGGTGGCGGGCGGCTGCGAGACCGGCTGGATGTATCGCGCGGTGGAGGGGCAGGTGCACTTCTGGGTGGTGGGCGTGGGCAACATCGCCGGCGCCACCGTGCTCGCCTGGCTCTGGGATCGGGTCGCGCCGGCGCTGGCGCTCGCCTACCCCAAGGTGAACCTGCTGCAGGCGCTCGGCCCGGTCGGCGGGCTCGCCATCACGTACGCCGGCCTGCTCACCTCGTTCCTGCTCCTCGTCTGGTGGGAGCGCCGATTCTTGACGCGCGCTGGCGGCGAGCGCGCCCGCTCCACCTCACCCGCGGCCGCCACGGGGGTGCTCGGATGAGCCCGCTGACTCCGGGGGAGCTCGACCTCCTCGTCCCCACCCACCGGCTCGACATGCACGGCGAGCCCTGCCCCTACCCGGCGGTCGCCACCCTGGAAGCACTGCCGCAGCTCGCGCCCGGTGACGTGCTGGAGGTGATCAGCGACTGCGCGCAGTCGGTGAACACCATCCCCCACGACGCCCGGAACCACGGCTACGAGTACCTGGGGATGAGACAGGACGGCCCGACGCTGCGCTACTACATCCGAGTGCCAGCCCAGCCGCGGCCGTGAGCGCGACGGCCGGGGGCGGCGCCGGCAGCCACGCCGCCCTCGGCCTCACTCGAGGCGCACTCACTTCGGCAAAGGATCGACTGGCCAGGTGCGGGCGAGACACCCCGCCGTCTTCGCGGCGGTGGCCCCTGCGGGTCTGCCGGTTGCGCGCGCCTCGATGCGGGGAAATGACAGGGCGCTCCGGAGGAGTGCCCATGCACGGGACCAAGTGGGTGATCGCCGCCTTCCTCGCGCTCGCCGGCGCGACCGCGCGCGCCGAGGTGAAGACGAAGGTGATCGACTACCGCCAGGGCGACACGGCGCTGGAGGGATTCCTCGCCTGGGACGACGCCGCCCAGGGGAGCCGGCCGGGCGTCCTCGTCATCCACGAGGCGTGGGGGGAGAACCAGCACGCCCGCGACCAGGCGGTGCGGCTCGCCAGGGCGGGCTACGTCGGCTTCGCGCTCGACATGTACGGCAAGGGCAAGGTGACGAAGCACCTGGAGGACGCCAAGGCGTTCATGGCGGAGGCCTCGAAGGACCCCGCGGTGGTCCGGGCGCGCTTCGAGGCGGCGAGGAAGCTCCTCCAGGCGCAGCCGCAGGTGGACCCGAAGAAGATCGGCGCCGTCGGCTACTGCTTCGGCGGCAACGTCGCGCTGAACATGGCGCGCGCCGGCGAGGATCTCGCCGCGGTGGCGACCTTCCACGCCGCGATCCCGTCGGCGGACCAGCCCGTGCCGGGCAAGGTGAAGCCCCGCATCCTCATCAACACGGGCGGCGACGATCCGCTGGTCCCGAAGTCGCAGATCGACGCGTTCGTCAAGGAGCTGAAGGACGCCGGCGCGGACATCAGCGTCATCACCTATCCGCACGCGAAGCACAGCTTCACCAACCCCGAGGCCGCCCAGGCGGGGATGGACGCGCTCGGCTACGACGCCGACGCCGACCGGAAGTCATGGGAGGCGTCCATGAAGATGTTCCAGGCAGCGTTCAAGGGCTGAGGCCGCTCACGCGCCGGCCGGCAGCGCGCGCCCGTTGATGGCCGCCCAGGCCCGGGCTGCCGCCGGTAGCGGCAGGGCCGGGAGGCCGGCGAGGCCGGGCAGCCGCGCCCAGGCGCCGGGCGCCTCGACCGGCGCCGTCGCCTTTCCGGCCGGCGTGAAGCGCGTGAGCTTGAACTCGCGGAAGGAGACCACCTCGTCCTCGTGGCAGCGGACGAGGACCATGGAGTTCGTGACCCACGTCTCGCCGGCGCGGTGGTGGCGCTGGTAGGCGACCTCGCGATCCGCCCGCGACTGCGGCCGCAGCCAGAAGCGGCAGAACGGCTTCCAGCTGCCCTCGAGCGCGCGCTCGAGGAGCCAGACCCCGGCGTCGGCCGGGTCGGACTTGAACCGGAAGCCGAGGCCCGCCCGCCGGACCTCGAACGCGCGGTCGAGCGGGATGGGCTCGAGGAGCGGCGAGCCCTCCCCGACGTCGAGCAGCCAGCGCGCGCCGCCGGCCTCCACCAGCAGCGCCTGGTGCGAGCCCGGAAACGAGATCTCGCCGGCGATGGGCGTGACGGGGTACCCGAGCTCGGCGAGGAGCAGCCCGAACGCCTCGGTGTGCTCGAAGCAGACGCCGCCCGCGCGGCGCTGCTCCCACGCGGCGAGGAGCGCCTCGGGGTCGAGCGGCGGCACCGGCCCCGCCCCGGCGGCCTGGCGCCGGAGGAGCGACCCCGAGTTCTCGAAGGGCACCGTCAGCACCTGCGCCCGGACGAGCTGCCGGAGCTGCTCGAGGCTCGGCGCCGCGTGCTCGACGCCGAGCAGCGCGAGGTAGCGGCTAACCCAGGTCGGGGAAGGGGCAGGCATGGTGGACGCTGCGTCGAGACTATCTTCAAGTCTGGCCCGAGGCGAGCCTCGCCGCCGCCGGGCTTGCTGGAGCGCCGCGCGACACCCGCGCACGGCAGCGACGCCCGCCGCGTGTTAGGTTCCGTTCATGCCCTTCGACTCCGCCCGCTTCCCCGCTCGCGAACAGGTGCTCGTCCGCGCCGGCTCCGACGTCGAGCGCCGCTTCATGGCGTCCGTCTACCGCTGGATGACGCTCGGCCTCGGCCTCACCGCGCTCGTCGCCTACTCGGTGGCGGGCTCGGAGGACGCGCTCCGGTTCGTGATCGGGAACCGCTTCGTGTTCTTCGGCCTCCTCATCGCGGAGCTCGGGCTGGTCATCGCCATCTCGGCGGCGGTGAACCGGCTCTCCGCCGCGGCTGCCGGTGGCCTCTTCCTCGTCTACTCCGCCCTCAACGGCGCGACCTTGTCGGTCGTCCTCCTCGCCTACACCGGCAGCTCGGTCGCGCTGGCTTTCGTGACCACCGCCGGGACGTTCGGCGCCATGAGCGTGTTCGGCACGGTCACGCGCCGGGATCTCTCGAGCTGGAGCAGCTTCCTCTTCATGGGCCTCATCGGCATCGTCATCGCGAGCGTGGTGAACATCTTCCTGCACTCGAGCGCGATGTCGTTCGTCATCTCGTGCGCGGCGGTCGTCGTCTTCACCGGCCTCGCCGCCTACGACACCCAGAAGCTCCGGGCGCTGGCGCGCGCGGGCGGCGGGAGCGCGGCGATGCCGGTCAACGGCGCCCTCGCCCTGTACCTCGACTTCGTGAACCTGTTCCTGGCGCTCCTGCGACTGCTGGGCAACCGGCGGAGCTGAGCACGCAGGAGCTACATGGCCGGCACGGGCTGGCGTTTCGGAGCGTACGAGCTCGACCTGGCGCGCCGCGAGCTGCGTGTCGAAGGGGAGCCGCGGCCGCTCCAGCCGCAGGTCTTCGCGGTGCTCGCCTATCTCGTCCGGAACCGGCATCGCGTCGTCCCCAAGGATGAGATCCTGCGGGAGCTCTGGCCGGACGCGGTCGTCACGGACGCATCGCTCCAGCGCGCGGTGAGCCTCGCGCGCCGCGCGTTCCGTCCGGCAGATCGCGGGCTGCTGCGCACCCACGCGCGGCAGGGATACCGGTTCGTGGGCGAGCTCGCGGAGGTCGACCCGGACCCGGCCGACGCAGCCGCGGAGGCGCCCCCGAAGTACGTCCGCTCCGGCGACGTCCACATCGCGTACCGCACGGTCGGGCGGGGTCCCCTCGACATCGTCCTGGTGCTCGGGTGGGCGCTCGGCATGCGCACCGCGCTCGAGCTGCGGGGGGTATCCGACCTCGTCCGCACGCTCTCCGCGCGCGCCCGGGTGCTCCTGTTCGACAAGCGCGGGACGGGCGCGAGCGACCGCGTGAAGGCGCTGCCGCAGCTGCCGCAGCGCGTGGAGGACCTCGAGGCCGTCCTCGACGCAGTGCGGTCTCCCGGGGCTGTGCTGGTCGGGTTCTCGGAGGGAGGTCCGCTCGCGCTCACCTTTGCCGTGACGCGGCCGATCCGCGTGCGCGGCCTCGCCCTCGTCGGCGCCTTTGCCCGCATGTCGGCCGCGCCGGACCACGCTGCCGGCTGGAGCGACGTCGAGGTCGCAACGCTTCGCGCGTACATCGCGAGCGGCTGGGGCTCCGGCGCGACGATGCGCGCGTTCGTCCCCGCCCGCCACCTCACCCCGCCGCTGCGCGCCTGGGCGGCCCGGGCCGAGCAGGAGGGCGCGAGCCCAGGCGCGGCCCTCGAGCTCCTGGAGATGAACATCGGGATCGACGTCCGGCCGCTGCTACCGCGCGTGCGGACGCCGTCCGTCGTGCTGCACGCGACCGGCGACCGCGTCGTACGCGTCGGGAACGGGCGCGCGCTCGCTGCCGCGATCCCGGGCGCGCGTCTCGTCGAGCCCCCCGGCGAGGATCACGCGTTCCTGTTCGGCGGCCGCCCGACCCTCGAGCGTGAGCTCGTGGCGCTCCTCGAGCGGGCGGCCGCCCGGCCCCATGCGGCGCTCACCTGACCGCGACTGCCGCGATCTGCGGCCGGATCGGCAGAAAGACCGTGCGCAGCGTGAACGGCGTGATCTCGACGGCGGCAAACCCGGCGTCCCGCAAGAGCTCGGCCACGTCGCGCTGGGTGTCGCAGCCCTCGAAGAACCACCGCCACGGCCGCTTCACGAGCCGCTGCACGCGCGCTACCCAGCTCCCCTCCGGCGCCGCCACGTGCTCCACGCACCAGAAGCGGCCATCGGGGCGGAGCACGCGCCGGACCTCCGCGAGCGCGCGCTCCGGATCGGTCACGGTGCAGAGCACGAGGCTCGAGATCACCGCGTCTACGCTCCCGTCCGGCACCGGCAGGCGCTCCGCGACCGCGGCGCGGACGTCCACCGTGACGCGGTGCCGAGCCGCCGCCGCCCGCAGGTTCGCGTGCATGTGCACGTTCGGCTCGACCGCGATGACGTGCGTTCCCGCGTCGAGGTAACGAAAGTTGCCGCCGTCCCCGGGCCCGATCTCGAGGACTGTGCGCGGCAGTCCTCCGAAGAGCTCGCGCTTGATGTGCCGGTACTTCCGGTGGACATAGCCGTCCATCGCGCGGAAGAACCACGCGTTCATCCGGTCGCGGATGGGGTGACCGAGCATCTCGCTCGCGCTCCCGGTGTCCGTCAGGTGCAGGTACATGTCCGTCCTCCTCGTGCGCACGTCGGCGTCACGGGCGAGAACGTACGCAGGGCGTTCCTCCCGCGTCCTGACCAAACCCTGATCCCGCGCCGCCGAGTCCGTCCCGCGGGCGCGCTCCTGCACGAGGGCTCTCAGTCGTCCTCGTCTGGCCACAGGGAGGGCCAGCGCCAGTGCATCCTCCGCGCCGCACCTTCCGGCGACCGGGCGGGTACACTCTTCGTGGAGGAGCCATGCCCGGGTGGCGAGTCCCGTTCTTCCCTGGCGCTCCCGCGGCTCCTGGGCAACCGGCGGAGCTGAGCGGCAGCTGACGCCGGCGTCGTTGCCCTCGCGGCGCTGCGCGCGTTCAACGCCTGCGGGCGCGCAGGAGCCCGTACACGTACAGCGCCAAGAAGGCCGCGGCGCACGCCGTGCCGAGCCCGACGTACGCTCCCGTGATCCGGTGCAGGCTCCACCCGTGGACCTGCATGAGGGCGCTCGGGTCGGACAGCCCCACGCCCTCGATCTCTCCCAGCGGAGCGGCGTCCGGGTCGGAGCGCGCGCCCAGCCACGTGCGGAACGCGTCGACGAAGCTCGCCGCGCCGATGGCGAGGAATCCCCAGCGGAGCGCGCCCTGGCGGATGCGGCTCTCCGGAGGCACGTAGATCGTCGACATGAGCAGCGTCCCCAGGACGAGCGCTCCTCCATCACCGGCGAACGTGATGAACGCGCGGGCCGGCCTCGCCGGGAGCAGCACGCAGACCAGCTGCGCCACGAGCCCGGCTGCCCCGGTCACGATGAGGCTCGGAGACCGCGCCGCCCACCCGCGCCAGGCGACGTACGCGAAGGACGCAGCGACCACCAGGACGACGAGGGCATGTCGGCTGTCCGAGATGGGGGTACGCCAGGGGCCAGGGAAGGCCAGGTGGCCGCAGAGCCAGGCCGCCGCCGCGTGTCCCAGCTCGTGCACCCACATCGACAGGAACGTCCGGACCAGCATGTGACCGGTCGGGGATGAGACGAGGAGCCACGACACGAGCAGCGCCACCGGAGGACCGATGGCGCGGAGCGTGAGCTCGGTGCGCGCGTCATCGGCCGCTCCGCCCCAGACCACTTGCGTGCCTGGCGTCGATGCCAGCGCCGCCGTCGAAGGCGCGTCCGCCGTGCGCAGGTCGACGCCGGCGGGGGTCCCGGAAGCTGGCGCGCGCCGGTGCGCCCGAGCGTAGATGACGCCACAGCGCGGGCACTCCGGACCGTCCACGCGGGGAGCATCGCAGTGCGGGCACGCGGCGGGGTTCATCTCGGCCAGTGTAGCCCGTGCGTCCCGAAGACGTGACAGGGGCCTCGGTCATGCCCCGGAACCACCTGACCCGGCTCGTCCGGGCACATCACCTGGAGAGGAACTTCAAGAGCGCGTCCATCGTCTCCTTCGGGCGCTCCTCCATCACCCAGTGCCCGGTCTCCGGCAGGACGACCGCCGTCGCGTCGACCGCGACGGCCTTGGCCTGCTCGGCCAGGGCGGCTCCATTCGCCTTCTCGCCACCGAGGGCGAGCACCGGCATCGGCAGCTTCGTCCGGGCGAGCTCCTCGAAGTCCTTCGCCGTCTGGGGGAACGAGACGAAGTACGCCCAGCCCGCCCGCATCCGCCCCGGCCGAGCGTAGGCGGCGGCGTAGGCCGCCCGATCGCCCTCGCCGATCGAGCGCCGCTTGTCGGCGGCGAAGTCGTTCCAGAAGTGCTCGAAGTAGATGCGCTCGCGCCCCTTCACGAGGGCCTCCGGCGTCGGGCCGCTGAACCGGAAGTGCCAGATGGCCGGGTCGTCGTAGATGGCGCGCCACCCCTCGACCCCGGGGAGGAAGGCGTCCATCAGCACGAGCTTCTCGACCTCGGCGGGGTACTGCGCCGCGTACGCGTATGCCACCATGAGCCCGATGTCGTGGCCCACGACCCTCGCCTTCTCGACGCCGAGCGCCCGGGCGAGCGCGTGGACGCGGACGGCGGCGGTCTTCATGTCCAACCCGTCCTTCGGGATCTCCGAGTCGCCGATCCCCGGCAGGTCGGGCGCGATGACTTTGAAGTTCTCGGCGAGCCGCGGGATGAGCGGCCTCCACATCCGCGACGTCTCCGCGTAGCCGTGCAGCAGGATCACGGTCGGGCCGTGCCCGGCCGTGAGGTAGTGGAGCCTCAACCCCTCGATCTGCGCCGACCGCGATGCGACCCCGCTTCCGGGCACCGCGCGCCCATCCGAGCTCGCGCTCAGCGCGGCGAGCGGCACGAGCGCGCAGCACCGGATGAGCCAACCGTGAATGCCCTTCATCGTTCCCCCTGCGCCGCCCCGGTTCGCTCGAGCAGACGGAGCGGCGCCGCGCACCGAGGGCGTCCAGCGCGTGCCGCTCCGGTGGCTCCTGTGGGCCCGCGCCTACGACTCCGCGCCGCCAGGATGGGTAGCCGTCCCTGCGTGGGGTCAGCGACTGTTCTCCGCCGCTGGGGCACGTCACCCGAGGCTGTCGCCCTGGCGCGAGGGCCTCGCGCCGCACGCGGGGGCGCCGCGAAGGGCGCCGCCGCTCACGGTTGCCTGACGATGTCGACCGAGATCTCCACCGCCGGAATCGGCCCTCGGTTCTCGAGCCAGTGGGTGGTGTGCCGGTCCTCGGGCCAGCCCGCCCCCGGCCCGTAGTCCGTGGCGACGCCATCTCGGTGATCGGTGATCGTGCCTTGCAGGATGTAGACGGCGCCGGGTCGGTCCTTGTGGTCGTGAACCGGGCCGAAGACGCCTCCCGGCTCGATCGTCACCATGCGCATTCGCAGCTGGCGCCCTGCCATGCCCTCGATCTCGGGACCCAGGTCGATGGTCGAGATCATCTTGACCGCCACTCCCTTCGTCTCGGGCGCCACGCGCTCCTCGCTCATCGTGCTTCCCTCCAGGGTACGTGAGACCTCTCCGGCGTACCTGGCATAGCCGCCGGCGACGCCGCTGGCGCCCCTCAGCCTCCTTCCGAGCCGCTCACGGCGAAGTTGCGCGCGCCACCCCGGCGCGAAATGACAGGACGCTCCGGGGGAACGCATGCACGGGATGAAGTGCCGGCATGGACGCGCTCGCCTACGACGCCGACGCCGACGCCGACCGGAAGTCATGGGACGCCTCCATGAAGCTGTTCAGGGAGGCGTTCGAGGATTGACGGGGCCGGCGCCGCGATGACGAACGCGATCGAGACGGTGGGGCTCTCGAAGCACTTCGGTCCGACCCGGGCGCTCGACGGCGTGGACCTCCGCATCCGCCAGGGCACCGTCTACGGCCTGCTCGGCCCGAACGGCGCCGGGAAGACGACGACCATCCGCATCCTCGCCACCCTGCTGCGGCCGACCGCCGGCCGCGCCGCCGTCCTCGGGCACGACGTGGTGAGCGAGGCGAGCGAGGTCCGCAGGAAGGTGAGCCTGACGGGGCAGTTCGCCTCGGTGGACGAGGATCTGACGGGCCAGGAGAACCTCGTGCTCGTCGGCCGGCTGCTCGGGCTGTCGTGGCGCGACGCGCGGCGCCGCGCGTCGGAGCTGCTGGAGGCCTTCGAGCTCGCGGCCGCCGCCGGGCGGCAGGTGCGGACCTACTCCGGGGGGGAGCGGCGGCGCATGGACATCGCGGCGAGCCTCGTCGCGATCCCGGAGATCCTCTTCCTCGACGAGCCCACGACCGGGCTCGACCCGCGGAGCCGCGCGCAGGTCTGGGAGCTCGTGCGCCGCATCGCCGCCGAGGGCACGACGGTGCTCCTCACGACGCAGTACCTCGACGAGGCGGACCGACTCGCCGAGCGGATGGCGGTCGTCGATCACGGCCGCGTGATCGCAGAGGGCACGAGCCGGGAGCTGAAGGCGTCGGTCGGCTCGAACTCGCTCCACGTGCGCCTCGTCGAGCCCGGCCAGCGCGGCGAGGCGCAGCAGCTCGTCACCCGGGTGCTCGGCGGCGGGGTGCTGCCGGCGTCGGACCCCGCGGAGATCGCCGCGCGCCTCGAGACGGCCGCGCAGGCCGCGGCGGTCCTCTCTGCGCTGAGCGAGCGCAGCATCGAGGTTGCGCAGCTCTCGGTGGGGAGCCCCAGCCTCGACGAGGTCTTCCTCGCGCTCACCGGTCGGGCGGCGGGCCCGGCGCAGGGGGAGCCGGAGCGATGAACGGGCCCCACGAGGTCCTCGCGATCCGCGCGCGGCCGCGCCCGGCCTCGGCTCCGTCCGCGGTGCTGACGCTCGCGTGGCGGGCGCTGCTGAAGATCAAGCACGTCCCCTTCCAGCTCTTCGACGTGACCGTCACGCCGATCATGTTCACGCTGCTCTTCACGTTCATCTTCGGCGGGGCGCTCGCCGGGACCCCACGCCAGTACGTGCAGTACCTCCTGCCCGGCGTCCTCGTCCAGACGGTGCTCTTCATCACCGTCTACACGGGCGTGGGGCTGAACTCGGACATCCACAAGGGCCTCTACGACCGGTTCCGCTCGCTCCCGATGTGGCAGCCGGCGCCGCTGCTCGGCGCGCTGGCCGGCGACGTGTTCCGGTACTCGATCGCGTCGGCGCTGATCCTGGTCGTGGGGTTCATCCTGGGGTTCCGGCCGCAGGGCGGCGCGGCGGGCGTCCTCCTCGCGATCGCGCTGGTCCTGACCTTCAGCTTCGCGCTCTCGTGGCCGTGGATCATCGTGGGGATGCTCGTCCGGACGCCCGAGTCGGTCATGACCACGAGCTTCCTCTTCCTGATGCCGCTCACGTTCGCGAGCGACATCTTCGTCGACCTCGGGACGATGCCAGGTTGGCTCCGGGCGGCCGTCGCGCGCAATCCGGTGACGCACCTGGCCCGCGCGTCCCGCCACCTGATGCACGGGCAGCCGGCCGGCGGCGACGTGCTCTGGACGCTCCTCGCGTCGACGCTGATCGTGGTCGTCGCGTCGCCCATCGCGATGCGGCTCTACCGCAAGGAGCGCTGAGCCGCACCCAGGCGCGGCCAGGGTCCTTCCCAGACCTCGCTCAGATGCGCTCGGGCACGGCCACCGTCCGCTCGTCGCGGACGTTCCCGGTGTTGAGCGTGCTGGCGGGCTCGAACAGGAGCACCTCGACCTCGTCTTCGGCCACGGGTCGGTGCTCCGTGCCGCGAGGCACCACGAGCAGCTCTCCAGCCTGGAGCTCGACCACCCGATCCCTGAACTCCAACCGCAGGCTGCCGCGGACCACCAGGAACATCTCGTCTTCACGCTCGTGGTGATGCCACACGAAGGGGCCCCGGAGCTTCACGACCTTCACGTGCTGCCCGTTCAGCTCCGCCACCACGCGCGGCTTCCAGAGGTCCTGGAACCGCGCCAGCTTCTCGGCGACGTTCACCTTCTCCATGCCCTCGAGCTAGCGCCGTCGGCTCCCAGGCGCCACCGCCGGGCGCCACGATGCGCGCTCAGTGCGGCAGCTTCGCCGCCAGGACGTCCGCCCGGTCGATGGTGGGCGGGGCCGCGAACAGCTCGCCGCCCTTGCTCTTCAGGGCCGCCGCCACCTGGCCGGCGAGGTGCGCCTGCCGCCCCGCCTCGTTGGGGAACGCGTCGAAGATGCCGAAGGAGGTCGGGCCGAGGCGAAGCGCGAACCAGGCCTGGGTGTCTCGCTCGCTCTCCACCACCGGCAGGGCGTCCTTCAGGAACTTCGTGACGGCCTCCTCCTTCCCCGCCTTCGCCTCCAGCCGTACGTAGAGCGCTTCCGTGACCATGGGGTGCACCTCCGTCCGCTGACGTTGGGGCTGCTCGCCGCGAACCGCACGGCGGTCACGCTGCGGCCCTTCCGGCCCACGCACGGCTGGCCTTCGCCCGGACGAGCCGCCTACCCCGCCTGCATCCACCGCTTCAGCGCCGGGACCGTGCGCTTTCCCCACGCGCGGCTGGCGCGCTCCTCGAGGAACGCCGCGACGAGCGCGTCCACGAAGCGCGAGAGCTGCGCCGCGAGGGACAGCCGCTCGAGCATCCGGTCGTCGCCCTCCTCCGCCATCAGCTCCGGCAGCTTCGCCGCGCGGACGTCGAGGTGCTCGGCGTCGAGCGTCGCCTCGTAGACCTTCTGGGCGTCGTCCTCGCCGTGCGTGAAGCGGAGCCGCGCCTGGTGCACGAGCAGCCCCGCGTCGAGCGCGCGCCGGACCTGCGCCGCGTAGGGCGCCTCGGCGCCGCGCGCGGTGAGCTCCGTCACCTCGCCCGCGATCCCGCGCAGCGTGATGCGGCCGGTGAAGAGGACCACCAGCCCCGCCCCCTCCACCTGCACGAGCGGATCGCCCGACTCCGACCGCCAGAGCAGCCAGGTGAGCAGCTCGCGCCCCAGCCAGGTCCGGCCGCGGAGGACCTCGTCGCGCGCCTTGTCCCGCTCGATCTCGACCGCGTCGCGCTGGTCCGCGTCGGTCGCCGCGCCGTCCACGCCGGCGTCGCCGCGCAGGAAGGCGGCCTCCGCGCGCGCCGCATCACGCTTCGCCACGCGACACCCCCTCACCCTGCAGGCCTACGAGCGCCGCCGTCGGGCCGAGCGCGGCCTCCGGCAGCTTGGCGCGCGACGCGGTGGCGCCGACGGACACCGGGTGGAGCGTCACGCCGAAGACCTCCTCCATGGCCGCGGTGATCTCGTCCACCGTCTTCCGCGAGGTGACCCAGATCGCGACCTCGCCGGTCTCCAGGTTCCAGCTCACGTCGGCGACCCTCGAGGACGGCTCCACCCGCTGCCGCAGCAGCTGCCGCGCCTCCTCCTTGCGGACGGCCTTCTCGCGGCGGCCCGGCGGCCGGCCGTGCTCGGCCGCGAACGCCGCGGCCCAGCGATCGACCTCCGCCTTGAGCGCCTTGGCCGGCACCTTGAGCTGGTCGATGCGCCACGCGAACAGGGCGTGCTCACCCTCGAACAGCCCGGCCTCGAAGCCGGTGGCGTCGTGGTCCGCCAGCTCCACGAACCCGGCGGCCCGGTCCAGCTCCGGCTTGCGCGCCTCGAGCGGCGTGAAAGCCCGCTTCCGCAGGCCGCGGACGAGCCACCGCTTCGCGTCGGCGCGCGCGCCGGCGGGCTCGGAGCTGAAGCGCGCGAAGGTGACCGCACCACTCTGGACGGGCATGGGGCGCGCACCATGGTTCGAGAGGCGCCCCGGCGTCAAGCCGGGTTAGCCTCTCGGCACCCATGGCACCCCGCCCCACCCTCACCGCCGCCCAGGCCCGCGCGCTCCACCTCGCCGCCCAGGGGCTGCTCACGCCGCCGGCCCGCGCGGCTCGCCGCGAGGACGTGCTCGCCGCGGTGCGGCGCATGGCGCTCCTCCAGCTCGACACCATCCACGTCGTGGCCCGCAGCCACCACCTGGTGCTGCACGCCCGGCTCGGCGAAGCCTACCGACCCGAGTGGCTCGACGAGCTGCTGGCGGAGGCGGCGCTCTTCGAGACCTGGGCCCACGAGGCCTGCCTGGCGCCGGTGGAGGAGCACGGGCTGCACCGGCGGGTGCTGGCGACGAGCCAGCACTGGTTCGTCAAGCGGGCGCGCAAGCTCCTCGCCGACGAGCGCGAGGGGATGGCGGCCCTGCTCGAGGAGGTGCGCCGGCGCGGGCCGGTCAAGACCTCGGACTTCGCGAGCGCGCGGCCGCGCCACGGCGGCTGGTGGGGGTGGAAGAAGGAGAAGGCGTGGCTCGAGGCGTGGCTCGCGCTCGGCGAGCTGATGGTCGCGCGGCGCGAGCGGTTCCAGCGCGTCTACGACCTCGCGGAGCGGGTGCTGCCCGCCGCGGCGCGACGCGAGCCGCCGGACGAGGCCGCCGCGCGGCAGGCGGTGATCGAGCAGTCGGTGCGGGCGCTGGGCGTGACCCAGGCCCGCTGGATCCACGACTACTTCCGCACCCGGCCCCGGCTCACGCCGGAGGACCTCCGCCCGCTGGTCGAGGCGGGCCGGCTGCTCGAGGTCCGCGTCCGGGGCTGGGCGGCGCCCGGCTTCGTCCACCGCGACCACGCGCCGCTCCTGCGCCGCGCCGCGGGCGGGGAGCTCGCGGCCACGCACACCGCGCTCCTCTCGCCCTTCGACCCGGTGGTGTGGGACCGCGAGCGCGCGCTCGCCATGTTCGGCTTCGACTACCGGCTGGAGTGCTACGTGCCGGCCCGCAAGCGGCGCCATGGCTACTTCGTCCTGCCCATCCTGCGGCGCGGGGCGCTGGTCGGCCGGCTCGACGCCAAGGCTCACCGGGTCCGCGGCGTCTTCGAGGTGAAGGCGCTGCACCTCGAGCCGGGGGTCGCGGCCGGCCCGGCGCTGCTCGGCGACCTGGCGGCCGCGCTCACCGCCAGCGCCCGCTGGCACGGCACGCCCCAGGTCCGGTTGGGGCGGCGGGTGGCGCCGCCGCTGCGGGCGGCGCTCGGGGCGAGGCTGGCGGAGGTCCCGTCCCCGGGGGCGGGAGGCCGCGAGCGCCCTGCAAAACTCGCCCGTCCGGTGTAGAATGGAGGCCGGTGTCTTACCGGCGGCCTCGGTCCAAGGGGCCGTTTACTTTTTTCACACGTACTTTCAGGGAGTTGAATGAGCGAGAAGGAAGCTGGCATCGAGGTGCAGGGCCGGGTCGAGGAGTCGAGCGGCGGCATGTACCGCGTGAAGATCGACCAGGGCCCCGTCGTCCTGGCGTACCCGTCCGGCAAGATGAAGCGGTTCCACATCCGCATCATCACGGGCGACCGGGTGAAGGTGGAGCTCTCGCCGTACGACCTGACGCGCGGCCGCATCACCTACCGCGACAAGTAGCGCGGAGCGCGGGCGCCCCGCGCGCCCTCGTCAGCCCTGAGCCCTGCTGGACCCGAGCACGCGGCTCAGCACCCGCCGCAGGTCCTCGGCCAGGTAGGGCTTCACCAGCACGCCGCGGAAGCCGTGGTCGGCGTGATGCGCCATCACCGGGTCGGTCGAGTAGCCCGACGAGACGATGGCCACCACGCCCGGATCGAGCGCGCGGAGCTTCGCGATGGCCTCCTTCCCGCCCATGCCGCCGGGGATGGTGAGGTCCATCAGCACGGCCGCGAAGGGGCGACCCTCCTCCTGCGCCCGGGCGTATTGCGCGAGCGCCTCCTGCCCGTCGCGCGCCCCCACCACCTCGTAGTCGAGCGGCCGCAGCGTCCGCGCCACCAGCGCCCGGATGGCGTCCTCGTCGTCCATCACGAGCACGCGCCGGCCGCCGGCAGGCGCGGGGGGCTCCGCCGCGGCGGCCTCGAGCGGCTCCGCCGCCGCGTCGCTGGCGGGGAGGTACACGTGGAACGCCGCCCCCTCGCCCGGCCGCGACGCCGCCTCGATGTGCCCGTCGTGCTTGAGGACGATGGAGTGGCAGATGGAGAGCCCGAGGCCGTTCCCCTCGGCCTTGGTGGTGAAGAACGGGTCGAAGATGCGGGGCAGCACCTCCGGGGCGATCCCGGGGCCCTGGTCCTGGACCGTGAGGCGCACGTACCGTCCAGGCGGGAGCGCGAACGGGTTCACCGCCGGCACGGCGCAGGGCGCGCCCGAGATGCGGAGCGTCCCGCCGGAGGCCATGGCCTGGATGCCGTTCAGCACCAGGTTCTGCACCACCTGCCCGATCTGCCCCGCGTCCACCACCGCCGCGAGCCCGGGGGCGAGGTCGAACTGGCACGCCGTGCCCGAGCCGTGCGCCGCGAAGCGGGCGGTCTCCTCGACGAGCTCCGCCAGGTCCACCTGCTCCTTGACCGGCGCGCCGCCCCTCGCGAACGTGAGCAGCTGCTGCGTCAGGGAGCGCGCGCGCAGCGAGGCCCCCTCGGCGTCCGCCAGCGCCTCCGCCACCTCCGGCGGCCCGGCCACCGCCTCGCGCGCGTACGAGAGGTTGCCGAAGATGCTGGTGAGCAGGTTGTTGAAGTCGTGGGCGATCCCGCCCGCCAGCACCGCCAGCGACTCCACCCGCTGCACGCGAGCCAGCTCCTGCTCCGCGCGCTCCTGGACGGTGATGTCGCGGAAGACCAGCACCGCGCCGATGATGCGGCTGTCGCGGTCCCGGATGGGCGAGCCGCTGTCGGCGATGACGCACGAGCGCCCGTCCCGACGGAGGAGCGAGGTGTGGTTGGCGAGCTCGACGATCCTGCCGGTCGCGAGCGCCTTCGCGATCGGGTTCTCGACCGGCGCCCCCGTCTCGGAGTGGACGATCCGGAAGACCTCCGCCAGCGGCCTCCCCTCCGCCTCCGCGGCGGTCCAGCCGGTCAGCCGCTCCGCCACGCTGTTGAGGAGCACCACCCGCTGCTCGAGATCGGTGGCGATGACGCCGTCGCCGATGCTCCGCAGCGTGACCGCCAGCCGCTCCTTCTCCTGCGCCAGCGCCTCCTCCGCCAGCTTGCGCGTGTGGATGTCCTGGTAGCTGCCGCGCAGGCCGAGCGGCTGCCCCGCCGCGTCCACCACCGGCTTGCAGCGGTGCTCGATCCAGCGCGCCTGCCCGTCGGGCCGCACGAGCCTGAACGTGAGCTGCGTCGGCCCCGGCCGCGCCTTCACCTCGCGCTCGTGCGCCTCCACCACCGCCCGGTCGTCCGGGTGGACCAGCCGGCGCAGCAGGCCGGGGTCCGCCAGGAACTCTTCGGCGGTGTGCCCGCTGATGGCGAAGCAGGACGGCGACACGTAGCTCGGGCGGCCGTCCGTCCCGGCCCAGAACTCCCAGTCGTGCGTGTTGTCCGCCACCACCCGGTAGCGCTGCTCGCTCGCGCGCAGCCGCTCGGTCCGCTCCACCAGGAGCCGCTCGTACTGGAGCCGCTGCCGCCAGGCCCGGTGGACGAACCAGGCGCCGGCGATGGTCCCGCACCAGAACAAGACCACGAGCCCGCCGGCCAGCTGGGACTGCCGGCGCCAGGCGGCGAGGTAGTCCGCGGGCGCGAGCCCGACCAGCACGTAGAACGGGTAGCGCGACAGCTTGCGGAAGGCGAACGAGCGATCGAAGCCGTCGGCGCCCGCGCGCGCGTCGTAGGTCCCGTGGGCGAGGCCGGCGTCCACCACGCGCCGCAGCTCGGGCGAGACGCTGGTGCTGCCGAACTCGACGTGGTCGCCGGGGGGGCCGCTGCGCGCCACCAGGCTCAGGTCCCGGGCGCGCACCGACACCGAGCCGTGCGGGCCGACGTCGAGGGTGGAGAGGAGGACGGAGAGGCGCTCCAGGGCGAAGGTGCCCGCCACCGCTCCGGCGAAGCGCCCGTCGGGCGAGGCGAGCTGGCGCGCCACGGCCAGGATCTGCCGGCCGCTGAGCCGCCCCAGGTACGGCTTGGTGACGAACGTGCCCGCCGGGGCGCCGGCCTGGAGCGGGCCGAAGAACTCCCGGTCGGCGAGGCTCACGCCCACGCCGGCGAGGGCCTTCGGCGCGCCGTGCCGGATCACCCCGGCGCCGTCGGTGATCCGCAGGCCGGCGAGGTCGGGGACGCGCGCCCGCTCGCGCTCGAGGAACGCGTCGAGCGCCGGACCGGCGCGCTCGGCCTCCGGCGTCCGCTCCCACTCGTCCGCGGCCGCGTGGACCGCCAGCTCGATCTTGTCGAGGGCGGCGGTGAGGTCGTCGTCGAGCAGGTGCGCCAGGTTCCCGGCCGACGCCAGCGCCGCCGCGCGCTGCTGCGCCAGCTCCTGCCGGAGGGGATAGGCGACCAGCGCCGCGACGCACAGATCGATGGCCAGCACGCCCGCGGCGAGCCGCCACGCCAAGGAGCGCGCGCTCGTGCTCGCTCGTAGCTCGCCGTTGCTCATCGAACGCGCCCCGCGCCGCGCCAGGCCGCCAGGTCCTGCCACCGCTCGAACCGCCTCGATCCGCCCACGGGGCCTCTCTCGCTCCCCGCGAGGAGGCCTCTATACGCCCCCGCGCCCCGGACGGATGTGCCTTGTCCATGGCGCAACGCCGGCAGCCGGCCGGCGCGCGCTGGGCCGGGCGGAGGTCAGGTGGCCGTCACGCCCTGCAGCATCCAGCCGCCGTCGGGCTCCCCGTCCGGCCGATCCCACCGATCCGTCACGAGGAGCCACTCGAGGGCGAGCCGCCGGTTCATCGCCGAGTACCCGGTGGCTCGGACGCCGGGGCGGAGCGGCTTCAGGAGGAGGCCCGAGCGGAAGGCGTGACCCTCCAGGCAACGGAACAGGTCGCACGCCGCGATGAGCTCCGCCTCCCCTCGCAGCCCGGGCAGCTCGAGCTGCGGCGCGGCCTGCGGCTGCCTCGGATCGGGGAACCAGGTCGCCAGCTCGTCGGAGCAACACTCCAGCGGGTCGAGCGCCGGCGCGCGCCCCGCCGCCCACGCCAGCGCCCACAGCGCCTCCACCCGATGCATGAGGCGCACGCCAAGGTCGCGATCGGAGCGGGCCACCAGCTGGCGCTCGCCCGGCGAGAGGTGGAGCCCCAGGCCGGCGCGCTCCACCCAGCCCTGCGTCGCCTTGCGCGTCATGCCGCGGTAGGCGAGGACCAGCGCCGTGTGGATGCACAGCATGCGCGCCCGAACCTCAGGGAGCGTGCGGCGGACGCGCGCGCCCTCGAGCAGCGGGACCGCCGGGAGGTCGCGGAAGCCGAGCGCGGCGAGGCGCTCCAGGGTCGCGCGGCGGACGTCTTCGGGCGAGGCGCTCATGCCGCGGAGTATCCCACGGCCTCGAGCGCGGCGGCGGCGCCCCGCCCTGCGCCGCCGCGGCCGCCGGCCGCCCCCGGCCGAGCCTCCCTGGGCCGGCGGGGGCGGGACGGCTCACGCTGCCGTTCAACGCGCCGTGTCGGCCGGCGCGGCGCCCTCGGTGGTGGTCGTGGTGGTGTGCTTGCGGACCGCCTTCTTGTGGTGGCGCGCCTCCTTCTTGGCCGCCTTCGCGTCCGCCTTCGCCTCGGCCTTGGCGGCCTTCGCGTCCGCCTTGGCGGCGTCCGCGCTGGCGTCGGCCTGCGCCTTCATCCTGTCCTTCTCCGCGTCGGCGTGGGCCTTCTTGCGCTGCGCGTCGGCCTCGGCCCGATCCTTCACCGCCTCCGCGCGGTCCTTGGCCGGTTGCGCTTCGTCGGCCGCGCGCGCCTGCGTGAGCGGTGCGGCGAGGAGCGCGAGCGCCATCCAGTGAGCCTTCTGCATGGTGAGTTCCCCCTTCGTGAGCGGCGGGCGCCTCTCGCCCGCGGCCGGCAGACGTCCAGGTGAAAAGCTATTCATTCCGCGCAGCGGGGAGGGCGGGCCAGGGCTCGCCGGGCCGCCGGTGGAGGGGGCGATCGGCGCGCCTCTCCGAGGGGCGCCCGCGCGGCGGCGCTCTCCAGGTGACGCTGCGTCCGTGGCCTGCTAGCGTCCGGAGGCTCGCACGGATCCGCGAGCAGCGGGGGCTGCGTGCCTGAGAGGCCCGACGAGGCGGCGGCGACCGGCGGCCTCGATCGCGTCGACGCGCTCGTCCGCGCCGAGTGCGTCCGCGCGCTCTTCGAGCGGAACGCGGTCGCGCAGGCGACCGTCTTCCTGAACTCCGCGATCGTGCTCGTGGTGCTGTGGGGTCACGCTCCCTCCGTGCGGCTCCTCGCGTGGGCTGGAGCGCTGTGGCTCGTCGCGGGGGGCCGGCTCGCGATCGGCGCCGCTTTCCTCGCCGCGCCCGCGCCGGTGGACGCGGAGCGGTGGGCGCGGCGGGCGGTCGCCGGAGCGGCCCTCAACGGCGCGCTGTGGGGCGCGGCCCCGGTCGCCCTCCTCGGCCCCGGCAGCTCGCTCGCGCACCTCGTCTTCCTCGCCTTCGTGCTCGGGGGCATGGCCGCGGGCGCCGCGCTCAGCAGCTCCAGCCGGCCCGCCGCCTTCCTCGCCTTCACCGTCCCGGCGCTCCTGCCCGTGCTCCTGCTGCTGCTCTCGGGCGGGGACCGGCTCCGCGTCGGGATGGGGATCCTGGTCGCGGTCTTCGGGGCGGCGGCCACGGCCATCTCGCGATCGGCGGGGCGGGCGCTGGCCGACGCGGTGCGGCTCCGGTTCGCGAACGCGGAGCTGGCCCAAGGGCTCGCCGAGCTCAACGCGGCCCTCGAGGCGCGGGTGGCGGAGCGCAACGCCCAGCTCGACGCCTCCCGCGCGCGGGAGCGCGAGGCGGAGGGGCAGCTCGCGAGCGCGGCCCGGCTGGCCATGCTGGGGACGCTCGCGGCCGGGGTGGCGCACGAGATCAACAACCCCCTCACCTACCTCCGGTCCAACCTGAGCTTCGTGCGCGAGGAGTGGGCCCGGGCCCGCGCCGACGCCGAGGCGCAGGCCGCGCTCGACGAGGCGCTCGCCGACGCCAGCGAGGGCGTGGAGCGCGTGCGCGAGATCGTCCGCCACCTCATGGCGCTCTCCTGGTTCGAGGCGCCCGGCGGCGCGCAGGAGGTGGATCTGCACGGCGCGCTCGACCTGTGCCTCGACATGGCCCGCCCGGAGCTCCAGCCCCGCGCCGCCATCCAGCGCTCGTACGGGGCGATCCCTCCGGTGCTGGGCGATCGGACGCGCCTCGTGCAGGTGTTCCTGAACCTCCTCCTCCACGCGGCGCACGCCGTGCCGCCCGGCGACCCGGCCCACCACGAGGTGCGCGTCGCCACGCGCCTCGACGCCGTGAGCCGGCGGGTGGTGGTGGAGGTCTCGGACACGGGCCTCGGGATCCCCGAGGCGAGCCTGGAGCGGATCTGGAATCCCTTCTTCACGGCGCCGGCCGAGCGCGGCATCGGGCTCGGGCTCTCCATGTGCCAGGGCCTGGTGAGCGCGCTCGGCGGGACCATCTCGGTGCGCAGCCAGGAGGGCGCGGGCAGCACCTTCACGGTGTCGCTCAAGGCGGCGGAGGGCGCCCCCGCCGGCGCGCGGCGCGGCGCCGGGTGAGGGCGGCCGAGCGCGGGCGCGGCACCCATTCGAGCCTCGCTCCGCGCGGGCTCGCGCCGCCGCGCTCGCCTCGAGGACGGCGTATCCTGGCCGCCACCCGGGCCCCTCGCCCGCCAAGGAGAGCGCGATGGCCTTGAAGGAGCTGCTCGTGCACGTGGACTCCGGCGCGCGCACGACCGAGCGCCGCGACCTCGCCTTCCTCCTCGCGCGGAGGTTCGGCGCGCAGGTGAGCGGCTGGTTCGCCGAGAACGAGGCCCTGGGCGCGAGCCTGGTGGGGCGCCGCGGCCGGAGCGACATGGATCGCGCCGCGGAGGCGGCGCGGCTCGCGTTCGAGGCGAGCGCCCGAGCGGCGGGCCTCGAGGCGGGGTGGTGGCGGCTCGAGCCCGGCGAGCCCCGGCACCTCATCGACCACACCACCATCCGCTGCCGCTACACCGACCTCGCGATCTTCGGCCAGCACGACGACCGGGAGTCCTGGGTCCCGGAGGAGCTCGTCGAGGAGGTCGTGGTGGGCTGCGGGCGGCCCGCCCTCGTCGTCCCCGCGTTCGGGCGCTTCCCCGACGTGGGGAAGCGGGTGGTGGTCGCCTGGGACGGGAGCCGCGAGGCCGCGCGCGCCCTGCACGACGGCCTGCCGCTCATGCGCGAGGCGCAGAGCGTGACCCTCCTCGCCTTCCAGAGGCCCAGCGCCGGCCCGCCGGGACCGCTCCCGCACCTCGACGTCGCGGCGCACCTGGCCGCGCACGGCGTGACCGCCCGCTACGAGCGCGTCTTCGTGGGCGAGCTGGGGCCCACCGACACGCTGCTCAACCGCTGCGCCGAGGTCGGCGCCGACCTGATCGTCATGGGCGCCCGCCCGCAGCGCGGGCTCCCGCTGCAGGACGGCGGCAGCCTGCGCGAGCTCCTGCGGCAGATGACGGCGCCGGTCCTGCTCTCGCACTGACCGGAGCGCGCCGCCCGCGCTTGCCCCACGCCCGCGCGCGTGCGAAGGTCCGCGGCGCTTCGAGCGGCGGCGCGGCCACGCCCGCCCGGCCGCTCGCCTCAGCCAAGGAGCCGCCAGATGAAGAGGATCCTCCTCGCCGCGCTGTGCCTCGCGGCCGTCCACGGAAACGCGCTCGCGGCCGACAGCTCGCTCGCCGCCGTGAAGGCGAAGGGCAAGCTCGTCCTCGGCCTCGACGACTCCTTCCCGCCCATGGGCTTCCGCAACGACGACAACCAGATCGTCGGCTACGACATCGACCTGGCCCGGGACGTCGCCCGGCGGCTCGGGGTCGAGCTCGTCCCGCAGCCCATCGACTGGAACGCCAAGGAGCAGGAGCTCAACACCGGCAAGATCGACTGCATCTGGAACGGCTTCACCATCACCGACGAGCGCAAGCAGGCGATGGCCTTCACCCAGCCCTACCTGCGCAACGCGCAGGTGGTGGTGGTGAAGAAGGGCTCGCCCTACTCCACCCTCGCCAGCCTCAAGGGCAAGAAGGTGGGCCTCCAGGCCGGCTCCTCGGCCGCGGGCGCGCTCGAGGCCGCCACCGCCTTCCGCGGCTCGCTGGCGCAGGTGGTGGAGTTCAAGGACAACCTCACCGCCCTCATGGACCTCGAGGCGCGCGGCGTCGACGCGGTGGTGATGGATCTCATCGTCGCCGAGGACAACATCAAGCGCTCCGGGAAGGCCTACCGCGTCCTGCAGGAGTCGCTGGCGCCCGAGGTCTTCGGGGTCGGGTTCCGCAAGAACGACCTCGCCCTCCGCGACGCCGTCCAGGGCGCGCTCCAGGCGATGGCCGCCGACGGCACCCTCGCCAAGGTCACCACCAAGTGGTTCGGCAAGGACATCTCGGTCGTCGGGAAGAAGTGAGCCCGGGGAAGCCGCCTCGATGCTGAAGCTCCTGGGGGCGATGCTCGAGGGGTCCGTCGTCTCCCTCGAGATCTTCTTCCTCACCCTGCTCTTCGCGCTGCCCCTGGCGCTGCCGATCGCGCTCGGCCGCATGTCGGCGAGCGCGATCGTGCGCGGCCCGGTGCACGTCTACACGCTGGTGATGCGCGGGACGCCGCTCATCCTCCAGATCATCTTCGTCTACTTCGCCCCGTACTACCTGTTCGACGCCTCGTACGACCGGTTCACCGCGGTGATCGTCGCCTTCACCATCAACTACGCGGCGTACTTCGCCGAGATCTACCGCGGCGGAATCCAGTCGATCCCGAAGGGCCAGTACGAGGCGGCCAAGGTGCTCGGCTTCGGGCGCGCCGACACGTTCTTCCGGATCGTCCTGCCCCAGGTCGTGAAGCGGATCCTGCCCGCCAGCGCCAACGAGGTGATCACGCTGGTGAAGGACACCGCGCTGGCGCAGACCATCGGCGTGGCGGAGCTGTTCCGGGTGGCGCAGAACGCCTCGGCGCGGCAGTTCTCCACCACGCCCATCTTCGTCGCCGGCGCGTTCTACTTCGTGCTGAACTGGGCGGTCTCCGAGCTGTTCCTCCGCCTGGAGCGGCGCCTGGCGTACTACAGCTGAGGAGCCCGGCGCACATGGACGTCGTCACCGTCGAGCACCTCTCGAAGTCGTACGGCGACCTCCAGGTCCTGTCGGACATCTCCTTCTCGGTGCGCGAGGGGGAGGTGCTGGCGATCATCGGGCCGTCCGGCTCGGGGAAGTCCACCCTGCTGCGCGCCGTCACCCACCTCGAGCCTGCCACCGGCGGGAGCATCGCCGTCTGCGGGACCCGCATCCTCGACGGCGGCGTCTACGCGGACCCGGCCACCCTGCGCGCCGCGCTCCTGAAGCTCGGGCTGGTGTTCCAGGACTTCAACCTGTTCCCCCACTTCTCGGTGCTGCGCAACATCACCGAGGCGCAGGTGCGGGTGCTGCGGCGCGGGAAGGACGAGGCGCGGGCGGTCGCGCTGGCGCTGCTCGACAAGATGGGGCTCGCCGACAAGGCGGCCGCCTACCCCTGCGAGCTCTCCGGCGGCCAGAAGCAGCGCGTCTCCATCGCCCGGGCGCTCGCGCTCGACCCGAAGGTCCTGCTCTTCGACGAGCCGACCAGCGCGCTCGATCCCGAGCTGACAGGCGAGATCCTCAAGGTCATGCGCACCCTGGCCGCCGAGAAGAGGACGATGGTGGTGGTCACCCACGAGATGGGCTTCGCCCGCGAGGTCGCCGATCGCGCCATGCTCATGGACGCGGGCGTCATCGTGGAGGAGGGACCGGCCCGGGAGCTCATCGACAACCCCAGGAACGAGCGCACCCGGGCGTTCCTGAAGCGCTTCTCCCGGGGCGGCTCCAGCTAGGCGCCTGCGCCTCCGCCGCTCACCTCGAGTACCCGTAGCTCCCGGTCCGGATCCGGACCAGACGCCCGCCCTCGAGCTCCACGTAGCGCACGAAGCTGCTCGGGCCGAAGTCGTACGTCCACACCTCGATCACGGTCTCCCGCCGGCGCAGGTCGCGGAAGACCGGTTCGCCGCACTTCGCCAGCACGTCGAAGGTCCGGTCGCCGAGCCGCAGCGCGTCGGAGGCACAGCGCGCCCGGGGGATCGCGGCGGCGTCCCTCGGCGCCCCCCTCGGCGGTTCCGGGAGCTCGTAGCCGTAGCCTCCCCGCTCGATGGCGAGGACCTTCCCTCCCCTCAGCTTCACCACGTGGATGAAGCGCTGCGGGCCGAAGTTGTACGTCCACCACTCGAGCAGCAAGCTGAGATCCCCGCTCGCGGTGACGAGGATGGGCTCCGCCTCCTGCAGCGCCGGCGGTCCGCACTTGGCGAGGAGGTCGAGCCGCGAGTCTCCGGCCGACACGATGCCGCCGGCGCAGTCGATCGAGTCCGCCGACGCCGCGGCGCTCCCGAGGGCCAGGGCGGCGGAGATCACCCAGCGGACGGCCCTGCTCCGGTTCGGCGCGAGCCGTCGCGGGGCGGCGCGCAGCACACGGTTCCCCATGGATCCCCCCTGCGCTCCTCGAGCGGAGCCGCCGGGAAGAGTACCGCACGCTCGGTGATTCGAGCGTTGACGCTCCGCGAAGAAACGTGAAGCCCGGGTCCGTGCGCCCCCTGCCGGGCACCGGCGAACCTGCCCGGAGCGCCGGGCGGGACGGGCTGGGCGGAGACCGTCGCACACGGGCGCCCGTACGGCGCGCGCGGCTTTGTGATATCTCCGGGCGCGGTGCGAGGCCTTCCGGGCGGCCCGCCGGCCGTCCTTGAATCCGCCGCCGGCCCGGCCGTCAGGAAACCACCCCGCCCGGTGCGCGGCGGGCCGACACCGGGCCACGACCTCGCACCACGATGGCCCGAACCGCTCGCGACCCGATGACCATGCGACTCCTGCCGCTCTGCGCCCTCCTCGCGCTCCTCGCCTCGCCCGCGCGCGCCGCGGCCGACGAGGCCGCCGAGCTCACCGTGCTCAGCTACCACGAGGTCGCGGACGCCGCCCAGGCGCGGGTGCCGTCGTACGCGGTGACGCCGACCAACTTCGTCCGGCAGATGGACTGGCTGCGCAACCACGGCTACCGCTTCGTGGCGGTGGACGACGTGCTCGCCGCCCGCGCCGGGAAGCGGCCGCTGCCCCCCAAGGCGGTGCTCGTCACCTTCGACGACGGCTACCAGTCGGTCTACGAGCACGCGTGGCCGGTGCTGAAGCTGTTCCGCATCCCCGCGGTGATGAACGTCGTGGCGGGCTGGCTGGAGGAGAAGGAGAAGGTCCACTTCGACGGCCGCGACCTGCCGCGGCGGGACTTCATGTCCTGGGCCGCGCTCCGCGAGATGGCCGAGAGCGGGCTGGTCGAGATCGGCAGCCACTCCTTCGACCTGCACCGCGGGCTCCAGGGGAACCCGCAGGGGAACGTGGAGCCGGCCGGCACCGTCCGCCGCTACGACCCGGCGACGAGGCGCTACGAGGACGAGGCGGCCTACCGCAAGCGCATCCAGTCCGACCTCGAGCGCGGCAGCGCCCTCATCCGCCGCCACACCGGGCGGGCGCCGCGCGTCATCGCCTGGCCGTACGGGCGCTACAACACCATCACCCGCGAGGTCGCCCAGCGGCTCGGCATGCCCATCGGCCTCACCCTCGAGGACGGCGCCAACGTGCGCGACACGCCGCTGTGGGGGCTGCGGCGCATCCTGGTCGAGAGCGGCATGCGGCTGTGGGACCTCGAGCGCGAGATCGCGACCCGCGAGCAGAACCTCTCGGACAACGACCGCCCGCAGAAGACGATGCACGTCGATCTCGACTACCTGTACGACCCGGATCCCGCCCAGCAGGACCGGAACCTCGGCCACCTGCTCGACCGCATCGAGAAGATGGGCGTGAACACCGTCTACCTGCAGGCGTTCTCCGATCCGGACGGCAACGGCTCCGCCAACGCCGTCTACTTCCCCTGCCGCCGCGTCCCCATGCGCGCCGACCTCTTCAACCGGGTGGCCTGGCAGATCCGGACCCGCACCGCGGTGCGGCGGCTGTACGCCTGGATGCCGGCCCTCGCCTGGGAGCTGCCCGCGAGCGATCCCGCCGCCGGGGATCGGGTGACGGCGGTCGCCGGCGACCGCACCGACCGCGTGAACATGGGGTACCTGCGGCTCTCGCCCTTCTCGGCCCGCGCCCGCCAGGCCGTGCGCGAGATCTACGAGGACCTGGCGCGGTCGGCGCGGTTCGACGGGCTCCTCTTCCACGACGACCTGACGCTCTCGGACTACGAGGACGCCAGCCCGGCCGCCCTCGCCGCCTACCGCGCCTGGGGGCTGCCCGGCTCGGTGGAGGAGATCCGCAAGAGCGACGACCTCCTCGGCCGGTGGACCATCCTCAAGATCAACGCGCTCGACGACTTCGCCCTGGAGCTGGCCGCGATCGTCCGGGCGGAGCACCCCGCGCTCAAGACCGCGCGGAACCTCTACGCGCAGGTGGCCCTCAACCCCAAGGCGGAGGTCTGGTACTCGCAGTCCCTCGACAACTCCGTCGCGCGCTACGACTTCACCGCCGTCATGGCCATGCCGTACATGGAGAAGGCTCGCGACCACGCGGCCTTCTTCCACGACCTGGTCCGGGCGGCGGACGACCGCGGCGCCCTGCGCAAGGTGGTGTTCGAGCTGCAGGCGGTGGACTGGCGGGAGGACAACCGGCTCATCCCGACCGAGGAGCTGGCCGACCGCATCCGCGACCTCTACCGCCTCGGCGCGACGCACGTCGGCTACTATCCCGACGCGCTGTTCCGCGACCACCCGGTGCCCGGCGTCATGAAGGCCGCGTTCGACGCCGCGCCCAACGCCGTCCAGGCGCGCTGAGGAGGGCCGCCGCGTGACCGCCGTCGAGACGCTGTGGAACGGCCTCGTGGCGTTCGTCTTCTATTACCCGCTCTTCATGTCGTTCCTGTGGATGACGGGCGCCGCGCTGTTCTGGTGGCGCTTCGAGCGCCACGAGGCCCCCTGGGATCGGCCGGTGCCGCTGCGCGGCGCGCCGCCGGTGAGCGTCCTCATCCCATGCTTCAACGAGGCCGACAACGCCGAGGAGACCCTCGGGCACGCGCTCGCGATCGACCACCCCGAGTTCGAGGTGGTGGCCATCGACGACGGCAGCACCGACGGCACCCCCGCCATCCTGGACCGCCTGGCGGCGCGCCACCCGCGGCTGCGCGTGGTGCACCTGGCGGAGAACCAGGGCAAGGCGATGGCGCTGCAGGCGGGCGCCCTCCTGGCGCGCCACGAGATCCTCGTCTGCATCGACGGCGACGCGCTCCTCGACCGGCACGCCGCGCACTGGCTCGTGCGCCACTTCGTGGAGTGCCCCGAGGTCGCGGCGGTGACCGGCAACCCGCGCATCCGCAACCGCTCGACCCTGCTCGGGCGCGTGCAGGTGGGGGAGTTCTCGTCCCTGGTCGGCATCATCAAGCGGGCGCAGCGCTTCTTCGGCCGGATCTTCACCGTCAGCGGGGTCATCACTGCCTTCCGGAAGTCCGCCGTGCACGGGGTCGGCTACTGGAGCGCCGACGTGCTCACCGAGGACATCGACATCACCTGGAAGCTGCACCGCGCGGGCTGGGACGTCCGGTTCGAGCCGAACGCGCTCACCTGGATCCTCATGCCCGAGACGCTGCGCGGGCTGTGGAAGCAGCGGCTCCGGTGGGCGATGGGCGGCGCGCAGGTCCTGCTCAAGAACCTGGACGCGCTGATCCGGCCGGGGCAGCGCTTCCTGTGGCCGCTCCTGCTCGAGATGTGCGCCAGCCTCACCTGGGCCTACGCCATGCTACTCCTGGCGGTGATGTGGCTGCTCGGGTTGGCGCTGCCCGCCGGCCTCATGCCGGACGTCGGCTCGCCGCTCAGCCCCCAGGGCTGCGGCGTGCTCCTGGGCGCCACCTGCCTCCTGCAGTTCGCCTTCAGCGCGTGGCTCGACGGCCGCCACGACCGCGGGCTCGCGCGGAACCTGTTCTGGATGATCTGGTTTCCCGTGGCGTTCTGGGCGATCAGCTGCGCCGCGACGGTGGCGGCCTACCCGAAGGTCATCGCCCGCGGCCGGGGAGCGCGGGCGAGGTGGGTCAGTCCGGACCGCGGCATCCGGCCCGACTGACTCGTTCGCGTGAATACCGGGCGGGCGCTGGCCGTCCAGCCACTGGACCGGGCAGCCAGGTTCGGGTACACCGCCTGCACCCGAACGAGCACCCGCGGTGGGTTCACTCGACTCGCCCGGCGCCAGACACGACCATGAGCTGCTCACTCATCATCGACGCACGCCGCCAGCTCCGGTGGCACGAGCGCCTGCTCTCGGACGCCTCCACGGCGATCCTCTGGAGCGGCTGGCTGTGGCTGTGCCTGCCGCTGCTCCGCGCCTACGCCTCGCTCGCCCAGCTCGGTCCCCGCCTCAGCCCGGCGCTCCCGGACCTCCTCGCGCTCGGCTCGGAGGACGTCCTCGGGCAGTCGGTGGTGGCGCTCATCGGCGCCTCGGGCACCCTCATGGCGTGGAACCGCCTCCCGGCGCGGCGCGCGCGCGCGGCGCCGGCGCTGTCGCCTCGCGAGCAGGCGCAGTACTTCGAGCTGCCCGAGCAGGAGCTCCGGGCCGGGCGCGAGGCCGCGGTGGTGGTGGTGCACCACGACGCGCAGGGCCGCATCGTCCGGCTGGAGCAGCGCGCGCTCTGCGCGCACGCCGAGGATCGGGCGGCGTAGCCCGGCAACGCGGCCGGCGCAGTCCGCGAAGTCAAGAGGCGGGCCCGATCGCACCGCGGACCGGCCGTCCGCTTCGTCGTCAAATGTTTTTCCCGGCCGCCGGGGTCGCGCTGTCCCGCTCTCCCAGGACACCGTCGTTCACCGAGCGTCCGCGCGACCCCGTCTTGGTCGAGCGCCCGAGCGAGCGGACGATCAACGGTCGTGCATGCCACTGCCTGACTGCTGCCAGGAGCCTTTCGGCGCGGGACCCGAGCGCTGCAGCGCCTGCAGCCACCAGGTGACGAGCGAGGGGCTCCGCACCTGCACGCGGTTCGCGGCCCAGAGCCCCGCCATGCAGGCCGTGCTGCGCCGGGCGCGAGCCATCGCGCAGTCGAGCGCCCCGGTGGTGCTCCTGGGCGAGACCGGGACGGGCAAGGAGGTGTTCGCCCGCGCCCTGCACCACGGCGGCGCGCGCGCCGCGCGGCCGTTCGTCCCGGTGAACTGCGGCGCCATCCCGGGGGAGCTGCTCGAGAGCGAGCTCCTCGGGCACGTGCGCGGCGCCTTCAGCGGCGCGGTCGCGGACAAGGCGGGCCTCTTCGAGGCGGCCGCGGGTGGGACGCTGCTGCTCGACGAGGTCGGCGACCTCCCGCTCTCACTCCAGGTCAAGCTCCTGCGCGTGCTGCAGGACGGCGAGGTGCGCCGCGTCGGCTCGAACCACTCGCTCGCGCTCGACGTCCGCGTCATCGCCGCCACGCACAAGGACCTGGGCGCGCTGGTGGAGCGGGGGCTGTTCCGCGAGGACCTCTACTACCGGCTCAAGGTGCTCACGCTGCGGCTGCCCCCGCTCCGCGAGCGCCTGGCGGACATCCTGCCCCTGGCCCGCCACTTCCTCGCCCTGGAGCGCACGCCGCCACGCCGGCTCACGCCGGCCGCGGAGGAGCTCTTGCTCGAGTACCGCTGGCCCGGGAACCTCCGCGAGCTGTCGAACGCCATGCGGTGCGCCTCCGCGGTCGCGGAGGGCGCCGCCCTCGAGCCGGAGCACCTCCCCGAGGAGCTCCTCCGCGCGCCCACCCGTCTGGCCCCGGCCGCCCCGCTCCGCACGCTCGCGCAGGTCGAGCGGGAGCACGTGCTCGCGGTGCTGGCCGCGTGCGGCGGGGTGCAGGCGGAGGCGGCCCGGATCCTCGGCATCGGCCGGAACACCCTCTGGCGCAAGCTGCGGGAGTACGGCGAGGCCGTCGCCCTGAGCTCGTGAGGCGGCGCCCGCGCGCGCGCTGGATCAGTCCTCCTGGTCGGCCCGCCGGGCCGTGGCTTCCTTGAACTCCTCCCACGATCGCTCGAACTCCTGCACCAGCCGCGGCCGGTGCCCGGCGGGCGCGCGGACGAGCTCGTCGAGGAGCCGGTAGAGATCGGCCCGCAGCAGGTCGAGCCCCACCGGGCGCACCTCCGCCGCGGGCGGCTGCGCGGGCGGCTGCGCGGACGGGGGCCGCGGGCCGCGGGGCGGCGGTCGCCGGTGGTGCCAGTGGAGCTGGGCCATGGTTCCTCCGTGCCCGCGGACGAAGCATGCGGTGTGCCGCGATCACCGGACACGCCGGCGCACGTCCCGCGCGCGCTTCTCCGCGGGCCGCGCCGGCGCCGGTGTTCCACGCGCTCCAGCCTGGAACACCACTCGACGCTCCGTCCGTGCCGGCGGCGGCGCCGCGCGTGCCTTGGCGGCCGTCGATTGGCGCGCGATTGCGCGCGCGCGCCGCGGCCCGAGGCGTGGCACCTGCGATGCACCGCAGCTCGAGCATCCGAGGAGCCGAACCCATGCGCACCACGCACCCCCGCACGTTCCTGGCGCTCGCCGTCGCCCTCTCCGCCGCCTCCGCCCACGCCCAGTCGTTCCGCGTGCAGTGCCCGGCCACGACCGACCTGCACCCCAACGGCAGCAGCGTCGACCCCGCGCACCCGGGCCTCATCAAGTGCCAGCACGTCGGCGGCGGCGACGGGTACGCCACGATGGCCGACGGCCACCAGATCTACCTCTTCGCCTTCAGCCCGCTCTCCGGCCTGAAGGACATCCAGGCCGGCCTTCCCGGCACGCAGACCGCGGACGTGTTCAACGGCGGGTACGTGGGGCCGAACTACTCCTCGATGGGCGCCAGCGGCCCCAACGCCGCGCCTGCCCCCAACAACGGGGCCATCACCGAGCCGGCCGGCATCATGGACCTGGGCGTGCTCGCCGGGAACGCGCCGGCGCCGCTCATGGCGATCGACGAGGACGACGAGCTCTTCCTCACGCTCAGCAACCCCGGCATGATCATGCGGCCGGATCTCTTCGAGCAGCACACCGTCCACTTCCACGGCTACCCCAACGCCTCCGCCTTCTTCGACGGCGTGCCCGACGCCTCGGTGGCGATCAACATCGCCGGGAGCTTCACCTACTACTACACGGCCCCCGACGCGGGGACGTACTTCTGGCACTGCCACATCACCCCGCCCGAGCACCTGCAGATGGGCATGGTGGGCCAGCTCTACGTGCGCCCGCGCCAGAACCGCCTGACCTCCTCGGACGACCTGGGCGCGGCGCTGCAGGCCGCGAACCGGCGGGCGGCGGTGGACCCGCTCGCCAGCGGGCGCTCGTGCAGCGACATCCTCTGCACCGGCCAGACCCCACTGCCGAGCGGCGCCGCGCCCACCGGCGCGACCGGCATCACCGGCGGCGGCCGCTACGCCTACAACGACGGCGACGGCTCCACCCGCTACGACGTCGAGTACCCGATCCAGCTCATGGGGTTCGACCCCAACTTCCACTACGTCGGCATGACCTTCAACCCGGAGGCCTTCGCCGACATGAAGGACAAGTACTTCCTCCTGAGCGGCCGCGGCTATCCGGACACCGTCAACGCCGGGCCCATCTCCACCCTCTCCTCCGACGGCGTCGCGCGCCCCTCCCAGCCGCTGCCCAGCCTCATCACCATCGCCAAGTCCGCGGGCCAGACGCGGGCGCTGCTGCGCCTGTCGATGCTCAGCGTGACCGAGCACGTGACCCTCGGGACGGTGGGGATCCCGATGAAGGTCATCGCGCAGAACGCCCGCCTGCTGCGCGACCTGGCCGGGGGCGACACCACCTTCCTGACCAACTCCATCACCCTCGGCGGCGGCGAGTCGGCCGACGTCATCCTCGACGTGAGCGACCCGCGGTACACGCCGGGTCAGACCTTCTTCCTCTACAGCACCAACCTCGACCACCTGTCGAACGACGCCGAGAACTTCGGCGGGATGATGACCGAGATCCGGATCAACTAGGACCCGCCATGACGCCCTCCTCGACGAAGCAGAGCCGCGGCTCCGCCCTGGTGCTCCTCGCCTCGCTCGCGCTGGCCGGCCTGGTGCCGGCGCACGGCGCGCGGGCGGCGGTCCCGGGCATCACCGGCCCGTCGTTCAACCTGGTCGCGAGCGCCGACTTCATCAGCCAGCCCGACGGCGCGTCGATCTACTCCTGGGGCTACGGCTGCGATCCGGCCAGCGCGCCCTCCTTCGCGCCGTTCCCGGGCAACTGCCCCGAGATGCAGCTGCCGGGGCCGACCCTGATCGTCACCGAGGGCCAGGTGGTGACGGTCACGCTGCGGAACAACCTGCCCCCCGCCGCGGGCAACACCTCGATCCTGTTCCCGGGCTTCCAGGTGACCACGCAGGGCACCGGCGTGGCCGGGCGCTTCACCCAGGAGGCCGCCAGCGGCGGCGGCTCGGTCACCTACACCTTCACGGCGACCACCCCCGGCACGCACGCCTACTACAGCGGCACGCAGGCCGACCTGCAGGTGGAGATGGGGCTCTTCGGCGCGCTGGTGGTGCTGCCGGCGGCGCCGCCCGCGGGCTGCGCCCGGCGCCCGTTCTCGCTGGCGGCCTCGGCCTACGACCACCCCTCGACCTGCTACGACCGCGAGTACATGTTCCAGCTCAGCGAGCTCGACTCGCGCATCCACGACCGGGCGCTGGCGCAGGTGCAGGCCTGCGCGGCGGCCCCCTGTCCTCCCATCGTCGCCGTCACCGAGCCCTACCGGCCCAACTACTTCCTCCTCAACGGGCGCTCGATGCCCGACGACATGGACACCCCCTACGCGCCCGGGTACGTCCACCAGCCGTACAACGCCAACCCGCACATGCACCCCGGCGAGAAGGTCCTCATGCGGATCATCGGCCAGGGGCGCTGGCAGCATCCGTTCCACTTCCACGGCAACCACGCGCGCGTGCTGGCGCGCGACGGCAACCTGCTCCTGAGCGCGGTCGACGGGAGCTCGCTGGCCGGCCCGCTGCTGTTCACGACCCCCACCGTCTCCGGCCAGACGCAGGACCAGATCTTCACCTGGACCGGCAAGGGCCTGAACTGGGACGTGTACAACCACCGCGCCGGCGACGGCAGCCGGTGCACCCCGGACGCGAGCGGCTACCACGCCGTCGCCACCGACCCGAACTACGGCGAGTGGTGCGCCGACCACCTGAAGCCGATCCCGGCCAACCCGCCCGACCCCAACATCGTCGCCATCGGGCAGTGGTACGGCGGCACCCCTTACCTCGGCCTGCAGACCACCGGCGGCTTCACGAGCACCAACGAGCCGCCCGGCACGCTCAACCAGAACCCGCAGGCCGGCTACGCGTACATGTGGCACTCGCACAACGAGCGCGAGATCACGACCAACGACGTGTTCCCCGGCGGGATCATGTCGATGCTGCTGATCGATCCCCCGGCGTGGTTCATCGACGAGACGCTCTGAAGGCGGCGGGTCATCCCATGCGAACCCATCTCTCCCTGCGCAATCGCTGCTCCTCGCTGGCCGTCCTCGCCCTCCTGCTCGCCGCCGGCGCGGCGTGCGGCTCGAAGAGCCGCGCCGCCCGCGCCACGGCGGCCACCGCCCGCGGCCGCGCGACGCCGCTCACCAACGTGGCCGGCACGCCCATCCACCTCACCGCGCGGCGCATGACCACCACCCTGCGCGACGGCACGCCTTCGCCGATGTGGGGCTTCTGCGAGACGAGCGCCTGCCCCGCGAGCGGCGCCTGGGCCCCGGGCCCGACCATCTACGCCCGGGCGGGCGACGCGCTGCAGATCGACCTCACGAACGAGCTGCCGGTGCCGACCTCGCTGGTGGTGCTGGGGCAGCTCGGCGGCGGCCTCGGCTCGCCGCAGAAGATGGACAGCCCGGCGCACCCGGGCCAGGCGTTCACGACCTTCCCCGGCAACGCGCCGGCGCCCATCCCCTTCGTGCCGCCGGTCCAGGGGCAGCGGGTCCGCTCCTTCGGCGCCGAGGTGCCCGCCGCCACCACCAGCATCCTGACCTGGTCGAGCCTGCGGCCGGGGACCTACCTCTACGAGACGGGCACGCTCCCGTCGCTCCAGGTGCCGATGGGCCTGTACGGCCTGCTCGTCGTGACCACCGCCCCGTCGGGCTCGGGCGGGAGCTTCACGCCCGGCACGGCGTACCCCGGCGTGAGCTACGACGACGACGCGGCGCTCCTGTTCAGCGAGATCGACCCGGCGCAGAACGCCGCGGTCGACGCCGCCGCCGTCGCCGGGACCGACCTCAACCGCCGCTTCGACGACCCGGCCTGCTCCGCCGCCTCGCCCTGCTACCCGGCGGCCGTGAACTACACGCCGACCTACTTCCTCATCAACGGGCAGCCGTTCGACGAGACGGCCCCCCAGGGCTCCGCGTTCACGGTCGGAGACACCGCCGCCTACCGTAGCGGCAACGTCCTGCTGCGGCTCGCGAACGCGGGCTCGCGCACCCACGTCCCGACCGTCGTCGGGCTGAAGCTGGCGCTGGTGGGCGAGGACGGGAACCTCGCGCCCGGGAACCCCAAGGTCCAGGACGTGGCCCTGCTCACCGCCGGCAAGACCTACGACGTGGTGGTGAAGCCACCGGCGGCCGCCGGCGGGGCGTCCTACGCCGCCGGCACCTACCCGGTGTTCGACCGCGCGCTGAGCCTCGGCACCGCCAACCACCCCGACGGCGGCATGCAGGGCTTCCTGCTGGTGAACCACGCGGCCGCCCCGACCGTCACCTCGCTCGTCGACGGCGTCTCGGTGACCGTCCCGGTGGCGGGCGCGCCGGGGAACCTGCCCACGGCCGTCACGCCCGCCGCCAACCCGGACAGCTTCAACGTCCCGTACGGCCGTAGCTTCAGCGCCAGCGTGACGGCCAACGACGTCGCCATCACCCGCGTGGCGCTGGGGAGCGGCCCGAGCCACGGCCTCCTCGCCCTCGCGCCGGACGGCGGCTTCACCTACACGCCCTCCTCCGGCTTCAGCGGCGCCGACCAGTTCACCTACGTGGGCAACGGCGTGCCCGCGCTGACGGCGACGGTGACGCTGAACGTCGCCGCGAAGCTCACCGGCGACGCGAACCGCCCGGTCGCGGCCCCCGACAGCTACACCAGCAGCCTCGCCACCAAGCTCAGCGTCCCCCGGCCCGGCGTGCTGGCGAACGACGCCGATCCCAACGGGTTCCCGCTCACCGCGGGCGGGGTGAGCGGCAGCACCTGCGACTCCGTCGCGCTCGCGCCGGACGGCTCGTTCAGCGTCACCGTCGCAGGGACGCCGCCCCCGCCCTCCTGCCAGTTCTCCTACACCGCGACCAACTCCCAGCAGACCTCGAGCGCCCCCGCCCTGGTGACGGTGAGCTTCGGCCTCGCCGGCGGGGTGTCGGGGCTGGCCGTCTCGGTGGTGGACGCCGCCAGCGGCGCGGCCATCCCCGACTACCGCTGGACCCTGCAGGAGGACCTCACCTTCAAGCACGACCCGAGCGGCACCCCGGCGCTCAGCACGCGCACCATCGGCACGAGCTTCCACCGGAGCCACATGCCCATCGTGGCGACCGGCTGCGTCGGCCCGGTGAGCTGCGGCAGCGGCCAGTCCGCCGGCGGCGTCACGATCTCGGACGCCGACGCCCTGGCGCGCCAGACGACGCCGGACCAGGTCGTGCTCGATCCGACCAAGAGCTACTACCTCTCGATCCTCCCCGGGGACGGCAGCCCCCCGGGCCACGCCATGGGCGGCGGCCAGGTCACGCTCGCTCACGGCGCCTGGGCGAAGCTCACCGTCAAGCTCCAGGCGACGCCGCTCGTGCCGGCGCAGCTCAGCGTCTACATCTACGAGGACAGCGCCCCGACGAACGGCCAGAACGAGGACACCGAGAGCGGCCTCGGCGGCTTCAACATCATCCTCGTGGATCCGGCCGGCCGCACCGGCGATCCGGCGGGCCAGCAGACCTACGACGCCTTCAACATGCCGCTCTCGAACGCGCTCCTCGGCACGCCGGGCTGCCCGGACGAGCAGAACCCCGGCACGAACGGCACCGGGACGTCGGCGGCGGGCAACCTCGTCGGCGCCGTCTACACCTGCCCCAACGATCCGAACGCCGGCACCCCGGCGGCCAATCCGGCCCGGTACGCGCTCGCCGGGCACGCGCTCATCAAGAACCTCACCCCGGCCCGCTACGACGTCATCGCGCACCCCGGCGCGGCCCGCGAGGGCGCGGGCGAGGTGTGGTGGCAGACCGAGACGCTGGAGGGCACGCCCGCCCAGGACGCGTTCGTCGGCATCAACGAGCCGGTCTACTTCCAGGAGTTCGGCCCGCCCGGCCCGCACACCACCGTCGGCTTCGTGAACCCGGCGCGCGTCGCGAGCTACGCCGCCGCCCACGGCCTGACGGGCAGCCACGTCGTCACCGGCAAGGTGACGAACCAGCACATGTCCCGCCCCTCCGACGTGACGCTGTGGGACTCGGGCTCCTACGACCTCCTGTCCTCCACGACCTGTCGGGTGGTGCTCAACTCCCAGGCCGGGAACGGGCCGGCCATCGCCGCCGCCCAGTGCAACCCCGACGGCACCTTCACGCTGAGCGGCGTCGCGGCCGGCGAGTACGACCTGGCGGTCTTCGACCAGTGGCTCGACCAGATCATCCAGAACGTGGCGGTGAGCGTCCCGGCCGCGGTGGCGACCGTCGCCCTCGGCGATCTGCCGGTGCTGAGCTGGTTCACGCAGTACGACCAGAACATCTTCATGGACACCAACGGGAACGGGAAGTACGACCCCGGCGAGCCCGGGATCTCCAACGTCCCGCTCACCGTGCGCTACCGCAACGGCGCGCCCTCGAACGTCACGCTCAGCGACAGCAACGGGAACGGCATCCTGGTCGAGCTCTTCCCGCTCTTCAACTGGTACGTCGCCGAGGCCGACACCACGCGCTACAAGCAGACGGGCGTCCACGTGGTCGTCGACGGCGGCGGCAAGCCGGACGCGAGCGGCCCCGGCGCCGGCCTGTGGACCTCCACCTACGCCAACCCCGACGACGGCTCGACCGAGCGGACGGAGCAGCCCGGCGCGCTCAGCTACGGCCTGCAGGGCTTCATCAGCCAGCGGAACCGCGTCGACTGGGGCCGCGCGCCCTACGCGAAGGGGGAGAACGGCGGGATCGTCGGGACGGTCGTCTACTCCTCCACCCGTCCCTTCGACGACATGCGCTTCAACGTGCAGACCATCTGGGAGCCGCTCGTCCCGCGCGTCCCGGTGAACCTGTACCAGAAGCGCACGCTGCCCGACGGCACCGAGGCGCTGACGCTCGTCGACTCGACCACCACCTCCAGCTTCGACGACTACGTGAACCGGGTGTACGGCGCCGACGGCGGCCAGTACCTCCTCGGCTCCGACGGCAAGCTCCGCGATCCCGACAGCGGCGCCCCCGCGCCCGCCGCGGCCTACCCGGCCGGCCGGCAGGTCAACCTGCAGTGCCCGGGGCAGGTCGCCACCGATCCCTTCGTCGGCTATACGCTGGGCGCCGGCGACCGCCAGCGCTGCTACGACGGCTGGCACGCCTGGAACCAGGTGCAGGCCGCGCCCTACGACGGCCGCTACACCTTCCCCAGCCCGGCGTACGCCGCCGCCCACCCGCTGACCGCGGCGCAGCGCGCCGCCGGTCAGACGCTGGTGAGCCTGCCGACCGGCACCTACGTGGTCGAGATCGTCCCGCCGCCCGGCTACCAGATCGTCAAGGAGGAGGACAAGAACATCCTCATCGGCGACACCTTCGTGGCGCCCGCCACCCAGCAGTTCGGCGCCCTCGCCAGCGTCTTCATCCTGCCCGACCAGGCCACCCTCGGGAACGCCAACCCGAACAACCCGGGCACCGGCGACCCCGGCTTCCAGAGCAACCCGACCACGAACCTCGGCGTCTACGGCCTGTCGAACGCCACCACCTTCCCCGAGTGCGTGGGCAACCTCCACCGCGTGCCGGACTTCCTGAGCCTCTACCCGCAGGCGCAGCAGGTCGCGCCGTTCGCCGGGATGGACCGGCCGCTCTGCGACCGCAAGCAGGTGGTCCTCAACGACCAGATGCAGGCGAGCGCGTACTTCTTCGTCTTCACCGAGGTGCCCGCCGCCTCGAACAACACCGGCATCATCCTCGACGACGCGTCCTCCGAGTTCAACGCGGTGTCGCCGGACTTCGGCGAGAAGGCCTCCGTGCCCTTCGTGCCGGTGTCGATCAAGGACTTCACCGGCCTCGAGATCAGCCGCACCTACAGCGACCAGTGGGGCGCGTACAACATGATGACGCCCTCGAGCTGGCTGGTGAACCCGCCCACGCCGTCCGGCTACGGGCCGAACATGCTGGTCACCTGCATCAACGACCCGGGGCCCATCGCCGATCCCGCCACCGGCCAGCTCGTGACCGACCCGCACTACAACCCGGCCTACAGCAACTTCTGCTACACGAACCCGTACATGCCGGGGCAGACCACCTACCTCGACACCCCGGTGCTGCCCATCGCCGCCTTCGCCGCCGGCTACAACCCGGCCGACTGCGCCCTGCCCGACGGCGCGCCCGCCATCCAGCGCGTGGACAGCAGCGCCGGCTTCGGGCCCTGGCTGCCCACCGCAGGCGGCACCCTGACCATCACCGCCCAGGGCGACCAGCAGGTGCCGAACCCGGCCTACGCCGGCCCGTTCGCCGCGGGCGGGCTCGCCAGCCAGACCACGATCGCGCGCCACTACGGCTTCGGCGACGCGCGCGGCACGCTCAAGATCGGCGACGTCGACCTCACCAGCCGGGTGACGGGCTGGACCGACGCGGCCATCACCGTGGCCGTGCCGGCCCACACGCCGAGCGGCGAGCTCGCCATCACCACCGCCGCCGGGAAGGCCTCCGTGGACACGGTCACCGTCACCCTCGAGGACCGCGCGCCGACGCGCGTGTCGAGCGGCATGGCCATCCAGGACGCCATCGACCTCGCCAACCCGGGCGAGCTGATCCTGGTCGACGCCGGCACCTACAGCGAGCTGCTCATCATGTGGAAGCCGGTGCGCCTGCAGGGCGTCGGCGCCGGCGCGGTGATCGTCAACGCCGCCAAGTACCCGACGAGCAAGCTCGCGGCCTGGCGGCCGCGCATCAACGCCCTCTTCGCCATCGACCCCGTCACCGGCAACCAGCTCGGCCCGTCGCAGGTCGATCCGCTCCCGAGCCAGGAGATCACGGGCGGCGTGGTCCTGCTCGAGCCCTCCGTGCTCGGCTCCGAGGAGGGCGCCGGCATCACCGTGCTCGCTAAGAACCTCCCCGCCTCGGCCTGCGGCGTCACCGGCTCGCCCGGCTGGGACAGCAACTTCCGCTGCGCCCCCTCGCGCATCGACGGGATCGCCGTCACGGGCGGCGACGCCGGCGGCGGCATCTACGTGAACGGCTGGGCGCACGACCTCGAGATCTCGAACAACCGCGTCTACGGCAACGCCGGCGCCTACCACGGCGGCATCCGGGTGGGCGTGCCCTACCTCGAGCTGGAGAGCCTGCCGACCGGGCCCAGGGGGGAGGTCCTCCTCGACGGGCAGCGGATCGCCGGGTTCGGGTACGACGAGCACGTGCGGATCCACCACAACGCGATCACCAAGAACGGCACCGTCGAGGCGCCGGCCGGCAGCGGCGGCGCGGGCGGCGGGGTGTCGATCTGCACCGGCACCGACCACTACAGCGTCGACCACAACTTCGTCTGCGGCAACTACGGCGGCTCGGACGGCGGCGGCATCGGCCACCTCGGCTTCAGCCAGGGCGGCCTCATCGCCTACAACCAGATCCTCTTCAACCAGAGCTTCCAGCAGACGAGCTCCACCCACGGCGGCGGCATCGCGGTGGCAGGCGAGCCCCCGGTGGCGGGCGCGGTGTCGCTTGGCACGGGGGACCTCACCATCGACGCCAACCTCATCCGCGGCAACTTCGCCGAGGGTGGCCAGGGCGGCGGCATCCGGCTGCAGCAGGTGAACGGCGCGGACGTGAGCGCCTTCGGGCAGCCGGCGCGCTGGCACAAGGTGACGCTCTCCAACAACATGATCGTCGACAACGTCGCCGGCTGGGCGGGCGGCGGCGTCTCGCTGGCCGACGCGGTGAACGTCTCCATCGTCAACAACACGGTCGCGTCGAACGACAGCGCCGGCATCGCGGGCGTGGTGCTGGCCGGCGGGGTGGCCCTCCCCGGCGCGACCCCGGGCACGGCCGGCGCGGGCCGGCCCAGCCCCTCGGGCATCGTCTCGGAGCGCACCAGCGCGGCGCTGCTGTCGCAGTTCAGGAACGCCGGCCAGCGGACCGCCAACGCCATCTCGCGGCCGGAGCTCGTGAACGACATCGTCTGGCGGAACCGCTCGTTCTACTACTCCGGGGACGGCCGGCTCTGCGTGGGCAACAGCCTGGCCGCCACCGCGGGCGCGTGCACGACGCTGCCGGATCAGGCCACGAGCGGGCAGTGCCCGGCGGGCGCCGCGTACTGGGACCTCGGGGTCCTCGGCGACGCGAGCGCGGTCCCCGGCGCGGTCCACCTCGACCCGTCCTACTCCATCCTGACCAGCCTGGCCGGCTACGGCGGGGTGGGCAACAAGGCCTCCGACCCGCAGCTCGTGCAGCCGTACTGCAACGGCTCGCGCGCGGTCCCGGAGCTGGCGAGCGTCATCAACCCGCCCAGCCCGAAGAACCTCCAGGTGGCGGCCACCGTGGACGAGGGCAACAACTACGTCAACCTGCGGTACGGACCGCTGTACCTCGCGAACCCGGTCACCGGGGCAGCCGTCGGCGACGATCACCTCGGGGGCGCGGTGGTCTCCGCGGGCGTGGTCACCGGCTCGACCTCTCCCGCCTTCAACGCCGGCACCGCGACCGACGCGCCGGACCACGACTTCGACGGCCAGCCGCGCCCGCTCGCCGGCGCGTACGACATCGGCGCCGACGAGTTCCTCGTGCCGTCGCCCATCCTGGCGGTGAGCCCGAGCCCGCTCTCCTTCTCGGCGGTGTCGGTCAACACCACCCGCACCCTCTCGGTGACGGTCTCGAACGCGGCGGCGGCGACCGCCAACCTCGTCCTGGGGGCGCCCACGCTGACCGCCGGGACCTCCGGCAGCAGCCAGCCGGCCCGCTACAGCCTCGGCACCACCTGCCCCTCCGGCGGCGCGGGCCTCGCGCCCGGCGCCTCGTGCGCCATCGCGGTGACCTTCGCGCCCACCGCGGTCACCCTGCCCTCGACCCAGACCGCCACGCTCCGCGTGGTCGCGACCAACGCCCCCTCCACCACCGTGGCGCTCTCCGGCACGGGCGTCGTCCCCGTGTACCGCATCACGCCGGGGCCGCTCACCGGCCACGGCTTCGGCAACCAGGCGGTGGGGACCGCGAGCGCGCCCTTCCAGCTCACGGTCACGAACGGCGGCTCATTCCCGCTGGCGGGGGGCGAGCTGTGGCTGACCGGCGACCCGCTCCTGACCGGCACCTACGCCGGCCAGTTCCGGGGCGCCTTCCGGGCGGGCGACACCTGCACCGCCACCACCCACCTCGCCGCCGGCGCCTCGTGCACCTTCAGCGTGGCCTTCGCGCCCACCTCCGCGGGGGCGAAGGGGACGAGCGCGCTCAACGCCGGCGCGCGGGTGGACGTGGCGCACGCGCCCGGCGCCGTGAACGGCGGCGGCGCAGGCTCGCCGGTGTGGGGCACCGGCGTCGCCACCACCGCCCTCGCCGCCCCCGCGCGCTGAGCTCGACCATGCGCGGCGTGGCGACACGAGCCCTCGGGGCGGCGCTGCGGGCGTCCCTGCTCGCAGCGGCCCTCGCCGGCGCCGCGGCGCAGGCCGGGGAACCGGCGGCGGGCGCCCCACCTGCCGGCGGGCAGGCCCGGCCGCGCCCTCCGCGGGCGACCGCCGCGGCCGAGGCGGCGAGGTGGCACGCCCGCCACGGCCACTACTTCGAGCGCAACTGGGGGGTCGACGTGGTCGGCGTCCGGCGCGTCTCGTCCGGCTACATGCTGCGGTTCAATTACCGCGTGGTCGATCCGGGCCGGGCGGCGGCGCTGACCGACCGCAAGGTGCGGCCGTACCTCATCGACGAGGCGACGCACACCGCGCTCGCGGTCCCGGCGATGGAGAACGTCGGCGAGCTGCGCCAGGTGGCCCCCCTCGAGCCGAACCGCACCTACTTCATGATCTTCGGCAACCCGGGCGGATTGGTGCGCAAAGGCGGGCACGTCACGCTCGTGATTGGTAATTTCCGAGCGGAAGGATTGGTCGTCGATTAGCAATCGATCGCAACGCCGCGCGGGCCGCCCACTCCGGGCCCGCGTATCGGGAGGAGCCTCCTCATGACGAGCCGCGTCCGGCCTGCCCCACCCCACGCGCCCTTCGCCGCGGCCCTCGCGCTCGCGCTGGCGCTCGCCGGCTGCCACCGCGCCAGCCCCGCCGAGCGCGCGGCGCGCCCGATCCTGGAGAAGAACGCGGCGGCGCGCGGCGGCGCCGCGGCCTGGCGCGCGGTCGAGTCCCTGGCGATGTCGGGCAAGCTCGAGGCAGGGCGGCCGCGCGACCCGGTCAAGCTGGCGGCGAGCTACCTCCGGCAGCTCCGCCAGACCAAGGGGGAGCTGCGGCGGGCCGCGGTCCAGGCCCGGGCGGCGGAGCCGGAGCAGCCCGTGCAGCTCCCCTTCGCGATGGAGCTGAAGCGGCCGCACAAGACTCGCCTGGAGATCGCCTTCCAGGGCCAGACCGCGGTCCAGGTGTTCGACGGCAGCCAGGGCCGGAAGCTGCGGCCGTTCCTCGGGCGCCGCGAGGTGGAGCCGTTCAGCGCCGAGGAGCTGCGGCTCGCCTCGCAGCAGGCCGAGCTCGACGGGCCCCTCCTCGAGGCCGCGGCCCGCGGGCACCGGGTGGCGCTGGTCGGCGAGGAGCAGGTCGAGGGGCGCGACGCGTACCGGCTCGCCATCACCTCGGCCGAGGGGCAGGTGCGGCAGGTCTGGGTGGACGCGCAGACCTTCCTCGACGTGAAGGTCGACGGCGCCCGCCGCCTCGACGGAAAGAGCCGGGCGGTCTCGACCTACCTCCGCGACTACCGCCCGGTGCACGGGCTCATGATCCCGCACCTCCTCGAGACCGTCGTCGAGGGCGTCGAAGGCTCGGAGAAGATCACGATCGAGCGCGTCTTCCTGAACCCAGAGCTCGACGACGCCCGCTTCACCACGCCCCAGTGAGCCCGCCGCGCGCCCCTCGCCGCCGAGGCGGGGAGCCCGTTCACCCGCAGCCCCGAGAGGTCGCCGTGCACCCCACCCCGAGCCCGACCCACCCCGCGCTGGCGCTGGCCCTCGCCGGCGCGCTCGCCCTCCTCCCCGGCGCCGCGCGGGCGGAGGACGCCCCCGATCCGCACGCCCACCACCACCACGCGGCGGGCGCGATGAAGCGAGCGACGCGCTCCACGGCCGAGTACGCGCTGCCCTCCGTTCCGCTGGTGCGCGACGACGGCCGGACCGTGACGCTGCCCGGCGAGCTCACCGACGGGGCCCCGGTGGTGCTCGACTTCATCTTCACCTCCTGCACCAGCATCTGCCCGGTGATGAGCCGGATCTTCGCGCAGCTCCAGGATCGGCTCGCGGGCGAGCGGGTGCACCTCGTCTCCATCTCCATCGACCCCGAGCAGGACACGCCGGAGCGGCTGGCGGAGTACGCCCGGCGGTTCCACGCCGGCCCGGGCTGGCGCCACTACACCGGCACCGCGCAGGCGAGCCTCGCCGTGCAGCGCGCGTTCGAGGCGTACCGCGGCGACAAGATGGACCACACCCCGGTCACCTTCCTGCGCGCCGCGCCGGGCCGGCCCTGGGTGCGGATCGACGGCTTCGCCTCGGCGGACGAGCTGGCCCACGAGCTCCACGAGCTGGTCGCCACGCGGTGAGCGCCCTCGGCCTCGCGGCGCTCCTGGCGCTCGCGCTGGCGCCGCAGGCGGCGCCGGCCGGCCCGGCGGCGGGCGCCGGCGAGCGGCTGTATCGCGAGGGGGTGCTGCCCTCGGGCCGCGCGCTGCGCGGCGAGCGCGAGGGCGGGGTGGGGGTGGAGGGCGCCGCCGCCGCCTGCGCGACCTGCCACCGCCGCAGCGGGCTGGGGAGCTGGGAGGGCCAGATCGTCATCCCGCCCATCATCGGCCGCTACCTCTTCCGCCCGGGCGCGCGGAACGTGGAGGACCCCGACCTACCGCACGTGCAGGGCTACGTCCCGCACCGCGAGCCCTACACCGACGCCACGCTGGCGCGCGCCATCCGCGACGGCGTGGACCAGCAGGGCCGGCGGCTCAGCTACCTCATGCCGCGCTACGCGCTCGACGGGGCGACCATGGCGTCGCTCGTCGCCTACCTCAGGCGGCTCACCAGCGAGCCGGTACCGGGGGTGACGCGCGACACGCTCCACTTCGCGACCGTCGTCACGCCCGACGCCGATCCGGCGGGGCGCCAGGGCATGCTCGACGTGCTCCGGCAGTTCTTCGCCGACAAGAACGCCGGCTACCGCGGCGAGAGCCCGCCCCTGCAGTCGACCCGCGGGGTGATGTACCGGGTGACGCGCAAGTGGCAGCTCCACGTGTGGGAGCTCTCGGGCCCGCCGGACGGGTGGGAGGCGCAGCTGCGGGAGCGGCTCGCCGCGACCCCCGTCTTCGCGGTGATCTCCGGGATCGGGGGCAAGACCTGGGCCCCCGTGCACCGCTTCTGCGAGCGCGCCGCCCTCCCGTGCCTGTTGCCCAACGTCGAGCTGCCGGTCGCCGCGGAGCGGGACTTCTACCCGGTCTACTTCTCGCGCGGCGTGCTGCTGGAGGCGCGCCTCATGGCGCGGCAGGTCCGGGAGGACCGCGAGCGGCTGGACCTGCGCCGGCTGGTGCAGGTGGTGCGGCAGGGGGACGTCGGGGAGGAGGCGGCGCGGGAGCTCCAGGCGGCGCTCGCGCCGACCGGGCTGGCGTTCGCCACGCGGGTGCTCGGGGCCGGCCAGGAGCCGGGGACGCTGGCGGCGGCCCTGGCGGACGCGGGCGCGCACGACGCGGTCGCGCTGTGGCTGCGGCCCGGGGACCTGGCGGCGCTGCCCGCCGCCCCGGGCGCGGGCGCCGTCTACGCGTCCGGCCTCATGGGCCAGCTCGAGCGCGCACCGCTCCCGGCCGCCTGGCGCGGGGCGGCGCGGCTGACCTACCCCTTCGACCTGCCCGAGCAGCGGAAGGTGCGCATGAACTTCCCGCTCGGCTGGTTCACCGTCCGGCACATCCCGGTGGTGGCGGAGCGGGTGCAGACCGACACCTACCTCGCCTGCGTGATCCTGTCGGAGACCCTCGGCCACATGCTCGACAGCTTCGTGCGCGACTACCTGGTGGAGCGGGTGGAGGTGATGCTGAGCCACCGGCTCGTGAACGGGTACTACCCGCGGCTCGGGCTCGGGCCCGGGCAGCGCTTCGCCTCCAAGGGCGGGTACCTGGTGCGGTTCGCCCAGCCCGAGGGGACGCGCGTGGTCGCCGCGAGCGCCTGGGTCGTCCCCTGAAGAGGACGGAGCCCCGCGCCCTGGCCTCGCTGGCCGCGCGGCGCCCGCCGCCCGTCCGAAACATCGCCCCTCGCGCTTCCCCAGGAAGGTAGGATGCTGGGCTCGAGCCGCGGACGGAGCTCAGATGACCGAGAGAGTCGGGCCAGCGACCCGCGGCGAGGGTCCGGCCGGCGCGCCGCCGGCGGCGGCGTCGAGGCCTCGCGAGCTCGGCTGGGCCGTGGCGTCCGCCAGCGGGGCGGCCCTCCTCCTCGGGCTCTTCTTCTTCGGCGCGTGGTTCGCGGGGCTTCCGGCCCGCTGGTCGGCCACCGGCGCCATCACGATGAAGACGAACGCCGCGCTCGGCGTCGCGCTGGCCGGGTTCGCGCTGCTCCTGCTCGGCCCTCGCGAGGCGGCGGGCGGGAGGCGCTGGGCGGGGACGGCGGCCGCCGCCGTCGTGCTGATCACCGGCGCGGCCACCCTCGCGGAGCACCTCCTCCAGTGTGACCTCGGGGTGGATCAGCTCCTCGCCTCCGAGCTCCCCGGAGCGGCCGCCACGGTGAGCCCCAACCGCATGGGGCCGCCCGCCTCCGCGAGCCTCGCGCTCCTCGGGGCCGGCCTCCTCGCGCTCGGCTGGAGGCGGGTCCGCTTCATCGCGCCGTACCTCGGGCTGGCGACGTGCTTCGTCAACCTGGTCCCGGCCGTCGGGTACCTCTTCGGCATCGGCGCGTTCTACGGCCACGCCCCGCTGACCGGCATCGCCTGGCCCACTGTGCTCGCGCTGCTCACGCTGGGCTTCGGTCTGGTGCTGGCGGGCCGCGGTGACGGGCCGGCGGCCCTGCTGCTCCGGGAAGACGAGGGCGGCGCCTTCCTGCGGCGCGTGCTCCCCTGGACCCTGCTCGTCCCGCTGGCCCTCGGCCTCCTCGCCGTCGAGGGTGAGCGGCGCGGCCTGTACGGCGTCGCGACCGGCGACGGCGCCCTGGTCCTCGCGCTGGTGTTCTTCTTCTCGGTCTTCCTGTGGCGCAGCGCCGGCCGGGTGAGCCGCGCCGCCGCCGCGCAGCGGTCCCTCGCCCGGTTCCCGGAGGAGAACCCCGACCCCGTCCTGCGCGTCGACGGCGGGCTCACCGTGCTGTACGCGAACCAGGCGGCGCGGGCGCGGCTGCGACCGCTCCAGGTCGAGGTGGGGCGCACGGCACCGCCCGAGCTCGCCGCGCTGGCCGGGCGCGCCCTCGCCGAGGGGCGGCGGCTCGAGACGGAGGTGCGGTGCGGCGACGCGCTCTTCTCGATGAGCGTGGTGCCGGTCGGAGCCGAGGTGAACCTGTACGGCCAGGACGTCACCGCCCGCAAGGCGATGGAGGAGGAGCTCCGGGAGGCCGACCGCCGCAAGACGGAGTTCCTGGCCGTCCTCTCGCACGAGCTGCGCAACCCGCTCGCCCCCATCCGCAACGGCGTCTACGTGCTGGAGCACGCGGCGCCGGGATCGGAGCAGGCGAGGCGTGCGCAGCAGGTGATCGGCCGCCAGACCGGGCACCTCGCCCGCCTTGTCGACGACCTGCTGGACGTCACGCGCATCTCGCGCGGCAAGATCGACCTCCGGCGCGAGCCGCTCGACCTCCGCGAGGTGGTCCGGGCGACGGTCGAGGACCAGCGCGCCCTCTACGCGCGGGGCGGCATCGCCCTGCACCTCGAGGAGGGCGCGGACGCGGTCCGGGTGGAGGCCGACCGGACCCGGCTCGCGCAGGTGCTCGGGAACCTGCTCAACAACGCCCTCAAGTTCACGCCGGCGGGCGGCGCGGTGGCGGTGCGCCTCGAGGTCCAGGACGGGCGAGCGGTGCTACGGGTCCAGGACGACGGACAGGGCATCGACCCGGCGCACGTGGAGCGGATGTTCGAGCCCTTCGCGCAGGCGGACCACGGGCTCGCCAGGACCCTGGGCGGGCTCGGCCTCGGGCTGGCGCTGGTGAAGAGCCTGGTCGAGCTGCACGGCGGCGCCGTGCGGGCGCGCAGCGAGGGGCCCGGGCAAGGGGCGGAGTTCGTGGTCTCGCTGCCGCTCGCGGCCGGCGGCGGCCCCGCGAGCGCGCCCGCCGCGGGCGCGGGCGCCCGGAGGCGACTCGTGCTCGTCATCGACGACAACGCGGACGCCGGCCAGACCCTGGCCGACCTCCTGGAGCTGGAGGGCCACGCCGTCCACCTCGCGTGCGACGGGCGGTCCGGGGTGGCCCTCGCCCGCGAGCTGCGCCCCGACGTCGTCCTGTGCGACATCGGGCTCCCCGACCTGGACGGCTACGAGGTGGCGCGGACGCTGCGGCGCGAGGAGGCGCTGCGGTCGACCCGGCTCGTCGCCCTCACCGGCTACGCCCAGCCGGAGGACCGCGCCCGCGCGGCCGAGGCCGGGTTCGACGCCCACCTCGCCAAGCCGCCGCGGCTCGAGGCGCTGGCGAAGCTCCTCGGCGCAGACGGTGACTGACCCGGGGCCGGCGCGAGGCCGGCCTCAGGGAGGGTCGCGCGCCGCCAGCCGCGCGGCGAGCGGGGCCAGCAGCGCGCGCGCCCCCAGCGCCTCGCACCACGCCTCGAAGCGGGCGCGGGGGATCCCCCGCCAGCGCAGGTCCTCGAGCGACTCCGCCAGCGGGACGTCCCGCACCAGCGTCGCCAGGCGCCGGTAGAGCCCCGCCGCCTCGCGCTCCGCCTCGAGCTGCCGCGCGAGCTGCGCCGCGCCCCGGACGCCGGCGGGCCAGGCCGCGGGATCGCGCGGGATGTGCTCGAGGTGGAGGTGCTCCGCCAGCAGGGCCGAGGCGGTCCGCTCGCCGAAGCCGGCCAGGCCGGGGATCCCGTCGGCGTCGTCGCCGACCAGCGCCAGCCAGTCGGGGACGCTCTCGGGCCGGATCCCGCGCCGGGCGAGCAGCGCCGCCTCGTCGAGCACGCGCCGGCGGATGCGGTCGACCTGCACCACCCGCTGCCCCGCCAGGCACTGCCCCAGGTCCTTGTCCGGCGTGAGGATCCGCACCTGCGCCGCGGCCTCGCCGAACCGCGCCGCGCCGGTGGCGAGGGCGTCGTCCGCCTCGACCTCGCGCATCGACCACACCACCACCCCGAGCGCCCGGGTGGCCTCCTCCGCGGCGTCGAACTGCGCCCGGAGCTCCGGCGGGACGCCCTCGTCCGACTTGTAGCCGGGCCAGAGCTCGTTCCGGAAGGAGCGGATGGGGTTGTCGAACGCCACCGCCAGGTGCGTGACCGCCTCGCCCTCGTCGTGGAGGAGCGCCAGGAGCGACGCGGCCAGCCCCACGGTGGCCTTCGCGTCCCAGCCGCCCGGCGCGCGGTGTGGGGGCCGCTTGGCGTGGTGGGCCCGGAACAGCTCGAAGGTGCCGTCGACCAGGTGCAGGCGCATCGGCCCCTGGCTCACGCGCTCGGCCAGGCCTTCAGGGTGAGGAGCACGCGCGGGGCGCCCTCCGCGGTCGCGGGCGGCCACGCCTCGCTCCGCACGAGCTCGTACAGCCCGCGCCCGGCCACGTACAGCACGTCGCCGGCGTCGGAGAGGGCGCCCTCCACCACCTGCACGGTGATCACGTCGCCGCGCGTGGACACCAGCACCACCTCCAGGTCCGGCACCTCGAGCTGCTCGAGGGCCACGCGGGCGGCGATGTCGGGGCCGACGCCCCGGTCGAACGTCCACACCTTCAGGGCGTCGTTGAGCACGCTCCCTCCCTTAACCCCGGGCGCGCCGGGCGGCCCGGCTCGTTCACGGCGCGGGGGCGTCCAGCGCCCGCCTCACGGCGGCGAGGAGCGCGGCCGGCGTGAACGGCTTCGGCAGGAAGGGGGCGCTGGCGGGGAGCTCGGCGCCGAGCGCGTCGCCGGTGTAGCCGGACATGAAGGCGAGGCGCACCCCCGGCCGCAGGGCGCCCACGCGGCGCGCGAGCGCGGGCCCGTTCTCGTCCGGCAGCAGCACGTCGGTCAGGAGTAGGTCGATGGGGCGGGGGTGCTCGGCGGCGATCGCCAGCGCGGCGGCCGCTGCGGACGCGTCGAGCACGGTGTAGCCGCGCTGCTGCAGCGCGCGGCGGGCGACCGCGCGCAGGGCGTCGTCGTCCTCCACGAGCAGGATGGTCTCGTGGCCGCCGGAGCCGCCCCCGGCGGCCGGGGTGACCGCCGGCGCCGCGGCGCACGGACCGTCGTGGTGCGGCAGGTAGACGATGAACTCCGACCCCTCGCCCGGCGCGGAGCGGACGCGGATGGCCCCGCCGCTCTGCGCGACGATGCCGTAGACGGTCGAGAGGCCGAGGCCGGTCCCCTTCCCCGCCGCCTTGGTGGTGAAGAACGGCTCGAAGATGCGGGCCTGGAGCTCGGCGTCCATCCCGGCGCCGGAGTCCTTCACCGACAGCACCGAGAGCGGGCCCGCCGGCAGCCCGGGGTCGTGGCCGCTCGCCGGGACGGCCCCCTCGCGCTCGCTCACGGTGATGGTGAGCCGGCCGCCGCCGGGCATCGCGTCCCGGGCGTTCACCGCCAGGTTCACGATCACCTGCTCGAGCTGCCCGGGGTCCGCGGAGGCGCCGCCGCGCGCCTCGAGCACCACCTCGAGCGCCACCGCCTCGCCGAGCAGGCGCCGCAGCATCTTCTCCAGGCCGCGCACCACGTCCGCGAGCGCGATGGGCTGGGGCGCGAGCCGCTGGCGGCGGCTGAAGGCGAGGAGCTGCCGGGTGAGGGCGGCCGCGCGTTCGCTGGCCGCCACGATCTCCGCCGCGTCCTGGCGCGCGGGGTGTCCGTCCGGCAGCTCGCCCTCGATCATCCGGGCGCACGACAGGATGGCGGTGAGCAGGTTGTTGAAGTCGTGGGCCACGCCGCCGGCGAGCTGGCCGACCGCCTCCAGCTTCTGCGCGTGGCGGAGCTGCTCCTCCAGCCGGCCCCGCTCGGCCTCCTGCCGCTGGAGCGAGTCGGCCATCTCGTCGAACGCCCGGATGAGCTCGCCGAGCTCCTCCTGGCCCGGCACGAGCCCGGTGCGCGCCCCGGCGTCGCCCGCCGAGAGGCGCCGCGCGGCCGCGATGAGCGCCTTGAGCTTGCGCACCAGGAGGAGCTCGCCGGCCCAGCTCGCCGCGAGGAGCGTCAGCGCCGCCACCAGCCCGAACGCGAGCAGGCTGAGCGCGGTGATCCGGTTCACCGGCGCGAGCACGGCGGCGGTGGGGAGCGCCGCCACGACCTGGATCACGGGCTCGCTGCCGCTCCCGAAGACGGTCTGGAGCGCGTGGATGCGGGGGACCCCGTCCACCCCGGGGAAGTCGAGCGGCGCGCGCGCGCGGGCGAGGAGCGCCAGGCGAGCCGCGTCGTAGGGCTGCCCCGCGCGCTCGGGGTGGCCGCGTGCCGTGATGATGACGCCCCGGCGGTCGAGCACCTGGACGTCGGCCCCCTCCGGCAGCGCCAGCGCGTCGAGGCGCCGCTGCAGGTAGCCGACGTCGAGCGAGGCGAAGGCGACCGCCCGCAGCGCCCCGTCGGCGCCGAACACCGCCTGGCCGAACCCGAGCGAGCCGGCGCCGACGATCCGCGAGACGACGTACTCCCCGACGCCGAAGTCGCGGGTGGCCAGCGCCTCGCGGAAGAAGCGGCGGTCCCCCAGGTTGACCGGCCCCCGCTGCGGCGCGGCGCTGCAGAAGACGTCCCCGTCGAGGTCGATGGCGCCGATGTTGAGGTGGATGGGGTCGCGGGCGAGCAGCGGCGCGAGCTGCGCGCTGCAGCTCGGATCCCGGGAGACCACCCGGTCCATCCGGGAGACCGCCAGCAGCAGCCCCCGCGCGCCGTCCGCGGGCCGCTGGTGGATCTCCGAGACCAGCCGGGCGAGCTGGTCCGCCTCGGCGCGGGCGTCGCTGACGAGGAGCCGCCGGTGCGCGAGGGAGGCGAAGGCGAGCACGCCCAGCGCCGGCAGGAGCGCGACCACCACCAGCGCGAGCAGCCTGAGGCGGAGACTGGAGAGCACGCGGGGCTTCCCCCTGGAGACGACGCCCGTGTCCCCGAGGCGGGGAACGCTACCCTTACCGCAGGCGCCCAACCCCGGGTATCCCGTATTTCGGCGCGCACCCAGGGCCCGCCCGCCGCCCGGGTCCGCGCCGCCTCCGGCGGCGGAGCGCGCCCGCGAGCGTCCCCTCCGACGCCGATTGCGCCCCCCGGGGGTGTCGAGCTAGCTTTGCGCCTTTCCGCCCATCTCCGCCGCCCTGGCACGGCGCCCCGTGCAGCCCTGCCTCCGGCCCCAGCGGACTCGAACGTGATCACCCCCCGCCTCCAGCTCGAACACATCACGAAGCGGTACGGCGCGGTGGTCGCGAACGCCGACGTGGCGCTCACCGTGCAGCCCGGCGAGATCCACTCGGTCCTGGGCGAGAACGGCGCCGGCAAGTCCACGCTGATGAAGATCATCTACGGCGTGGCCCGGCCGGACAGCGGCGAGATCCGCTGGAACGGCGCGCCGGTCCACATCCGCACTCCGCACCAGGCGCGCGAGCTCGGCATCGCGATGGTGTTCCAGCACTTCTCGCTCTTCGAGACGCTCACGGTGGCGGAGAACGTGTGGCTGGGCCTCTCCCGCAAGGTGAAGCTGCGGGAGGTCACGGCGGGCATCCGCGCCAAGGCCGCCGAGTACGGGCTGGAGCTGGACCCGCTCCGCCCGGTGCACACCCTCTCCGTCGGCGAGCGCCAGCGGGTCGAGATCGTCCGCGCCCTCCTCGCGAACCCGCAGCTCCTCATCCTGGACGAGCCGACCTCGGTCCTCACGCCGAACGCGGTGGAGGCGCTCTTCGTCACGCTGCGGCAGCTCGCCTCGACCGGCTGCTCCATCCTCTACATCAGCCACAAGCTCGACGAGATCCGCGCCCTCTGCCACCGCTGCACGGTGCTGCGCGGGGGCCGCGTCTCGGGCACCTGCGACCCGACCCAGGAGACGACCGCCAGCCTGTCGCGGCTCATGATCGGCGCCGATCCCCCGCGGCTGCTGCGCCGGGCGCCGAAGCTGGGCCAGCTCGCGCTCCACGTGCGCGAGCTGAGCCTCCCGCCGCACGACCGGTTCGGCGTGCCGCTCGAGCGCGTCTCGCTCGACGTGCGCGAGGGCGAGGTGGTGGGGATCGCCGGGGTCTCCGGCAACGGGCAGCAGGAGCTCCTGGCGGCCCTCTCCGGCGAGGATCCCCGCGCCGAGGTGGACGCGGTGCAGCTCTTCGGCCGCGGCATCGGGCGCCTGCGCGCCGGGCAGCGGCGGCGGCTCGGGCTGCACTTCGTCCCGGAGGAGCGGCTCGGGCGCGGGGCGGTCCCGCTGCTCTCGCTCGCCCACAACCTGCTCCTCACCCGCCGCGAGTCGCTCCGCGCGCTCGGCTGGATCGACCGGGGGGCGCTGCGCGAGCAGGCGGTGGGCATCATGGACCGGTTCGGGGTGAAGGCCTCCGGGCCGGCGGCGACCGCCAAGAGCCTCTCGGGCGGGAACCTCCAGAAGTACATCGTGGGCCGCGAGATCGACGCCGTCCCCAAGGTGCTCATCGTCTCCCAGCCGACCTGGGGAGTGGACGTGGGCGCCGCGGCGCAGATCCGGACCGAGCTCGTGGCGCTGCGCGACGACGGGTGCGCGGTGCTCGTCATCTCGGAGGAGCTCGAGGAGCTGTTCGCGGTGACCGACCGGCTGTACGTCATGGCGAAGGGGCGCCTCTCCCCCTCCGTCCCCACCTCCGAGGCGACGGTGGAGCAGATCGGGACCTGGATGAGCGGCCTCTGGTCGCCGCCCGCGGACGGGACGGCGTCGTCCACCACCGGGGAGTCGCGATGACGCTGAGGCTCGAGCCCCGGACCGTCCCCTCGCCGTGGATGGGCATCCTCTCGCCGGTGATCGCCCTGGTGGTCACCGTCCTGGCGGGCGGCACCCTCTTCTTCGCGCTCGGGAAGGACCCCGGCAGCGTGCTCTCGGTGTTCCTGCTCGAGCCCTTCCACGGCGTGCGCGCCCTGACCGAGCTCGGGCTCAAGGCCACCCCGCTCATCCTGTGCTCGGTGGGCCTGGCGCTGTGCTTCCGCTCCAACATCTGGAACATCGGCGCGGAGGGCCAGTTCCTCGTCGGCGCCATCACCGGCGGCGGCCTGGCCCTGTGGGTGACCGCCGCGCGGGTGCCGCTGTCCCCGTGGGCGTTCTTCCCGCTCGTCGTCCTGGCGGGCGCGGCGGGCGGCGCGGCCTGGGCGGCGATCGTCGCCTTCCTGCGCGACCGGTTCCACGCGAACGAGATCCTCGTCAGCCTGATGCTCGTCTACATCGCGAACCTGCTCCTCAACTGGCTCGTCTTCGGGCCGTGGAAGGACCCGAAGGGCTTCAACTTCCCGCAGACGATGAGCTTCTCCGCCGCGACCGCGCTGCCGCGCGTCTTCCCCGGCCTGCGGCTGCACTGGGGCGTCGCGGTGGCGCTCCTGGCGGCGTTCGCCATGTGGCTGTTCGTCTTCCGCACCTACCGCGGGATGCAGCTCCAGGTGGGCGGCCCCGCCCCGGCGGCGGCGCGCTACGCGGGGTTCTCGTCCCGCGCGGCGCTGTGGACGGCGCTCCTCATCTCGGGCGCGCTGGCCGGCATCGCCGGCGCTTTCGAGGTGGCGGGCCCCATGGGCCAGCTCACCCCGTACGTCTCGAACGGCTACGGGTTCACCGCCATCATCGTCGCCTTCGTGGGGCGGCTCCACCCGCTCGGCTGCGTGCTCGGCAGCGTGCTGCTCTCCATGATCCTCATCGGCGGCGAGCTGGCCCAGTCGCGCGTCGGCCTGCCCTCCGCCGTGAGCGGCGTGTTCCAGGGCGTGCTCCTCCTCGCCCTCCTCGGCTGCGACACGCTCACCCTCTACCGCCCGCGCTGGAGCTCCTCGCGATGAACGAGCTCGCCCTCCTCGTCGGCGCCACGCTGAGCGCCGGGACGCCCCTCGCCATCGCCGGGATGGGCCTGCTCGTGAACGAGCGCGTCGGCGTCCTCAACCTCGGCGCCGAGGGCACGATGCTGGTCGCCGCGGTGTCGGGGTTCGCGGTCGCCTTCCACACCGGCAACACGGCGCTCGCGCTCGCCGCCGGGGCGCTCGCCGGCGCGGCGCTGGCCGCCCTGTTCGGCTGGCTCGTCATCTGGCTCAACACGAACCAGTACGCCACCGGCCTCGCGGTGAGCCTGTTCGGCGCGGGCTTCTCCGCCTTCGTCGGGATCGACTACGTCGGCCGCCAGCTCGTGCAGCACGGGGCGCCCTCGATCCCGGTGCTGCGCGACCTCCCCTTCCTCGGGCCGGCGCTCTTCCAGCAGCACCCGGTGGTCTACCTGACCATGCTGCTCGCGCCGCTCACGGCCCTCTTCCTCTACCGGACGCGCGCCGGGCTCGTCCTGCGGTCCATCGGCGAAGCCCCCGACGCCGCGCACGCGCTCGGCTACCCGGTGCGGCGGATCCGGCTGGCGGCCGTCATGGTGGGGGGCGCGCTGTGCGGCGTCTCCGGCGCCTACCTCTCCGTCGTCTACACGCCGCTGTGGGTCGAGGGGATGGTGGCGGGGCGCGGCTGGATCGCGCTCGCCCTGACGGTGTTCGCCACCTGGCGCCCGGCGCGCATCCTCCTCGGCGCCTATCTCTTCGGCGGGGCGACCATGCTCCAGTTCCACCTCCAGGCACAGGGCGTGCAGGTGGCCAGTCAGTTCATGACGATGCTGCCGTACGCGGCTACCATCGTCGTCCTCGTGCTGATTTCCCGCAACGCGGCCTGGATCCGGCTCAACATGCCGGCCTCGCTCGGCAAGCCGTTCTTCCCCGGCTCATAGCAGCGCGCCAACCCGGCCAGCGCACCTGGCCTCAACCAAGGAGCACCGCACCCATGGAGAAGCGACCGCTCACACACCTCGCGCTCGGCGCCCTCGTCGCCCTGGCGAGCCTCACGGCCTGCAAGGACGAGAAGGCCGCCGCCCCCGCCCCGGCCCCCGCCGCCGCTCCGGCGCCGGCCGCCGCCGCGCCGCTCAAGGCGGCCTTCATCTACGTCGGCCCGGTCGGCGACGCCGGCTGGAGCTTCGCCCAGGACCAGGGCCGCAAGGAGGCCGCCGCCAAGTTCGGCGACAAGGTGGTGACCAGCTACGTCGAGAAGGTGCCCGAGGGCCCCGACGCCGAGCGCGTCATCCGCGACCTGGTCGCCCAGGGCAACAAGATGATCTTCGCCACCTCGTTCGGCTACATGGACGCGATGGTGAAGGTCGCCAAGGACTTCCCGGACGTCTACTTCGAGCACGCCACCGGCTACCAGACCGCGCCCAACCTGCGCGTGTACGAGGGCCGCTTCTACGAGGGCGCCTACCTGGCGGGCATCGTGGCCGGCAAGATGACGAAGACCAACACCCTCGGCTTCGTGGCCTCCTTCCCCATCCCCGAGGTGCTCCGCAACATCAACGCCTACACGCTCGGCGCCCAGAGCGTGAACCCCAAGGTGAAGACCAAGGTGGTGTGGGTGAACGCCTGGTTCGACCCGCCCAAGGAGACCGAGGCGGCGCAGTCGCTCATGAACCAGGGCGCCGACATCCTGCTCCAGAACACCGACTCGACCGCGGTGCTGCAGGCCGCCGAGCGCGCGGGCAAGTACGCCTTCGGCTGGGACAGCGACATGAGCGCGTTCGCGCCCAAGGCGCACCTCGGCTCCTGCGTGCTGCGCTGGGGCGTCTACTACGAGAAGGCGTTCCGCGACGCGCTCGACAAGACCTGGAAGCCCGAGGTCACGAAGTGGGGCGTCAAGGAGGGCATGACCGACTTCGTCAAGGTCGCCGACTTCCTGCCGGCCGACGTGAAGAAGGCGGTCGAGGACGCCAAGGAGGGCCTGAAGAACGGCACCGTCAGCGTCTTCAAGGGCCCCATCGTCGACAACACCGGCAAGGAAGTGCTGGCCAAGGACGCGCCCGCCGACGACAAGTGGCGCGGCGAGGTGGCCTTCTACGTGAAGGGCGTCGAGGGCAAGGTCCCGTCGGGCAAGTGACCTGACCTGCCGCACCGGGGGCCGGGAGCGGGCCGCGCAGGCGGCCCCCCCGGCCCTTGGCCTATCCGCCGGCGACGAGCGCCAGCGCCAGCTCGCCGTGGCGCCGCACCACCGGGTCGAGGTCGAACGAGGTGAGCCGCCCCTGGCGCACCCGCACCTGGCCGTCGACGACGGTGTAGGCCGCGCCGGGCGAGGCGCACAGGAGCAGCGCGCCCACCGGGTCGTGCACGGCGGCGCCCGAGAAGGCGACGCCGCCGAGGTCGAAGAGCGCCAGGTCTGCGCACATCCCGGGCGCGAGGTGCCCGATGTCCGGGCGGCCGAGCACCTGCGCGCCGCCGCGGGTGGCGAGCGCCAGCGCGTCGCGGACGGTCATGGCGGCCGGGCCGCGGTCGCAGCCGAACGGCTCGAGCGCGAGGCCCACCCGCTGCAGGAGCAGCGCCTGCCGCGCCTCCGCCACCATCTGCGCCCCGTCGTTGCTGGCGCTCCCGTCGACGCCCAGGCCCACCCGCACCCCCGCCCGGCGCATGGCGAGCACCGGCGCGATCCCGCTCGCGAGCCGCATGTTGCTCGACGGACAGTGCGCGACCCCGGTGCCGGTGGCCGCGAAGCGCGCCAGGCCGGCCGCGTCGAGCTTCACGCAGTGGGCGTGCCAGACGTCCTCGCCCAGCCACCCCAGCTCCTCGGCGTACTCGGCCGGCGTGCAGCCGAACTTCTCGCGGGTGTAGGCGACGTCGTGGTCGTTCTCGGCGAGGTGCGTGTGCAGCCGCACGCCGTGCTTGCGCGCCAGCGCCGCCGAGTCGCGCATGAGCTCCCGGCTCACCGAGAAGGGCGAGCAGGGCGCGACCGCGATCTGGAGCATCGCCCCGCGGGCGCGGTCGTGGTACCGCCCGATGAGCCGCTCCGTCTCCCGCAGGACGTCGTCCGGGCGCTCCACCACCTCGTCGGGCGGGAGCCCGCCCTGACTCCGCCCCACCGTCATCGAGCCGCGGGTGGCGGTGAAGCGCATGCCGGCGGCCCGGGCGCCCTCGATGCTGTCGTCCAGCCGGACGCCGTTCGGGTAGATGTAGAGGTGGTCGCTGGTGGTGGTGCAGCCGGACAGCAGCAGCTCGGCCATCGCCACCTGGGTGGCGACGCGGATCATCTCCGGCGTGAGCCGCGCCCAGATCGGATAGAGGCCCGAGAGCCAGGAGAACAGCTCGGCGTCCTGCACCGCCCGCACCGCGCGCGTGAGCGACTGGCACATGTGGTGGTGCGTGTTGACGAGGCCCGGCAGGACCAGGTGGCCGCGCGCGTCGATGACCTCGTCGGCGGTGCGCGGCAGGCTGGCGGCCGGCCCGACCGCCTCGATCACGCCGTCGCGGGCGAGGAGCGAGGCGTCCGTGAGCTCGCGGCGCGCGTCGTCGAAGGTGGCGATGACGGCGGCGTCGCGGATGAGGAGGGTCTTCGAGGTCACGGGAGCGTGCGGTCCGGGGGGAGGCGTGTGGTAGCTTCCCGCGGATATTAGCATCCAGGCGCAACCGCCTCCGCGCGACCGGAGCTCGACCCCACCCGATGAGCACGCCCACCAGCCCCTCCTCCGCCGCCGACGCCGCCTTCCTGCGCCGCGCCTTCGAGGTGGCGCGCCGCGCGCGCGAGCACGGCAACCACCCCTTCGGCGCCCTCCTGGTCGGCCCGGGCGGCGAGGTGCTCCTGGAGAGCGAGAACGGCTACCTGCCCGATCGCGACATGACCGCCCACGCCGAGCGGCTCCTCGCCACCCGCGCCTCGCGCGCCTGGCGGCCCGACGTCCTGGCCCGCTGCACCCTCTACAGCTCGGCCGAGCCGTGCGCGATGTGCGCCGCCGCCGCGTACTGGGCCGGAGTCGGGCGGGTCGTCTACGCGCTCTCCGAGCGCCGCCTCAAGGAGGTGACCGGCGCCCACCCCGAGAACCCGACCCTCGACCTGCCTTGCCGCGCGGTGTTCGCGGCGGGCCAGCGGCCGGTCGAGGTGGTGGGGCCGCTGCTCGAGGACGAGGGCGCGGCGCTCCACGCCGGCGCGTGGGCGCGCACGCCCTGACCGCCCCTCTCCCCACTCCCGCCCGAGGATCTCCGCATGTCCACCGAGCCCAAGCCCCCCGCCACCGCCAACCCGTACCGGGACGAGATCGTCATCTCGTGGCCCGAGCTGCACCGCGACGCGCGCTACCTCTCCCACGTGCTGCACCAGCTCGGCGAGTGGAAGGGGATCATCGCCATCACCCGCGGCGGGCTCGTGCCGGCGGCGCTGGTGGCGCGCGAGCTCGACATCCGCCTCATCGACACGGTGTGCGTGGTGAGCTACGGCGCGGCCGAGGGCGGCGGCGCCGAGCAGCGCCAGGGCGAGCTGCGCTGGCTGAAGACCGTCTCCGGCGACGGCGCCGGCTGGCTCCTCATCGACGACCTGGTCGACACCGGCCGCACCGCCAAGGCGGTCCGGGAGACCTTGCCCAAGGCGCACTTCGCCGCGCTCTACGCCAAGCCGCTCGGGCGGCCGGTGGTGGACACCTTCGTGAAGGAGTTCAAGCAGGAGAAGTGGATCTACTTCCCGTGGGACATCGACTACCAGTTCGTCTCGCCCATCAAGAGCCGTCGCGGGAAGTGAGCGTCGCGGCCGTCCTCCTGGCGGCCGGCGCCTCCTCCCGCCTGGGCGAGAACAAGCTGCTCGCGCCCTTCGCCGGCGAGCCGCTGCTGCGGCGCGCGGCGCGCGCGGCGCTCGACGCCCGCCTCGACCCGGTGCTGGTGGTGGTCGGCCACGAGGCGGCGCGCGCCGAGGAGGCGCTCGCCGGCCTGGCCTGCCGGGCGGTGCCGAACCCGCGCCACGCCGCCGGGATGAACACCTCGCTCGACGCCGGGCTGGCGGCGGTCCCGCCGGACGCCGAGGCGGCGGTGGTGCTGCTCGCGGACATGCCCTTCGTCGGCGCCGGGATGATCCAGGCGCTGGTGGCGCGCTTCCGCGAGACCGGCGCGCCGCTCGTGGCCTCCCGCTACGGCGCGGTGCTCGCGCCGCCGACCCTCTACGCCCGCGCGCTCTTCCCCGAGCTGCGCGGAGGCGCGGGCGACGGGCGGGGCCGCGAGGTGACGCGCCGCCACCTCGCCGAGGCGGCCTTCGCCGACTGGCCGGCCGAGGCGCTCGCCGACGTGGACGTGGCGGAGGATCTGGCGGCGGCGCGGGCGCGGCTGGGCGAGGAGGAGCCCCGGTGAGCGAGCAGGCGGAGGTGCTGGAGCGGCTGGCGGCCTGGGCGGACGCGGGGCTGGGCGTGGCGCTGGCAGCGGTGATGCGCACCTGGGGCTCGGCGCCGCGCCGGCCGGGCAGCCTGCTGGGTGTGAACGCCCGCGGGGAGTTCGTGGGCTCGGTCTCGGGCGGCTGCGTCGAGGCGGCCGTCATCGAGGCCGCGCTGGAGGTCATCGCCGGCGGAGGACCGCCGCGCGTCCTCGACTACCGGGTGACGGACGAGCGGGCCTGGCAGGTCGGGCTCGCCTGCGGCGGCGCGCTGCAGGTGTACGTCGAGCGGCCCGGGCGAGAGCTCGTGCGCGAGCTGCTCGCCGCGCTCGCGGCGAAGGAGCCGGTGGTGCTCGCGACGGAGGTCGCCACCGGCGCGCCGCGCCTCGTCCGGCCGCACGCCCCCGACCCCGGCCTCGACCCCGCGCTAGCGCAGGCGGCGCGCGAGGCGTCGCTGCGCGATCGCACCGGGGTGGTGGAGACGCCCGGCGGGGCGCTCTTCCTGCGCGCGTTCAATCCGCCGGTGCGCGTCGTCCTGGTGGGCGCGGTGCAGATCGCGCAGGCGCTCGCGCCGATGGCGCGCCTCGCCGGCTACGACGTGCTCGTGATCGACCCCCGCCGCGCCTTCGCCACCGAGGAGCGCTTCCCCGGGACGGCGCTGGCCGTCGAGTGGCCGGACGCCGCGCTCGCGCGCGCCGGCCTCGACCGGCACACGGCGGTGGTCACGCTCACCCACGACCCCAAGCTCGACGACCCCGCGCTCGCCGCCGCCCTGCGATCCGAGGCGTTCTACGTGGGCTGCCTGGGGAGCGCGCGCACCCAGGCCGGACGCCTGGAGCGGCTCGCGGCCATGGGGTTCGGCCCGGGCGACCTGGCGCGGCTGCGCGGTCCCGTCGGGCTCCCCATCGGCGCGGTATCCCCCGGCGAGATCGCGGTCTCCATCCTGGCGCAGCTCGTGGCGGCGCTGCGGCGGCCGGAGCCTCCGGCGACGTAGCGCGTGCGCGACAGGCACGGGGGATCGTCCGCGAGGCAGCGGTTCCGAGCGGGCGTCGGGGTGGCCCTCCGGCGTCGCTCCGGACGACCTTCCGGCCTGGTACGGCGGCCGGCCGAGAAACGCTCGAGGCCGAGCAACGCAACGTGCCACGCCGGCGTGGCGCACGAGGTCCTCGCGTCGGCGTGGCACCGGCGTTGCTGGCGGCGGTACGGCGGGCGGGAGCCTCACGCAGGTCGCCTACGCTCCTTCGGAGGGCCACCCCGCCGCCCGTCCGCGGCCGGTTCCGTCCGCAGGGCGGTCGCGGGGCGGGGCGGGCGCGGGCGCGGGCGCGGGCGCGATCGAGGTCGCGGTCGCGGTCGCGGTCGCGGTCGAGGTCGAGGTCGAGGTCGTCGCAGTCGCGGTCGAGTAGGGCGCGGGCCTTCAGGCAGGCTGCGCCAGCGCCGCGCTCACGTAGTTCACGGCGCCGGGGGCGGTCACGCCGGCCCGCAGGAGCTCCATGATCCGGAGCGGCGCGAGGTCCACCGGGCCCGCGGCCTGGCCCTCGGCGGTGCGGGCCGGATCGGCGAGGTCGAGGGCGAGGTCGAAGCCGTCGCCGCGGTAGCGCACCCGCGCCCCGCCGCTCTCGACCACGTAGGCGCGGCCGCCGAGGCGGCCGTGCATGCGGAGGCCGCCCGGCATCGGTTCGAGCGCGAAGCCGTCGAGGCCGGCGGCGGCCTCCCAGGCGGCCACGCTGCCGAAGAAGCGCGGCTTCACGACGTAGGGGCCGCCGTCCTCCGGGCACATGACGTCGCAGTTCCCGCATTCGTTGCAGGCGTCGGCGAAGTTCGCGATCTGCCGCGGCTTCGCGAGCGAGAGGACTCCGGCCGGCTCGGCCCGGAAGCCGCCCGCGATCGGCACGAGCCGCTCGAGCGCCACCTCGCCGCGCGGGACCGGGATGGTGAAGTTCGCGTCGTTGGGGCAGACCGGGATGCACTTGTCGCAGGTGAGGCAGTCGAAGAGCGCGAGCTGGCTGCCGACCTTCTTCGGCGGGGTGCTGTTCCGCGGCAGCGCGTAGCGGGGGTCCGCGAGCACGCGCTCGCAGTAGGTCTCGGTGTCGAGGAGCCGCGCCGCGGAGACCCAGCGCGGGAAGCCCTCCCCGGCCGCGGCGCGGAGGTCCGCGCCGCTCGCGAGCGCGGTGCGGCAGGCCGCAGCGGCCTCGGCCGGGAGCCCTGCCTGCGCCAGCGCCGCGGCGGCATGCCCGTAGGCGAGGAGGGTGAAGGTGTCGAGATCGCGCGCCCCCACCGCGTCCATCCGGCGCGAGAGCTCCGCGAAGTAGCCCCGGGCGCGGCCGTACCCGGCCGGCTTCAGGAGGTCGCTGCAGACGCTCACGGGCTTGAGGCCCAGGGCGACCGCGTCGGCGAAGTTGCCGGCGTCGATCCCGGCCGAGAAGGAGATGGGGAAGCGGTCGCCGAAGGCGCGGCGGAAGCGACGCACGAGCGCCATCGCCAGCACGTGCAGCGGCGGGCCGGAGAGGTACATCTCCTTCTCGGTCGGCGGGAAGAAGCTGCGGTGGTTCCGGACGAGCAGCGTGTTGGTGAACTTCACGCCGAAGCCGCGGCCGGCCTCCGCCGCGACCGCCCCGAGCCGCTCCACGAACCCCACCACCTGCTCCCACTTCGCGTCCTTCTCGAACGCGCCCTCCGGCACCACCAGCTCCCGGTAGCCGAGCCGCTCGTGGAGGATGGAGCTCACGCCCTCCTCACCGAGGAGGGTGGGGTTGAGCTTCACCACCACGTGCAGCCCCACCTCCCGCAGGAGGAAGGCCGCGATGCGCTCGATCTCGTCCGGCGGGCAGCCGTGGAAGGTGGAGAGGGTGAGGGTGTCCGAGACGCGGGTGGTGAAGGGCAGGTCGCGCAGGTGCGCCCACGGCGCGGGGATCTGCGCGCGCAGCCGCTCCACGATGGGGCGGGCGTCGAGGAGGCCCGCCATGAAGGCGCGCACCCGCTCCGAGCGGATGCCCGCCAGGTCGTAGCCGACGCTCATGTCGAAGACGGTGTCGCCGAAGCCGGGCGCCATCCCCGAGGCCTTCAGCAGCTCGATGAGCATCGACGCCTTCACGTACTCCTCGAGCGACTGCTCGAGCGACAGCTCCTGCGACCACTCCACGTTGAAGCCGACGGTATGCAGGTCGATGCAAGGCCGGGGGATGACGAGGTCGTCCTTCACCTGGACGGTCTTGAGCTCCAGCACGCGGCTGCCGGCGAGCCAGGCGAGGACGAGGTTCTGGGCGAGCTGGGTATGGGGGCCGGCCGCGGGCCCGAACGGGCTCGAGGCGCGGTGGCCGTGGATGGACACCGACAGGTCGCGCGCCGGGTCGCCCAGGACGAAGCGCGCCGCGGGGAGGTCGAAGGCGGCCTGCTTCTCGGCGAGCTCGCGGAAGAGGCGCGCGACCAGCACGCCGAACGGGATGGGGGTCAGCTCGGCCATGCTCGATCGGTCGAAAGGGTGAGCGGCGATCCTGCCGCAGCACCCTCTGCCGAAGCAACTGGACTCATCGCGTCCGATTGATCGGCGCGCGCGGCTGCGTTACCGTCCAGAGCGTAACCGCCCCGTTCGACGCGCCTTTTTCACGAGGAGCGCGCGCCGGGGCGCCCCGCCCCCGGGGCCGCCGCCACGAGAGGCCGCACGCCGATGAAGACGATCCGGTTCACGCTCAACGGGCAGGCTCGCCAGGCCGAGGTGCACCCGGGCCAGTCGCTGCTCGAGGTGCTGCGGCAGGGGTTCAAGATCTGCTCCGTGAAGGACGGCTGCGCGCCGCAGGGCCAGTGCGGCGCCTGCCTCGCGCTCGTCGACGGCGCGCCGAAGAACTCGTGCGCCGTCCCCGCCGAGAAGGTGGACGGAAAGTCGATCCTGACGCTGGAGGGCGTCCCCGACGCGGAGCGGAAGCTGTACGCCGACGCGTTCCAGGTCGCGGCCGGCGTGCAGTGCGGCTTCTGCACGCCCGGGCTCACCCTGCGCATCAAGTGGCTCACCGACCCGGAGCGCCTGCTCTCGCGCGCCGAGATCGCGAAGGCGCTCGACGGTCACCTCTGCCGCTGCACCGGCTACGTGAAGATCATCGACGCGGTGGAGCTCATCCACGCCGCGAAGCGCGGCGGCCCGCGGCCGGTGCCGGTCGCGGACGGCGGAGTGGGCCAGCCGCTCCAGCGCTACCAGGGCGGCGAGCTGGCGCTCGGCGCCCGCCCCTTCGTCGCCGACCTCGACGTCCCCGGGCTCCTGCACGGGGTGGTGGTGCTGTCCCAGCACGCGCGCGCCAGGGTGCTCCGCGTCGACACCTCGCGGGCGCGGGCGGCGCCGGGCGTGGTGGCGGTGGCCACGGCGAAGGACGTCCGCGGCGACCGCTGGGTCGGGATGCTGTACCAGGACTGGCCCTGCTTCGTGGCCGAGGGCGAGGAGGTCCGCGCCGTCGGCGACGTGCTGGCGGCGGTGGCGGCCGAGAGCCCCCGCGCCGCGCGCGAGGCGGCGAAGCTCGTCGAGGTGGAGTACGAGCCCTTGCCGCCGGTGCTCGACCCCGCCGAGGCGGTGAAGCCGGGCGCGCCGCAGGTGAACCCGAAGCACGCCAACATCCTCTCGTTCACGCGCTACGCGCGGGGCGACGTGGACGCCGCCCTGGCCGCCTCCGCCCACGTGGTGAGCGGCACCTGGAGCACCCAGCGCATCGAGCACCTCTTCCTCGAGCCCGAGGCGGCGCTGGCGGTGCCGCTCCCCGACGGCCGGCTCCACCTCTACTCGCAGGGGCAGGGCATCTTCGACGACCGGCGCCAGGTGGCCTCGGTGCTGGGCGAGCCCGAGGAGCGGGTCTTCGTGGAGCTGGTGCCGAACGGCGGCGCCTTCGGCGGCAAGGAGGACATGAGCATCCAGGCGCAGACGGCGGTGCTGGCGCGCCTCACCGGACGGCCGGTCCGGGTGACGCTCAACCGCGAGGAGTCGATCCGGCTCCACCCGAAGCGCCACCCCATCACCATGAGCTACACCGTCGGCTGCGACGCCGCCGGCAAGCTCACCGCCGCCCGGGTGCGGCTCCTCGGCGACTCGGGCGCCTACGCCTCGGTGGGCGGCAAGGTGCTGGAGCGCGCCGCCGGCCACGCCTGCGGGCCGTACGCGGTCCCGGCGGTCGACGTGGAGGCGACGGCGGCCTACACCAACAACCCGCCCTGCGGCGCTATGCGCGGCTTCGGCGTGAACCAGACCAGCTTCGCCATGGAGGGCTGCCTCGACCTCCTCGCCGCCAAGGCCGGCCTCGACGGCTGGGAGATGCGCTGGCGCAACGCGCTGCGGCTGGGGGACACCTTCACCACCGGCCAGGTGCTGGAGAAGTCGGTCGGGCTCGAGCGCACCCTGCTGGCGGTGAAGGACGCCTACTACGCCGCCCGCGCCGCGGGCCGGGCGGTGGGGGTCGCCTGCGGGGTGAAGAACTCCGGCATCGGCAACGGCGTGGTGGAGCAGGGCAAGTGCCGGCTGGTGGTGGAGCCGGGCGGCACCGTCGCGCTCCACGCCGGCTTCACCGAGATGGGCCAGGGCCTGCTCACCGTGCTCACCCAGTGCGCGGTGGAGGTGACCGGGCTGCCGGCCGCGACCTTCCGGCCGCGGGTGGACACGAAGTTCGAGCTCGGCGCCGGCCAGACCACCGGCTCGCGCGCCACGCTCCTCGGCGGCCGCGCCGCGGTGGACGCGGCGGCGAAGCTGCGCGCCGACCTCGACCGCGGGATGACGCTCTCCGACCTCGCCGGCCGCGAGTACGTGGGCCAGGTGGTCATCGACGACACCACCGCGCCGGGCGAGACGAAGCACGGGAAGATCAAGACCCACACCTCCTTCGGCTGGGCCACCCAGATGGTGGTGCTCGACGCGGCCGGCAAGCTGGAGAAGGTGGTGGCCGCCCACGACGTGGGGCGCGCCATCAACCCGCAGCAGTGCGAGGCGCAGATCGAGGGCTCGGTGCACATGGGCCTCGGCTACGCGCTCACCGAGGAGCTGCCCTGCCAGGACGGCATGCCGGTGACCTTCCGGCTGCGCGACATCGGCGTCCTGCGCGCGCAGCACATGCCGGAGGTGGAGGTGATCCTGGTCGAGGACCCCGAGCCGGAGGGGCCGTTCGGCGCCAAGGGCGTGGGCGAGATCGGGCTCGTGCCCACCGCCGGCGCGGTGGCGGCGGCGCTCGAGGCGTTCGACGGCGTGCGCCGGACGCGCCTGCCCATGAAGGACTCGCCGGCCGCCCGCGCCATCAACGTGGGGCGCATCCCGGACCAGGAGCGCGAGCGCTGGCACTAGGCGCCGACGGAGGAACCGCATGACGAACGACCCGAGGATCGACGGCGAGCGCCTCTCGCGGCGCCTGGCGGAGCTGGCCCGGCACGGCGCGCTCCCCGGCGGCGGCGTGTGCCGGCTCGCGCTCACCGACGAGGACAAGGCGGGCCGCGACCAGGTGGTGCGCTGGATGCGCGAGCTGGGGCTCACCGTCACCGTCGACGGCATCGGCAACGCGGTCGGGATCCGGAAGGGCCAGGAGGACGGCCCGCCCGTCATGGTGGGGAGCCACATCGACACCGTCCGCACCGGCGGGCCCTACGACGGCAACCTGGGCGTCATGGCCGGGCTCGAGGTGGTCGCGGCGCTGAACGACGCGAAGGTCGTCACGCGACGGCCGCTGGCGGTGGCCTTCTTCACCAACGAGGAGGGCTCGCGCTTCCAGCCGGACATGATGGGGAGCCTGGTGTACGCCGGCGCCCTGCCGCTCGAGCGGGCGCTCGCCACGGTGGGCATCGACGGCACGACGGTGCGGGAGAACCTGGCGCGCATCGGCTACGCCGGGGACGGCCCGCTGGGCGGGCCCGGCAAGGTCCACGCCTACGTCGAGCTGCACGTGGAGCAGGGCCCGGTGCTCGAGGAGGAGGGCTTCACCATCGGCGCGGTGGAGGGGGTGCAGGGCATCTCCTGGACCGAGCTCACCCTCACCGGCCAGTCGAACCACGCCGGCACCACGCCCATGCGGCTCCGCCACGACGCGGGCTACGTCGCGGCGGAGATCGCCGTCTTCGCCCGCCGGCTGGCGCGCGAGCTCGGCGGCCACCAGGTGGCGACGGTGGGGGCGCTCACGCTCTTCCCGAACCTCGTCAACGTGGTGGCGAACCGGGTGGTGATGACGGTGGACCTGCGCAACACCGACGAGGCGCGGCTCCAGGAGGCGGAGCGCCGCCTGTTCGCCTTCGTCGAGGAGACCGCCGCGGCCGAGGGGGTGAAGGTCGCGCGCCGCTCGCTGGCGCGGTTCAAGCCGGTGGCCTTCGCGCCGGCGCTGGTGGCGCGGGTGGAGGCGATCGCGAAGGAGCTGCGCCTGTCCGTGAAGCGCCTGCCGAGCGGGGCCGGGCACGACGCGCAGATCCTGGCCGCCGTCTGCCCCGCCTGCATGATCTTCGTCCCGAGCGTGAAGGGCGTGAGCCACAACGTGGAGGAGTTCACGAAGCCGGCCGACCTCGCCGCCGGGGCCGAGGTGCTGCTCCGGCTCGTCCTCGAGCTGGCGCGGTGAGCCGCCAGCTCGTCCGCGACGCGCTCCTCGTCCTCGGCGACGGCCAGACCGCGCCGTTCGCCGGCGACGCCCTCCTCGACGGCGACCGCGTGGCGCGGCTGGGCTCGGTCTCGCGCTCGGAGGCGCTCGGCGCCGAGGTGATCGAGGCGCGCGGCCGCGCGCTCGCGCCGAGCTTCGTCGACACCCACAACCACGGCGCGCTGGGCGGCACGGCGCTGGGCGAGCACGGGCTCCCCCGCGCCTGCGAGCTCGCGCTGCGCGGCGGGGTGACGAAGCGCATCTGCGGGGTGGACGGGCTCTCGCCGGCCCCGGTGACCGAGGCGCAGCGCTCGCAGTACGCCGCGCAGCTGAAGCCGCTCGACGGCGCCGTCGACGGGCCCTGGACCTGGAGCTCGGTGGCCGAGTTCCTCGCCTGGCACCGCGGCCGGTCCGTCACCGACCTGGGCCTCCACCTGGGCCACTCGGCGGTGCGGCGGGTGGTGATGCACAACCTGGCCCGCGTCGCCACCGACGCGGAGATCGCCGCCATGGCCGAGGTGGTGCGGCGGGAGGCGCCCGCCACGCTCGGCCTCTCCACCGGCCTCGTCTACAACCCGGCCGTCTACTGCGACCAGCGCGAGCTGACGGCGCTCGTCCGCGCCTTCAACGAGGTGAAGCCGGGCGCGCTCTTCCCGCACCTGCGCTCCGAGAGCGACAACGTGGTGGCGAGCCTCAAGGAGGTCGTCGCGGCGGCGGTGGACGGGGGCGGCGGGTACTGCAACGAGCACTCGAAGATCGCGGGCGCCGACAACTACGCCAAGATCGGGGAGCTCGAGGCCGTGCTGCGCGACGCCGCCTCGCTCGTCCCGACCATGGAGAACATGTACCCGTACACCGCCGGCTCGACCACCGGCGACGCGATCTTCCCGCCCGAGGCGCGGGCCGGCTCGCGCGGCGAGTTCCTGGCGCGGCTCCGCGACCCGGGGGCGCGGCGCGCGCTGGCGGACAAGATGCGCCACGACTCCCGCAGCTGGGACAACTTCATCCACTTCTGCGGCGGCCTGGGTGGCATCCAGCTCGCCGGGGTGAAGCCCGGCGTGGGCGACGCGTTCCTGGGCAAGCGCCTCGCGGACGTGGCGCGCGCCGCCGGGGCCGCCGACCCCGCCTCGGACGCGGCCTACGAGGCGGTGTTCGACTTCTTCGTCGCGAACGAGGGCGAGGTGGCCATCATCAGCCACTACGGGAACGAGGCCACCGTCGAGCGGTTCTTCCGCCGGCCCACCATGGCGCTCTGCACCGACGGCCTCATGCCCGGGCCCGGGCAGAAGCCGCACCCGCGGGCGCTCGGCGCCTTCCCCAGGGCGCTGCGCATGGGGCGGGAGCTGGGGATCCCGCTCGAGCAGCTGGTCTGGCGGCTCGCCACCCTCCCCTGCCGCTTCCTCCACCTGCCGGATCCGGCGCTCCGCGAGGGCGCCGACGCGTCGCTCGTGCTCTTCGACCCGGCGACGGTGGGCGAGCGGAACGACTACCTCGACCCGCTCGTCCCGCCGGCCGGCATCGACGCCGTGTGGGTCCACGGCCACCGCGTCCTCGACCACGGCACGTTCACGGTGCCGCGGCCGTTCCCCGGGCGCGTGCTCGCGAGCCCGGTCCGCGCGGGCTGAAGGCCGCGAGCGATCGAAGCTCCGCGACGACCTCTCCCGACCTCCGCCGCCACGCGCCCATCTGCATACCCGATGTGCGCGGAGCCGCGGTGAGCCGCGGTCGCACCTTTCACCCTACGTCGAGATCGTCCTGTTCACGCTGGGTTGAGGTACCGCGTTCGCCTGACGCTCATTTGCCTGTCAGCCGTTCACGGGACGGAGTAGCGTCACCCTCCGTTCAGCTCACCCCGGAGGACTCCATGAGAGTGATCCTCGCCTTGGCCCTGGTCCCCTCGTTCGCGCTCGCCTCGATCCCGGCGGCGGACGGCACGTTCACCGGCTGCGTCCAGGAGCACGCGCACGAGCTCCGGCTCATCGACGCCAGCCGCGAGAGCTGCCGGAGGCGCGAGCTCGAGGTGAGGTGGAACACGAAGGCTCCGGCCAGCGCCTCGGCCTCCATGACGGCGATCCCGCTCCCGGTCGGCGACCCGGCCTGCCCGGCGGGCGGGACCAAGTTCGTCGTTCAGGGCGCGACGGCCTACGCCTGCAACGGCGCGGCGGGGCCGCAGGGCTCGACGGGGCCGCAGGGTCCGCAGGGCATGATGGGCTTCATGGGCCCCGGCGGCCCCCCCGGCCCGATGGGCCCGAGCGGTCTGCCCGGTCCGACCGGCGCCGCCGGCCCCGTGGGCCCGACCGGCGCGATGGGCCCGCAGGGACCGCAGGGCCCGATGGGAATCCCGGGCCCGATGGGCCCCTCCGGCGTGGACGGCCTGCCGGGGCTCCAGGGGCCGCAGGGGGCGACGGGGCCCGCGGGGCCGCAGGGCGCGACCGGCGCGGCGGGGCCGCAGGGTGCGCAGGGCGCGCGGGGCGAAGTCGGCCCAGTGGGGCCGCAGGGCCCGGCTGGCCCACAGGGTTCCGCCGGCCAGTCGGTGACGCTCACGCCGCTGGCGACCGGTGACGTGAACTGTCCGAACGGTGGCGCCGCCCTCGACGCCGGCGGCTCGACGGCCTACGTGTGCAGCGCGGCGCAGACCCCGCCGCCGCTCGTGGACGCGGCGGCGATCCAGCAGATCACCAGCTGGGCGGGGCTGGCCTCGAACACGCCGTGGTCGCTCTGCTACAAGGCCACCCGGGACAACGTGGGCTTCTCCTTCGGGACGTCCAGCGCGCTTGCGTTCCACAACCGGTGCGACCGGCGCGGGCGCACCTTCTTCGTCGCGAAGAGCACGACGGGAGCCCTCTTCGGCGGATACACCTCGCTCCCCTGGGGCGAAAAGGCCTGCGACTGGAAGCCGGATTCGTCGGCCTTCCTCTTCTCGCTCACGAACGCGTTCAAGCACGGGCTCGTCAGCAGCACCTCGGGGTACGCCGTCTACGACTGCGTGAACTACGGCCCCGGGTTCGGGGGCGGCCAGGACTTCCTCACCAACCTGAAGGACCAGGTGGGCCTGGCGCTCGGGCGTACCTACGCGTGCCGGGTCGGGGCCGCCGCCTCGGCCCAGTGCGACGCGGACTACGCCGGGGCGACGTACCCCGTGCTCACGGATCTCGAGGTCTACGCGGCGCCTTAGCTCGGGAGCCGCCGGCGTAGTAAATCCTCCACGGGCCACCGGCGGCCCGTGGAGGACCGCTACCCGATCGCGCCCTGGTACACCGGCCCGAACGGCGCCCGCGGCAGGTATCTCCCGGAGCCGGCCTCCGCCCGCAGGTCCCCGTCGGCCCAGACGTGCCGCCCGCGCGCGAGGGTGTGGACCACCACGCCGCGCACCTCCCGGCCCTCCCAGACGGAGAAGTCGGTCCGCTGGTGCTGGGTGCGGGCCGAGAGCGTCTTCGTCCGCGCCGGATCGAGCACCACCACGTCGGCGTCGGCGCCCACCTCGAGCGAGCCCTTCCGCGGCCAGAGGTTGAAGGCGCGCGCCGCGTTCGAGGACGTGAGCGCGACGAACCGCTCCGGCGTGAGGCGCCCGCCGTTCACGCCGAGGTGCCACAGCACGTGCAGGCGATCTTCCACCCCGCCGCAGCCGTTCGGGATGCGGGTGAAGCGGTCGGCGCCGGCGCGCTTCTGGGCGGTCGTGAAGCAGCAGTGGTCCGTGCCGGTGGTGCTGAGCGCGCCCGCCTCGAGCGCCCGCCAGAGCGCCTCCTGGTGCCCCTTCGGCCGGTAGGGCGGGCTCATGACGTGCCCAGCGGCGACGTCGAAGTCGGGGTCCGCGTAGACCGAGTCGTCGATGGCGAGGAAGCCGGGCAAGGTCTCGCCGACGATCTTCACGCCGCGCTGCCGCGCCCGGCCGATGGCCTCGGCAGCCTCGGCGGCCGAGACGTGCACGACGTAGAGCGGCACGCCGACCACCTCCGCCATGGTCACCGCGCGCAGGGTGGCCTCGCCCTCCAGCTGCGGCGGCCGCGAGAGCGGGTGGCCCTCGGGCCCGGTGACGCCGCGCGCCAGGAGCTCCTGCTGGAGATACGCGATGAGCTCGCCGTTCTCGGCGTGGACCTGCGGCAGCGCGCCGAGCTCGCGGCAGCGGACGAAGCCCTCGACGATCTGCTCGTCGGGGAGCATGAGCCCGCCCTTGTAGGCGAGGAAGAACTTGTAGCTCGTGACGCCGTGCTCGCGGACGAGCGGCGCCATCTCGGCCGCGAAGCGCTCGCCCCACCACGACACCGTCATGTGGAGCCCGTAGTCGACGGTAGAGCGCGCCGCCCACGCCTGCCACTGCGCGAGCGCCTCGAGCGGGGACTGGCCGCGCTCGGGCCCGACGAAGTCGAGCAGCGTGGTCGTCCCGCCCGCGGCGGCGGCCGCCGTCCCGGAGAGGAAGTCGTCCGCGACCACCGTGCCCATGGTCGGCAGCTGCAGGTGCGTATGGGGATCGACCCCGCCCGGCAGGACGAAGCAGCCGCCCGCGTCGACGATCTCGGCGCCCGGCGACGCCTCGAGCGCCTCGCCCACCGCCGCCACCCGCCCGTCCCGGCACAGCACGTCGGCCCGCCGCTGGCCCGCCTCCGTCACCACCGTCCCGCCGCGAACCAGGGTCTCCGCCATGGCCGGCATTGAAGCACGCGGCGCGTCACGGAGGTCAAGCGCGGGCTCGCGGCGAGGCCCCGGCGTGGCGCCGGCGGACGCTTGAACGGGCCCGGGCTTCCGCTGATACTGGGTCGTTGACTTCATCGCTCGTCATCGGCCCGGACCGCGCCGGGCGCACCGTCGCGATCGCCGGAGGTCTCGTCGTCGCCGCCGCGCCGGAGGGCGCGCGCCGCCTGCCCTGCCCGGACGGAGAGATCGGGCCGGGCGCGGTCTGCGCCCACACGCACCTCTACAGCGGGCTGGCGCGCCACGGCATGCCGCCCCCGGTCCCGCCGCCGCGGACGTTCCTCGAGATCCTCGAGCGGGTGTGGTGGCGGCTCGACCGCGCGCTCGACGCCGACGCGCTGCGGGCGGGCGCGCGCGACTACCTCGCCCGCGCGCTCCTCGCCGGCACCACGGCGGTGGTGGATCACCACGAGTCGCCCCGCTTCATCGAGGGATCGCTCGCTCTCCTGGCCGAGGAGTGCCAGCGGCTCGGGATGCGGGCCCTCCTCTGCTACGGGGCGACCGAGCGCAACTCCGGGCCGGACGAGGCGCGGCGGGGCCTCGACGAGTGCCGGCGCGTCCCCGCAGGGCCGCTCGTGCGCGGGCTGGTGGGGCTCCACGCGAGCTTCACGGTCTCGGACGCCACGGTCCGCGCCGCCGGCGAGCTCGCGCGCGAGCTCGGCACGGCCCTGCACGTCCACGTGGCCGAGGACGGCGCCGACGTGGCCGACGCGCGGGCGCGCGGCGCCGAGGGCCCGCTGCAGCGCCTCGCGGCGCTCGGCGCGCTCGCGCCGGGGTCCATCCTCGCCCACGGCGTCCACCTCGGGCCGGACGAGGTCGCCCTGGCCGACGCGCGCGGCTGCTGGTTCGTCCAGAACCCGCGCTCCAACGAGGCGAACCGCGTCGGCTATCCGCGCGCCCTGCGGCACGCGCGGCGGGTCGCGCTCGGCACCGACGGCTTCGAGGCGGACATGGCGGTGGAGGAGGCGGCGCTCTTCCGGCTCGCCGCCGCCGCGGACGACCCGGGCCCGGCGGGCCGGCTCGCCGCCGGCCACGCGCTCGTGGCCGAGCGCTTCGGCGCGGCGCCGGAGCCGCTCGCCCCCGGGAGCCTCGGCGACGCGGTGGTGCGGGAGCGCGGCCGGGTCCGCCACGCGGTCGTGGGCGGGCGGGTGGTGGTGGAGGACGGCCGGCTGGCCTCGGAGGACCTGGAGCTCATCTCGGCGACCGCGCAGCGCGAGGCGGCGCGCCTCTGGCAGCGCATGGCGAAGATCTGACTGGACCGGCGGCGGGCACGCCCCGCCCCGCGGGAAGGAAGGCACGATGGCGCGGCTGGGGCTCGAGAAGACGGTGGTGGACGAGGACGTGTACGCGCGCACGCTGGGGCGCTTCCGCGAGGCCGGCGTGGTCCTGCCGACGCTCGGCCAGCTGCGCGATCCCGGCACCATCCCGGCCGCGATCCGCGCCCGGCTGGGCGCGGTCGACCCCGACAGCCCGCACCCGCTCAACCTGTTCCGGGTGCACTGGTTCAACGACGCCACCCGCCGCGGGATCGCCGCCGTCCCCGAGCACCTCGAGCTGCCCTCCGCGCTCACGGGGGTGAAGGCGCGCGTCGTGCTCGCGCTCGGCAACCGCTTCCCCATGATCCACGCCCACAAGGTGCTGGCCGCCTACGGGTGCCTCGTGCCGCGGGTGGTGACCGGGCAGTTCGACCCCACCCGGCACCGCGCGGTGTGGCCCTCCACCGGCAACTACTGCCGCGGCGGGGTCGCCATCTCGCGCATCCTGGGCTGCCGCGGCGTGGCCGTGCTGCCCGAGAACATGAGCCAGGAGCGGTTCGACTGGCTCGACCGGTGGGTGGGCGATCCCGGCGACGTCGTCCGGACGCCCGGGTCCGAGAGCAACGTGAAGGAGATCTACGACACCTGCGCGGCGCTCGACCGCGACCCGGCCAACATCATCTTCAACCAGTTCTGCGAGTTCGGGAACTACCTCGTCCACCGCACCTGCACCGGGCCGGCGCTGGAGAAGATCTTCGGCGCGCTCGCCGCGGGCCGGCCCGGCGCGAAGCTCGCCGCCTACGTCTCCGCCTCCGGCTCCGGCGGCACCCTCGCCGCCGGCGATCACCTGAAGGAGCGGCTCGGGGCGAAGATCGTCGCGGTCGAGGCGCTCGAGTGCCCGACGCTGCTCTACAACGGCTTCGGCGAGCACAACATCCAGGGCATCGGCGACAAGCACCTCCCCTACATCCACAACGTGATGAACACCGACTTCGTGGCGGGCGTGAGCGACCAGCTCACCGACACGCTGCTCGTGCTCTTCAACACCGACGAGGGGCGGCGCTACCTGGTGGAGCGGCGCGGCCTCGCCCCTGCGTTCGTGGCGCGGCTCGGGGACCTCGGACTCTCGTCCATCTGCAACCTGCTCGCGGCCGTCAAGACGGCCAAGTACCTCGACCTCGGCCCGGACGACGTCGTCCTCACCGTCGCCACCGACGGCGCCGCCATGTACGGCAGCGAGGTGGCCAAGGTCACCGCCCGCGACTTCGGCGGCCGGTTCGACGCCGTGTCGGCCGGCGAGACGTTCGGCCGCGCGCTGGCGGGCGCCGCCACGGACCACCTGCTCGAGCTCTCGCACCTCGACCGCAAGCGCATCTTCAACCTCGGCTACTTCACCTGGGTCGAGCAGCAGGGCGTCTCGGTGGAGGAGTTCGTGGCGCGCGCGCGTCAGTCGTTCTGGGACGGGCTCCTCGAGCTCGTGCCGGCCTGGGACGCCATGATCGCCGAGTTCAACGCGAAGAGCGGCGCGGGCGCGCGCGCCGCATGACGCGCGGGGAGGTCCGCTTCGTGTGTCACGGCTGCGGGGCGGCGGTCGACGCCGCCCGCGCGCTGCCGTTCCGCTGCCCGAACGCAGGCGCCCCGGGCGACGACACCGACCACCTCCTCGTGCCCGAGGACGCCCCCGGCCCCTTCCCGGCCGGCGGCGAGCCGGACCCCTTCCTGCGCTACCGCGCGCTGCTCTCGCCCTACCGGCTGGCGCGCGCCGCGGGCCTGCCCGACGCCGCCTGGGCGGAGCTCGCCGGCGGCCTCGACGCGGCGCTCGCCCGCGTGGACGGCCGCGGGTTCCGGCTGACGCCGCTCGGCGCCGAGCCCGCGCTGGCGCGCGCGGCGGGGCTCCGGGGCGAGCTGTGGGTGAAGGACGAGACCGGCAACGTCTCCGGCTCGCACAAGGCGCGCCACCTCATGTTGGTCATGCTCCACCTGCGGGTGGTGGAGGCGGCGCGGCTGCCGGCCGGCGACGGCCTGCGCGGGCGCCGGCTCGCCATCGCCTCCTGCGGCAACGCCGCCCTGGCGGCGGCGGTCGTCGCGCGCGCAGCGGACTGGCCGCTCGAGGTCTTCATCCCGCCCGACGCGAGCGGGACCGTGACCGCGCGCCTGCGCGAGCTGGGGGCGGCCGTCGCCGTCTGCCCGCGCCGCCCCGGCGAGGCGGGCGACCCGTGCTTCCTGCGCTTCCGCGAGGCGGTCCAGGCGGGCGCGATCCCCTTCGGCGTGCAGGGTCCGGAGAACGGGCTCGCCATCGAGGGCGGCCGCACCCTCGCCTACGAGCTCGCCGATCAGCTCCGCGCCGCGGGCGCGCCCCCGGTGACGCTCTTCGTGCAGGTCGGGGGCGGCGCGCTCGCGAGCGCGCTCGGCCAGGGGTTCGCGACGGCGGCGCGCCTCGGCGCGCTCGCGCGGCCCCCGCGCCTCGTGGCCGTGCAGGCGGCCGGCTGCGCGCCGCTCGCCCGCGCGTGGGAGCGGCTCGGACCCTCGCCGCTCGGCGCGGCGGCGCGCGCGCGCTCCCGCTTCATGTGGCCCTGGGAGGAGACCCCCGCGAGCGTGGCGCACGGCATCCTCGACGACGAGACCTACGACTGGTGGGCCACCGCGGAGGCGATGCGCGCCACCGGCGGCGCGCCGGTGGTGGTGAGCGAGGAGGCGCTCCGGCGCGCGCACGCGCTCGCCCGGGCGCACACCGCCGTCGCGGCCTCCGCCACCGGGACCGCGGGGCTCGCCGGCGCCCTCGCCGCGCCACCGGAGGGCGCGGCGCTGGTCGTCTTCTCCGGCGTGGAGCGCTGAGCAGGGAGCCATGAGCGACCGCATCCGCTTCGTCCTCGATGGGAAGGTCCGGGAGCTCGCCGGGGTGGACCCCACCCTCACCGTCCTCCGCTGGCTGCGCGAGGTCGAGCACCGCACCGGGACGAAGGAGGGGTGCGCCGAAGGGGACTGCGGCGCCTGCACGGTGGTGCTCGCCGACCTCCGCGCCGGCGAGGTGCGCTACCGCGCCGTGAACGCCTGCCTCCTCTTCCTCCCCGCGCTCGACGGGAAGGCGCTCCTCACGGTCGAGGACGCCCGGGGCGCGGACGGCGGGCTCCACCCCGTGCAGGAGGCGATGGTGGCGTGCCACGCCTCGCAGTGCGGCTTCTGCACGCCGGGCTTCGTCATGTCGCTCGTCGCGCTGTACGAGAGCGAGCCCGCGCCGTCGCGCCGCAGGCTCGACGACGTCCTCGCCGGGAACCTCTGCCGCTGCACCGGCTACCGCCCCATCGTCGCCGCCGCTCGGCAGGCGTACGCCTCGGGCGAGCGCTCCGCCCTGGCGGCCCAGCAGGCGCAGCTCGCCGCCCTGCTCGCGTCCGTCCGGCGCGAGGGCACCCTCGCCCTCGAGCACGGCGGGCGGCGGTTCTTCGCCCCGCGCACCCTCGCCGCGCTCGCCGAGATCCTGGAGCGCCACCCGGGCGCGCGCCTCGTCGCCGGGGGCACCGACGCCGGGCTGTGGGTGACGAAGCAGCACCGGACCCTCGAGACGCTCGTCTCGCTCGCCTCGGTCGAGGAGCTCCTCCGGGTGACCGTGACCGACACGCACCTCGAGCTCGGTGCAGCGGTGACCTACGCCGACGCCCACGCGGTGCTCGCGGCCCACCACCCCGATCTCGGCGAGCTCGTCCGGCGCATCGGCTCGCAGCAGATCCGGAACATGGGCACCCTCGCCGGCAACGTGGCGAACGCCTCGCCCATCGGCGACACCCTCCCCGCGCTCCTGGCGCTCGACGCCACCCTCGTGCTCCAGCGGGGCGGCGCCCGCCGCGAGCTCCCGCTCGACGGCTTCTTCACCGGGTACCGCCAGACGGCGCTCCGCCCGGGCGAGCTCATCGCCGCCATCCGGCTGCCGGCGCGCTCGCCGGACCGGGCGTTCCGCGCCTACAAGGTCTCGAAGCGCTTCGACCAGGACATCTCGGCGGTGTGCGGCGCCTTCGCGGTGACGCTCGCCGGCGACCGCGTGCGCGACGTGCGCCTCTGCTACGGCGGGGCCGCCGCGACGCCGCTGCGGGCCCGCGCCGCGGAGCGCGCGCTCCTCGGCCGCCCGTGGGACGAGGCGGCGGTGGCCGCCGCCCTGCCGGTGCTGGACGGCGAGCTCGCCCCCATCTCCGACGCGCGCGCCACCGCCGGCTACCGGCGCCTGGTGGCGAAGAACCTGCTCCGCAAGTTCCAGCTCGAGACCGCCCCCGGCCGCGCCGCGCCGCCGGCCGGGACGCGCGTCCTGGCCGCGCCGGAGGAGGCATGAGGCGCGCCCGCGAGAGCAGGCCGGAGGCGGCGGGCGCGGTCGGCGCGCCGCTCGGCCACGACAGCGCGCGGCGGCACGTGACGGGCGAGGCGCGCTACGTCGACGACTTGCCCGAGCCGCGCGACCTCCTGCACGCCTTCCTGCGCCTCTCCGAGCGGGCGCACGCGCGGGTGACCCGGCTCGACGTGACCGGGGTGGCCGCCGCGCCCGGGGTGGCGGCGGTCCTCACCGCGCGGGACCTGCCGGCCGAGAACGACATCGGGCCGGTGCTGCCGGGCGACAAGGTCTTCGCCGACGGGCTCGTCGAGTACTGGGGCCAGTCGCTCTTCGCGGTGGCGGCGGAGACCCTCGACCAGGCGCGGGCGGCGGCCTCCCGCGCCGGGATCGCCTACGAGGACCTGCCGGCCGTCCTCACCGTCGAGGAGGCGCTGGCGCGCAGGTCCTTCGTGCTGCCGACCCAGGTGCTGCGGCGCGGCGCCTCCGCCGCCGCCCGCGCGCGCGCGCCGCACCGGCTCTCCGGCCGGCTCGCCATCGGCGGCCAGGAGCACTTCTACCTCGAGGGCCAGGTGGCGATGGCGCTGCCGCGCGAGGGCGGCACCTTCCTGGTCCACAGCTCGACCCAGCACCCGAGCGAGGTGCAGCACCTGGTGGCGAAGGTGCTCGGGATCCCGGCCAGCGCGGTGACGGTGGAGGTGCGCCGCATGGGCGGCGCGTTCGGCGGCAAGGAGACGCAGGCGGCGCCGGTCGCCTGCGTGGCGGCGCTGCTCGCCTGGCGCACCGGCCGCCCGGTGAAGCTCCGGCTCGACCGCGACGACGACATGATCTTCACCGGCAAGCGCCACGACTTCCTCGCCGAGTACGAGGTCGGCTTCGACGGCGAGGGGCGGATCCGCGGCCTCGACCTCACGTTGGCGTCGCGCTGCGGCTTCTCGCCGGACCTGTCGGGCGCCATCAACGATCGCGCCATGCTGCACGCGGACAACTGCTACCACCTGCAGGACGTCACCATCACCTCGCACCGGTGCAAGACGAACACCGTCTCCAACACCGCCTTCCGCGGCTTCGGCGGGCCGCAGGGGATGATGGCGATCGAGCAGATCGTGGACGAGATCGCGCGGGCGCTCGCGCTCGATCCGCTGGAAGTTCGCCGCCGCAACTTCTACGGCCGCGGCGAGCGGGACGAGACGCCCTACGGGATGAAGGTCGAGGACCACCTCCTGCCGGAGCTGGTGGCCGAGCTCGAGCGGAGCTCGGACTACCCGGCGCGGCGGCGCGCCATCGCCCGCTTCAACGCGCAGAGCCCGTGGCAGAAGCGCGGGATCGCGCTCACCCCGGTGAAGTTCGGCATCTCCTTCACCGCCACCGAGATGAACCAGGCCGGCGCCCTGGTCCACGTGTACACGGACGGCAGCGTCCACCTGAACCACGGCGGCACCGAGATGGGCCAGGGGCTCTTCATCAAGGTGGCGCAGGTGGTCGCCGACGAGCTCGGCGTGGGCGTGGACCGGGTCCAGATCACGGCCACCACCACCGACCAGGTGCCGAACACCTCCCCCACCGCGGCCTCCTCCGGCAGCGACCTCAACGGCCAGGCGGCCCGGGCGGCCGCGCGCACCATCAAGAAGCGGCTCGCCGCCTGCGCCGCGGCCGCGCTCGGCGGGAAGCCGGAGGAGGTCGTCTTCGCCGGCGGCCAGGCGCGGCTCGGCCGGCGGGCGCTCGGCTTCGCCGAGCTGGCGGCGCTCGCCCACCGCGAGCGCGTCTCGCTCTCGGCCACCGGCTACTACCGCACCCCCAAGCTCCACTACGACCGGCGGCGGCAGCGGGGGCGCCCCTTCTACTACTTCGCCTGGGGGGCGGCCGTGGCCGAGGTCCAGATCGACACGCTCACCGGCGAGTACCGGGTGCTCCGCGCCGACCTCCTCCACGACTGCGGCAGCTCGATCAACCCGGCTGTCGACCTGGGCCAGGTCGAGGGCGGGTTCGTGCAGGGCATGGGCTGGCTCACCACCGAGGAGCTGTGGTGGGACGCGGCGGGGCGGCTCGGCACGCACGCACCGTCGACCTACAAGATCCCCGCCTGCGGCGACGTGCCGGAAGACTTCCGGGTGACGCTGCTCCACGCCCCCAACCGGGAGGCGTCGGTCCACCGCTCCAAGGCCGTCGGCGAGCCGCCCCTCATGCTCGGCATCTCGGTGTTCCACGCGCTGAAGGACGCCGTGGCCGCGGTGGGGGACCACCGCCTCTCCCCGCGGCTCGACGCGCCGGCCACCCCGGAGCGCGTGCTGCTCGCGGTGGAGGAGCTGCGGGCGCGGCGGGCGCCGGCGGAGCTCGAGGAGGCGGCCGAGTGACGGGCTGGGTCGCGGCGCTGGCGGAGCTCGCGGCGGCGGAGCGGCCGGCCGCGCTGGTCACCCTCCTGCGCGTGGCCGGCTCGACCCCGCGCGAGCCGGGCGCGAAGCTGGTGGTGACCGCGGAGGCGCTCCACGGCACCATCGGCGGCGGGCACCTCGAGCTCACCGCGGTGGAGACCGCCCGCGAGCTGCTGGCGGCCGCGGCCCGCGACCCCGGCGCGGCCGGCCCCCTCGTCCGCGAGCTCCAGCTCGGGCCCACGCTCGGCCAGTGCTGCGGCGGCGTGGCGACGCTCCTCTTCGAGCTCGTCCTGCCGCCCCCGTGGCAGGTGGCGGTGTTCGGGGCCGGCCACGTGGGCAAGGCGCTCGTGAAGCTGCTCGCGGACCTGCCCTGCCGCGTGAGCTGGGTCGACGCGCGCGAGGGCGAGTTCCCGGCCGCCCTGCCCGCCAGCGTCCGGCGCGTGGTGACCGACGCGCCCGAGGACGCGCTGGCCGCGCTCCCCGCGGGCGCGGACGTGGTGGTCATGACGCACAGCCACGCGCTCGACTTCCAGCTGGTGGAGGCAGCGCTGCGGCGCGGCGACCTGGGCTACGTCGGCCTCATCGGCTCTCGCACCAAGCGCGCCCGGTTCGTGAGCCGGCTCGCCAGCCGGGGCCGGACCGAGGCGGAGCTCGCGCGGCTCACCTGCCCCATCGGCCTGCCGGGGGTCGGCGGCAAGCTGCCCGCCGAGATCGCCCTCGCCGCGGCGGCGCAGCTCCTCCAGCGGAGGACCGCGGCGGCAGCGTGCCTCGAGAGCGAGCAGGCCCCTGCCCGTTCCGGAGGCAGCCACCAGGGCTGAGCCCCCGCTCCGGCGGCCCCCGCCTGGTCCCCCCTTTGCAGCTCCGCTAGAGTTCCACGCCTCCGCCCCCTCACCAGGAGCCGCCCATGAGGAACACGCTGTTCGCGCTCGCCGCGCTGCTCTTCGCGTTCGACGCCTCGGCCGCCGCGCCCAGGGCCAAGGTCCGCATCGCCCTCATCGTCGAGTCCACGGTGGACGACAAGGGCTGGTGCCAGTCCATGCACGACGCCATCACGGCGGTGCAGAAGAAGTACGGCCCGGCCGCGGTCGAGTACAGCTACAGCGAGAAGATGAAGCCGGTGGACGCCGGCTCGGCGGCGCGCCAGTACGCCTCGAAGGGCTTCGACATCGTCATCTGCCACGGGGCCCAGTACAAGAACCTGGTCCTCGAGATGGCGGACGAGTTCCCGAAGACCACCTTCGCGTTCGGCACGAGCGCCGAGGTCGGCCCGAAGAACGTCTTCACCTACATGCCCCAGAGCGAGGAGACCGGGTACCTGAACGGCCTCATCGCCGGCCTGGCCACCAAGGCCAACGTGGTGGGCGTGGTCGGCCCCGTCGACGGCGGCGATGCCGCCCGCTACGACCGCGGGTTCGTGCTGGGCGTCCGGGCGGTGAACCCCAAGGCCGAGGTCAAGGTCGCGCACACCGGCAGCTTCGGGGACTTCGTGAAGGCCTCCGAGCTCGCCCACACCCAGGTCAAGGCGGGCGCCGACGTCCTCACCGGCTCGTCGCAGCAGGCGCTCGGCGCGCTGCGGGCGGTGGCCACCTACCACGACAAGCCGATCTGGTGGCTCGGGCAGGACGTCGCCCAGCTCGCGACCCCCGAGCGGAGCAAGGTCGTCGCGGCCTGCAGCTACGACTATGTCCCGGTGATCGAGACGCTCGTCGCGAAGCGCCAGGCGGGCGTGCTCGGCGGCGAGAACCTGCCCCTCAACTTCAAGAACGGCGGGTTCGTCTTCAAGTACAACGACGCCGTGGGGCCGGTCCTCACGAAGGAGATCCGGGGCAAGGTGGACGCCGCCCGGGCGAGCCTCGCCGCCGGCAAGCTCCCGCTCGACTGGAAGAGCGTCAAGTTCTGATGCGGCCAGCGCCCACGCACGCCCCCGGGCCGGCGCGCGAGGCGCGCGAGGCGCGGGGGCGCGCCGCCGCGCCGTCCTCTTCCTCGGCCGGGGACGCCGCTCCGGGCGCCCTGGCGTCGGGGCCCATCGGCGAGCTCAGGCTGGAGGGGATCACCAAGCGCTTCCCGGGCGTGGTCGCCTGCGACGGGATCTCGCTCGCGGTGCGGTGCGGGGAGCCGCTCGCGCTGGTGGGCGAGAACGGCGCCGGCAAGTCGACGCTCATGAACATCCTGGCCGGGCTCTACCAGCCGGACGAGGGGCGCATCCTCCTCGACGGCGAGCCGGTCCACTTCCGCTCCCCCGCCGACGCGTACGCCCGCGGCGTGGGGATGGTGCACCAGAACTTCATGCTGGTGCCGAACATGACGGTGGCCGAGAACGTCGCGCTGGGGATGAGATCGCTCCACGACGGGCTGCGGCTCGACCTGGCCCTGGCGCGCCGCCGGGTGGCGGAGGTGGCCGAGCACCACGAGCTGCCGGTGAACCCCGACGCCCAGGTGTGGCAGCTCTCGGTGGGCGAGCAGCAGCGCGTCGAGCTCGTGAAGACGCTCTGCCTCGGCGCGCGGCTCCTCATCCTCGACGAGCCCACCTCCGCGCTCACCCCGCAGGAGACCGACGACCTCCTGACCCGGCTGAAGCGGATGACGGCCGAGCTGTCCATCATCTTCATCAGCCACAAGCTCCAGGAGGTGAAGGCGCTCTCCGACCGCGTCACAATCCTCCGGCACGGCGCGGTGGTCTTCAACGGCCACACCGCCGATCACTCCACCGCCGAGCTGGCGGCGCTCATGACCGGCCGCGAGGTCACGGTCCCGCGCAACGCCGGCGGCGCCGCGACCGGACCGCCCATCCTGGCGGTGCGCGGGCTGCGCGTGCGGGGCGACCGCGGCCACCTCGCCCTCGACGGCCTCGACCTCGAGCTGCGGGCGGGGGAGATCCTGGGGCTGGCGGGGGTGTCGGGCAACGGCCAGCGCGAGCTCGCCGACGCGCTGGCGGGGCTGCGCCCGGCCGAGGCCGGGACCATCCACCTCGACGGTCAGGACCTCACCGGCTGCGGGCCGAGGGAGGTCATCGCCCGCGGCATGGGCTACGTCCCGGAGGACCGGCACCACGAGGGCATCGTCCCCTCCTTCTCCATCGCCGAGAACCTCGTCCTGAAGGACTTCGCCACCGGCCGCTTCAGCCGGGGGCCCCTGCTCCGGCTGGGCGAGATCGCGCGCCACGCGCGCGCGCTCCGCGAGCGCTTCGACATCCGCTGCTCCTCCACCGGGGTCGCCGCCGGCTCGCTCTCGGGCGGCAACATCCAGAAGGTCATCCTGGCGCGCGAGCTGGCGCGCCGGCCGCGTGCCCTGGTGGCCGTGTACCCCACCCGCGGCGTGGACCTGGGCGCGAGCGAGTTCATCCACCGCCAGCTCCTGGCGCTGCGCGAGGCCTCGGCCGGCATCCTGCTCGTCTCGGAGGAGCTGGAGGAGATCCTGAACCTCGCCGACCGCGTGGCCGTCATCTGCAAGGGGCGGATCCTGGCCGTGCTCCCGGCGCGCGAGGCGACGCGGGAGCAGCTGGGCCTGCTCATGGCCGGGGTGGCGCGTGCCTAGGTTCCGGCTCTTGTACGCGGGCGCGGTGGTGCTCCTGGCCGCGCTGGCGGCGGCGGGCGCGGGCGCGCTCGTCCTCGCCGCCATCGGGAAGAGCCCCTGGGCGACCTACGCGGTCATCCTGACCGGGCCGCTGCAGGACCTGTTCGGCGCGACCGAGATCCTGGTCCGCGCGGTGCCGCTCATCCTGGTGGCGCTCGGCATCGCGATCTCCTTCCGGAGCGGGATCCTCAACATCGGCGCCGAGGGGCAGCTCATGGTGGGCGTCCTCGCGGCCACGGCGGTGGCGCTGGCGCTGCCGGGCCTCCCCCGGCCCGCGCTCCTGCCGCTGTGCCTGGCGGCCGGCGCCGCGAGCGGCGCGCTCTGGGGCGGGATCGCCGGGGTGCTGCGGGCGTGGCTCGGGGTGAACGAGATCCTGAGCACGGTGATGCTCAACTACATCGCCGCCCAGCTCTACACCTTCCTCCTGCGCGGGCCGATGATCGACCCGGACGAGCTCATGACCGGCTCGGGCACGCCGCAGTCGGTGCGGCTCCCGCGGTCCGCCTGGCTCGACCGGCTCGTGCCCGGGACGCGGCTCCACGCCGGGCTCCTGCTCGCGCTCGCCCTCGCGGCCTGCGTCTGGCTGCTCCTGTGGCGGACGACGCTCGGCTACCGGATGCGCGCGGCCGGGGCAGGGAGCAAGGCGGCGCGGTACGCCGGCATCCGGGTCGAGCGCTCGCTCCTGGTGGCGATGCTGTTCGCCGGGGGCTTCGCGGGGCTCGCGGGGGCGGTCGAGGTGCTGGGGGTCCACCACCGCGCCATCGAGGGCATCTCCTCCGGGTACGGCTTCGCCGGGATCGTGGTGGCGCTCTTCGGCGGGCTCCACCCGGCCGGCATCGTACCGGCGGCGGTGTTCTTCGGGCTGCTCCTCGTCGGCGCCGACATGACCCAGCGCTCCGCCGGCGTGCCCGCCAACATGATCCTGGTGCTGCAGGGCGTGATCATCCTCGCCATCGTCTCGGCGCGCATGGCGCTGCGAGACGCCTACGCGCAGGAGCGCGCGGCCCGGCTCGTGCGCCGGCTCTTCCCCGCGCGCGGCGCGACGCCGGCGCGCGCGGCCCCGGGCGACCCCGCGCCATGAGCCTCGCGCACCTGCTCCAGGACGTCCTCTCGCTGGGGGTGTTCTTCTCGGTGGCGCTGCTGCTCGCGGCGCTGGGGGAGATGTTCAACCAGCGCGCCGGGGTCTTCAACCTCGGGTGCGAGGGCATCATGTGCATGGGGGCGTTCCTCGCCTTCCTGCCGCCCTACCTCGTGCGCACCGGCCCGCTCGCGCCCTGGGCGAACCTCGCCGGCTTCGCCCTCGCGATGGCAGCCGGGGTGCTGCTCGGGCTCCTCTTCGCCGTCGTCACCGTGACCTTCCGCGCCTCGCAGGGCATCGCCGGCATCGGCCTGCAGATGCTGGGCTGGGGCGTGGCGGGCACCCTCTTCCGCAGCCACATCGGCGGCGTCACGGGCGTCGAGGGCGTGGCGGCCTGGCGCGTCCCGGGGCTCTCCCGGCTGCCGCTCCTGGGGCCGGTGCTCTTCAACCAGAACCCGCTCGTCTACGCCGCGTTCCTGGCGGTGCCGGCGAGCTGGTACCTGCTCCACCGCACGCCCTGGGGCCTGCGGGTCCGCGCCGTCGGCACGCACCCGCGCGCGGCGGACTCCATGGGCATCAGCGTCGTGCGAGTGCGGTACCAGGCGCTCGCGCTGGGCGGCGCGATGGCGGGCCTCGGCGGCGCCTACCTGTCGCTCTGCCAGGCGAAGATGTTCGCGGACGACCTCGTCGCCGGGCGCGGCTTCATCGCGGTGGCCCTGGTGTACTTCGGGCGCTGGAGCCCCTGGGGCATCGTCGGCGGAGCCCTGCTCTTCAGCCTGGCGCAGGCCTTCCAGCTCTCGCTCCAGGTGGGCGGGATCAAGTTTCCCTACGAGTTCGCGGTGATGCTGCCGTACGCGCTCGTGATCGTGGTCCTCGCCCTGGCGCGGCGGTCGCGGGTGGTCGGGCCGGCCGCGCTCGGCAAGCCCTACGACCGCGAGCTGCGCGTCTGATCGCGGGATTCACTTCGCGTCGAGCACCGGCGGGCTGCGCGGCGGGGCGGCAGCCATCGCCGCCGCGGCCGGGGGCGCGGCGCCGGGCCGAGCCGCCGCGGCCGGCTCGGGCACCCCCGCGCCGCCGACCCTCCCGGCGAGCTCGCGCAGGGTCACGTTGAGCGGCGAGCCGCGCCGCTCCTCCTCGGCCGCGTCGAGCACCTGCCGCAGCCCCGGCTCGAGGTGCCGCTCCACCTCGGCCCGGACCCGCTCCGCCTGCGCCTCGCGCCGGAGCGCGTCCCGGACGTCGCTGACGCGGATCCGGTCGAGGTCCCGGGTCGGGAGGTAGCGGACGCCTCGCCCGGAGGCGGCCTGCGCCAGGAGGCCCGCGCGCACCAGCGCGTCCAGGATCTCCTGCACGGTGAGGGCGGGGACGTGGACGAGCTCCGCCAGCGCGGCCGGCTCGCTCGCCGGGGCGCCGGACAGGAAGTCCCGCGCGACGTGGGCGGCGACGACCACCGCCAGCGTCTCCCGGAGCTCCTGGTCGGCGTGACGCGCGCGGAAGCGCTGCCGGACGAGCCGCTCGTTCTGGTGGCTCGCGGCGACCTGCGCCCCCACCAGCACCACCACCCACGAGACGTAGGTCCAGACCAGGAAGATCGGGATCGCGCTCAGCACCGAGTAGAGCGCGTTGTAGCTCGACACGCCCACCTGCAGCCGCACGTACAGCACCAGCGCGAGCTGCCAGAGGACCGCGGCCACCGCCGCCCCCAGGGCGGCCGACAGCGGCCGGATCCGCACGTTGGGGAGGATGATGTAGATGACGAAGAACGCGACCGCGACCACCGCGAGCGAGGTGAACTGCAGCAGGAAGTCGATGACCCCGCCGAGGTCGAGCGCGTCGCGCAGGAAGAGCACGAAGCGCGAGCTCTGCGCCGCGGTCGCCACCGCCCCCGCCGCCACCACCAGGAGCGGGGTGGTGACGAGGAGGGTCACGTAGTCCGTCACCTGGCGCAGGAACGAGCGCCGGGTGGTGGCGCCCCAGATCTCGTTCAGCGTGTCCTCGACGCTCGAGAGGAGGCTCACGCAGGTGTAGACGAGGATGACGAGCCCCAGCGCGCCCAGCGTCGACACGTTGGTGTGGTCGACGAACTGGAGGATCCGCTCCAGCGAGCCGAGCAGCGCCGGGTTGCCGCCGAAGGTCTGGTGGAGGTACGGCCGCACCGTCGTCTCGATGAAGCTGGCGTACGCCCCGAACCCCTTGAGGAGCGCGAAGGCGAAGGCGAGGAACGGCACGACCGAGAGGACGCTGTAGTACGTCAGCGCCGCGGCGCGGACGGTGAGGCGGCTGACGAAGAAGCCGCGGACCGTCGAGTAGCCGACGCGGCTCGCCCGGTACAGCAGCGCCTGGCCACGCTTGAGATCCGCCACGCGGACCGCCCAGATCTCCTCGGCGAAGAAGTCGCGCAGGCGCTCGCGCCAGGGCTGACCCGGGGCGGACGGCGCGTTCGCGCGTCGCATGCTCTTCCCGTACCGCCCGGGCGCGGTGGCCGCACGGTGCGTGCACCGGCCACGAAGGGGCGGCCGCCGTCCCGGCCGGCGGCCCGGCGCCCCGCGACCGCGCAGGCGGCCGGGCGATCCCTCGCCGCATGAGGCGCGGCGCGAAAGGCCCCCACGCGCGTCGCCTCGCGTGCGACAACCCTGGTGGCGGCGGGCGCCGGGCCGGCACGGCCCGGGCCGCGCGGCCCCCGGGAGCTCGCCTTGACCTTCTCGCCGCGCGTCCCCCACCTCTTTCCGCGGAAGACCCTGGCGCGGCTCCTCGCGCCCACCTACGCGGCCGCCATGAGCGTCGACGAGGAGGAGGCGCACGAGCGGCTCCTCCAGGCCCTGGAGGCGCCGGGCGTCGTCGAGGCGCTGCAGCGCGGGGTGTCCGCCGCGCTCGAGCTGAAGCAGGGGCCCCGCACCCCCGCCGACAAGCTCCTCGACAAGGTCTCGAAGGGGATCGAGAAGCACGGCGGCCACGTGCGGCCCGCCGAGAGCACCCCGGCCGTCTCGGCGGTGCTGGTCCGGCTCAACCTGGAGCTCGGGCTCGCGCCCGAGCCGATGCGCGCCACGCTCGCCACGCCGCGTGGCGCCGCCGCGCTGGAGCAGGGGCTGGCCTCCCTCGGGGCGCACCTCGTGAAGGAGCTGCTCCGGTAGCGGTGCGGCCCTCCGCTCGTTCACTCGCGCCAGGCGCGCGGGATGGACGCGGAAGACGCCTGCCGCTCGAGGTCCTGGAGCGCGTCGCGCGCCTTCGCGAGCCGGCCCTCCACCTCGGCGAGCTGGCGGCGCGGATCCTTCGGGTCGCTCGTCGGGACCGAGTTCGCGACGGCCTCCTTCAGCTGCTCCCGCCGGGCCTCGAGCGCGCCGACCTCGCGCCGGAGTCGGCGGAACGCGCCGCGCCAGTCCGCCTCGGCGCGCGCCTCCTCCTGCTCCTCGCTGGCGCGGCGCGCCCGGCCCTGCGCCGCCGCGAAGCGCACGCTCGCCTCGAGGTCGCTGGGCTTCGGCATGCGGATGGGGGAGTCCGCCTCGTCTCCACCGCGGACCACCAGCACCGCCGAGGCGGGCACCTCGGCGAGCGCGCAGCGTCCGAGGTCGAGGGGCAAGGTCCCGGCGTAGACGTCGCGCAGCGTGTGGTTCTCGGAGGCCCAGACCAGCCGCGGCTGGTCCGGCGCGTCGCGGAGCGCCTTCTCGAGCGCGTCCTCGACCTTCTCCCACCCCGTCACGGACCCCTCGGCGGTGCAGAGCGTCTTGCCACCCGCCTGGACGTCGACCGTGACCGCGAGGCGGCTCGGGCCGCTGGGCCACCGCCGCAGCACCATGGCGTGGAGGCCCCCCTCTCCGGTGCCCACCGCGACGATCGCCGGCTGCTGGTACTTCCGGCGGTACCGCTCGACCTCGGCGGCGTCCTCGCGCTGCACCTGGTCGAGCGTCGCCTGCCAGCGCGCCTGCGCCTCCGGGGTCGCCGGCGACAGCCCCGCCGCGAACGGGCGGAGGTACTCGATCGGCAGCGCGAGCCCGATGCCGTCTGCGCCGGTCACCTTCATCGAGACGATGCCCACCGCCCTGCCGCGGCCGTCGAGCAGCGGACCGCCACTGTTGCCCGGGTTCACGCTGGCGTTCACCTGGACGTAGGCGTGCCCGAGCAGGTTGCGGCCGACGAAGCTCACCTTCCCCTCGTGCACGGTGAAGGCGAGGCCGTGCGGGTTGCCGACCAGCACGATGCCGTCCCCCGGCACGAGCGCGGTGGAGTCCCCCAGCTCGAGCGGCTTCGCCCCGGCGCCCGGAACCTCGATCACCGCCAGGTCGAGGCGCTTCTCGAGGACGACCGTCTTCCCGACCAGCTCGCTCCCGTCCTGGAACCGCAGCCGGAGCGGCGTGTCCTTGTCGCACACCACGTGGGCGTTCGTGGCCGCGCGCTCCGGGGCCACGAAGAAGGCGGTGCCGAGGTTCCCGCCGCAGGAGACCTCGGCGACGCTCCCGAGCACCCGCTGCGCGAGCTCCTGGGTGGTGAGCGCTCCCGCGGGCGCCGCGGATGGCGGAATCGGGGCGGCCGCCGCCGGCCGCCCCGCGGCAGGATCGCCCGGCGACGCGTCGGCCTGGGGCAGCGCGGGCGTCGCGGCCGGGGGCGCGGCCGACCGGGGCGCGCGCGAGGAGAAGAGGAGCGCCCCCGCCAGCACGAGCGCCGCCGCGCCGCCCGCGATGGCCGCGATCGCCGCGGACGGGAAGGCGCGGCCGGGCCGCGGGCCGGCGGGCCGGGCGCTCGCCCCGATCCCGTGGCGCCCCAGCACGTCGATGGCGGCCCGGGCCGCCGACCTCGGGAGGGCCACCGCCAGGGGCACCGCGGGGCTCGCGAGGGCTCGCTTCAGCTCCGAGAAGCTGCCGCCGGGTAGGCCCAGCGCCGCGAGCCCTCGCGCCGCCAGGAAGCGCGCGCGCTCCTCCGGCACCGGAGCGTCGAGCCAGAGGTCCACCCGCAGGTTCGCGCCGCAGCGCGTGCACCCGGAGTCGGAGTCGCTCTGCTGGCCGCAGGCGTGGCAGAGGTCGAGCTGCGGAGCGCTGGCGGTCATCGAGATCCCCTGCGTTCGAGCGAGCGGCGCGGAGGAGTGTACGTGATCGTCGCGCCGGGGCGCGGGCGCGCCTGGCCCCGGCTCGCCGCCGGGCGCCGACCTTTCTCGACACCCGCGCACCTCGGATCGCGAGCCGCGGCGCGGCGCGGGTGGCGCGCCCGGTGCAACGCCCCTGCGCATCGACCTCCGCGACGTCCACCTGCGCGCCCGCGCCGCCTTCCACGGCCTCGCCCTCGGCGACGCGCTGGGCGCGACCGTCGAGTTCCTCCTCCCGCACGAGATCCGGGCCCTCCACGGCGTCCACCGCGAGGTGGTCGGGGGCGGGTGGCTGCGGCTCCGGCCGGGCGCGGTCACCGACGACACCGAGCTGTCGCTCTGCGTCGCGCGCGCGCTCGTCGAGCGCGGCGAGCTCTCGCGCCGCGCCATCGCCGAGCGCTTCGCCGCCTGGCTCACCGGGCGGCCGACCGACGTCGGCAACACCTGCCGCCGCGGGATCCGGTCCTACCTCCTCGACGGCACGCTCGAGGTCCCCCCCAGCGCCGGCGACGCCGGCAACGGCGCCGCCATGCGCATGCTCCCGGTGGCGCTCTTCACCCTGGGCGACGACGCGCTCCTCGCCCGCTGCGCGGTGGCGCAGGCCCACCTCACCCACCACCACCCGCTCTCCGACGCGGCCTGCCTCCTGCTCGGCCGGCTCGTGCACGCCGCCTGCCGGGGGGAGCCGCTCGCCGCCCTGCGCGCCCTCGTCGGCCGGACCGTCGCGGAGCACCCCGCCTTCCGATTCGAGCCCTACCCCGGGCTCGCCAGCGGCTACGTGGTCGACACGCTCCAGACCGTCTTCCACCACCTCTTCTCCACCCGCAGCTTCGAGGAGACGCTCGTCGCCACGGTGAACCAGGGGGGCGACGCAGACACGACCGGCGCCATCGCCGGCATGATCGCGGGGGCGCTCCACGGCCCGGCGGGCCTGCCCCCGCGCTGGCTCCGCCGCCTCGACCCGCGGCTCCTGGCCGAGCTGGCGGCGCTGGCGGACGGGCTGGTGGACCTCTCGCCGCTCGCGGTCAGGCAGCGAGCACCTTCACCCTGAGCTCGCCTCCCACGACGAGCACCTCGCGCTCGCCCTTGAGGATGCTGTGCGGGAGGAGCTCGCTCGCGAAGAAGACGCGCGGCACCGGCACCCGCGCCTCGAAGACGGTCGAGCCGAACTCCCACGCCCGCTCGCGATCCTGCGTGAACGACGACAGGTTGTTCATGCGGACGAGCCAGTCGCGGCGGCCGGTCCGCTCCAGCACCTCGTGCTCCTGCACGTCGTGGACGCCGCGCCACAGGGTCAGCCAGCGCTCGCCCGGGCTCCGCCGCCCGAGCTCGTACTGGGTGAACGTGTAGAGGAGGTCGAGCTGGGAGTCGATGGCGTTGGTCCGGGCGTGACCCCGGACGCGGTCGGCGGCGTAGCCCTGGTACGCCTCCGAGTCCGGCCCGTCGATCCGGCCGCGGTGCCAGGTCGGCGGGAGGCCCATCCGGCTCTCCACCCACCCCTTCAGCACCGCCCCCTCCACCGAGCTCGAGTCCACACCCCAGCCGCGCAGGAAGCGCAGGTAGCTGTTCTTGAGGCTGCGCCGCGCGCTGTCGGTCGCCTCCCGCTGCCACTGGTGGAGCTGGAACTTCACCGTGACGAAGCTGTCGAAGCGGCGGGCGCGCTCGTCGGGATCGGCGAGGCCATCGAGCATCTCGAAGAGGAACCGGTTTCCCCCGCGGACGCCCTGGACCTCGATCGGCCGCGGGTCGGCCGCGAACTCCCGCGACGCGATGGCCCACGGCGGCAGGTTGCAGAGGTTGAAGGAGGTGCCCGGGTCGCGCGGCTCGCCCATGGACGGCTCGTCAAGGGGCGCCGAGCGCGCGCTCGCCGCCCACCGCCCGCTCGCGCTCTGCCAGGCCCCCGAACCAGGCCAGCAGGGCCGCCTCGATGGGCTGGAAGGCGTGCTCCACCACCGGGGTGATCCCCGCGCCGGCGAGGCGCTCCCGCGGGCAGCGACCGACCTTCGCCACCAGCACGGCGCGGCAGTCGGAGAGGGCGGCCAGGACCTGCTCCAGCTCCGCGTCGTCGCCGTCGCCGCCCGCGCAGTACTGGCCCACCTTGCGGTGCCCCACCAGGCGCGCGCCCCGGCGATCCACGTCGTAGACGAGGAACTCGCGGGCGTGCCCGAAGTGCTGGTTCACGAGGCCACCGCCCTTGCTGGCGACGGCGACGCGCGCCGCGCGCGCGGGCGCAGCGACCGCCAGCCGGGCCAGCGCCTCCGCGCGCGCCGCGGCCTCCCCGCGGCGCGCCCGCTCCACCGCGCCCCGGTGCGCCGCCCGCGCGGCGCTCGCGTCCGCGGCCGGCGCCGCCGGCAGCGCGGCCAGCGCGAACTCCGCGTGGCGATCCTGCCCGAGGAGCCCCACCGCGTCGGCGCGACACTGCCGGCAGTGCTTCATCACCCTCGCCCCGCCCTCGCAGGCGCGCTGCACCGCCTCCAGCTCGGCCGCCGTCGGCCCGCGCTGGCCGGTGAGCCCGTAGTGCGTACCGTGCTCCGGCGCGGAGAGGAGCGGCATCACGTTGTGGAGGAAGGCCCCGAGCCGCCGGACGGTCCGCCCCACCTCGACCAGGTGCTCGCCGTTCACGCCCGGCACGAGCACCGAGTTCACCTTGCACAGGATGCCCCGGCCGGCGAGCGCCGCCAGCCCCTCGAGCTGCCGCTCCGAGAGGAGCCGCGCCCCGTCCTCCCCCCGCACCTTGCGGCCCCTCCACAGCACCCACGGGTGGATGCGCGCCCCGACCTCCGCGTCGATCATGTTGACCGTGACCGTCACGTGATCGACGCCGAGCGCGGCGAGGCGCTCCACGTGCTCGGGCAGCGCGAGGCCGTTGGTCGAGAGGCAGAGGCGCAGGTCCGGCGCGGCCCGGCGCACGAGCTCCAGCGTCTCGAACGTCGGGCCGGGGTTCGCGAGCGGGTCGCCGGGGCCGGCGATGCCCACCACCGAGAGCTGGGGCACCTCGGCCGCCACCGCCAGCACCTTGCGCAGCGCCTGCTCGGGCGTGAGGCGCTCGCTCACCACCCCCGGGCGGCTCTCGCTGGCGCAGTCGTACCTCCGGTTGCAGTAGTGGCACTGGATGTTGCACGCCGGCGCGACCGCCACGTGCATGCGCGCGAAGTGATGGTGCGCCTCCTCGCTGTAGCAGGGGTGGTTCGCGATCTTCGCCTGCACCTCCGGCGGAAGCGGCGCCGGCTCCCCGCACCCGCCGCCGAACCGGCAGTTGGCGGGCGCCGGCCTGGCCGCTCCTGCGAGGTCCGCGATCGGAAGGGCTGGGCGGGCGCGCGCGATCGTCATGGGGCGCTCCTTTGCAGCGAGCGTTCCAGCGCCGGGCACGCCCGCCCGGCGCGGCGGCACACGCCCGCGCGCCGCGGGCGCGGCGGGCGGGCGCGCTGGGTTTGCGCCGATTGTCCGGTTCCTCACCTGAGCCGTGTCGGGTTCCGGACGCGGCCGGCGGCGCCAGCGCGCGGCGCGCCGCCGGCCACCGCGCTGGAAGCGCTGCGCCCCAGGGCCGGGGGCGCGGTCCTTCGCGGGCGGTACGCCCCTTGCTGAGGGAGCATGGAGTCGAAGCCACGCACTCGAAAGGAAGCCATGCGACAGATCGCGATTTACGGGAAGGGCGGCATCGGCAAGTCGACGACGACGCAGAACACCGTCGCCGGACTCGCCTCGCTCGGGAAGAAGGTGATGATCGTCGGCTGCGACCCGAAGGCCGACTCCACCCGCCTCATCCTGCACGCGAAGGCGCAGGCGACCGTGATGGACCTCGTGCGCGAGCGCGGGACGGTCGAGGACCTCGAGGTCGCCGACGTGATGAAGACCGGCTACGGCGAGGTGAAGTGCGTCGAGTCGGGCGGCCCGGAGCCGGGGGTCGGCTGCGCCGGCCGCGGCGTCATCACCGCCATCAACTTCCTGGAGGAGAACGGGGCCTACACGCCCGACCTCGACTTCGTCTTCTACGACGTCCTCGGCGACGTGGTGTGCGGCGGCTTCGCCATGCCCATCCGCGAGAACAAGGCGGAGGAGATCTACATCGTCTGCTCCGGCGAGATGATGGCCATGTACGCGGCCAACAACATTGCCAAGGGCATCCTCAAGTACGCCACCTCGGGCAAGGTCCGGCTGGCGGGCCTCATCTGCAACTCGCGCAACACGGACCGCGAGGCCGACCTCATCGAGGCGCTCGCGCGCCGGCTCGGGACCCAGATGATCCACTTCGTCCCGCGCGACAACGAGGTGCAGCGCGCCGAGCTGCGCCGGATGACCGTCATCGAGTACGCCCCGAAGCACAAGCAGGCCGAGGAGTACCGGACGCTCGCCCGCAAGATCGCCGAGAACAAGAAGCTGGTCATCCCGACGCCGCTCGCGATGGAGGAGCTCGAGGAGCTGCTGATGGAGTTCGGGATCATGGCGCCCGAGGACGAGGCCACCGTCGGGGTCGCCGCGGCAGGGTAGTCCGCTCGTCGTTCAACGCAGGGAGAGAAGGAGCCGCGGCATGGGACGCGAGGTCAAGAAGGTCGAGGGCATCACCAAGGAGTCGACGCAGCAGATGATCGACGAGGCCCTCCAGGCCTACCCGGAGAAGGGCAAGAAGAAGCGCGCCCCTCACCTGGCCCCCAACGACCCGGCGGGCGCCAGCGCCTGCGTGCGGTCGAACCGAAAGACGGTCCCCGGCGTGATGAGCGCGCGCGGCTGCGCCTACGCCGGGGCCAAGGGGGTGGTGTGGGGGCCCATCCGCGACATGGTCCACGTCTCCCACGGCCCGGTCGGCTGCGGCTGGTACTCGTGGGGCACCCGCCGCAACCTCATGTCCGGCAAGAACGGCGTCACGAACTTCGCGATGCAGTTCACCTCCGACTTCCAGGAGAAGGACATCGTCTACGGCGGGGACAAGAAGCTGGCGGTGCTCCTCAAGGAGGCGAAGGAGCTCTTCCCGCTCGCCAAGGGCATCTCGGTCCTGTCCGAGTGCCCGGTCGGCCTCATCGGCGACGACATCAACGCGGTCGCGAAGAAGATGACGAAGGAGCTCGAGCTGCCGGTCATCCCCTGCAACTGCGAGGGCTTCCGCGGCGTCTCGCAGTCCCTCGGGCACCACATCTCGAACGACACCATCCGCGACTACATCATCGAGACGCGCACCTTCGCCGAGCCCGCCGGCCCGTACGACATCGCGCTCATCGGCGACTACAACATCGGCGGCGACGTGTGGTCCGCCAAGGCGCTCCTCTCGGAGATCGGCCTCAACGTGAAGGCCACCTGGACGGGCGACGGCGAGATGGAGCGGATCGCCGCCACGCACGAGGTGAAGCTCAACCTCATCCACTGCTACCGGTCGATGAACTACATGTGCAAGGTGATGGAGGAGAAGTACGGGATCCCCTGGCTCGAGTTCAACTTCTTCGGACCGACCAAGATCCGCGAGAGCCTCCGCAAGATCGCCGAGCGGTTCGACGATCGCATCCGGGAGAACGTCGAGAAGGTCATCGCCAAGTACGACGTGCAGATGAAGGCCGTCGTCGACCAGTACCGGCCCCGCCTGGAGGGCAAGAAGGTCATGCTGTACGTCGGCGGCCTCCGCCCCCGCCACACCGTCGGCGCCTACGAGGACCTCGGGATGGTGGTGGTGGGCTCCGGCTACGAGTTCGCGCACGGCGACGACTACGAGCGCACCATGCCGGAGATGCCCGAGGCGACCGTCATCTACGACGACGCGTCGGAGCACGAGCTGGAGCGCTTCGTGCACCAGCTCAAGCCGGACCTCATCGGCAGCGGCATCAAGGAGAAGTACGTCTTCCAGAAGATGGGGCTGCCCTTCCGGCAGATGCACAGCTGGGACTACTCCGGCCCGTACCACGCGTACCAGGGCTTCCCGATCTTCGCGCGGGACATCGACATGGCCGTGAACAGCCCCACCTGGAAGCTCGTGAAGCCGCCGTTCTAGCCAGCCTCAGCCTCAGCCTCGCCTCACCACCGTGGGCCAGCTTGGGCCCCGGACAGGAGACGTCCGTCATGTCGAACAACCTCGGCCTCACCGTGAAGCCGGTCACCCCCACCTCGCCGGAGGAGGAGGCGCGCGTCGCCGCCTGGATCGACACCCAGGAGTACCGGGAGAAGAACTTCGCCCGGCAGGCCCTCGTCGTGAACCCGGTGCACTGCTGCCAGCCGCTCGGCGCCGAGCTGGCGGCGCACGGCTTCCAGGGCACCCTCCCCTTCGTCCACGGCTCCCAGGGCTGCGCCTCGTACTACCGGTCGACCCTGAACCGGCACTTCCGGGAGCCGGCGCCGGCCGTCTCCGACGCCATGACCGAGGACGGCGCGGTCTTCGGCGGGCAGGCCAACCTCCACGAGGCGCTCGAGAACGCCTACGCGCTCTACAAGCCCAAGATGATGGCCATCTTCACCTCCTGCATGCCGGAGGTGATCGGCGACGACCTCGGCGCCTTCCTCAAGAACGCCCGGGCGAAGGGGCACATCCCCAAGGACTACCCGCTCCCCTACGCCAACACGCCCAGCTTCAGCGGCTCGCACATCACCGGCTACGACGCGATGGTGCTCGCGATCCTGCAGGTCCTCACCGAGGGCAAGAAGGTGGAGGGGCGCTGCACCGGGAAGCTGAACCTGCTCCCGGGCTTCGACACCAACACCGGCGACTACCGGGAGTACAAGCGCATCCTGGACGCCTTCGGGATCCCGCACACCGTCCTGGCCGACATCTCCGAGACCTTCGACTCGCCCAACGACGGCACCTACCGCCAGTATCCCGGCGGCACGCCGCTCGACGAAGCGGCCGACTCGATCAACGGCAAGGTGACGATCACCGTCGGCCCCTACGCGACGGCGAAGACGTTCGCCTGGGTGAAGGAGAGCTACGCGGGCCGCCACGCCGCGCTGCCCTTGCCCATGGGGATCGCGAAGACCGACGCGTTCCTGATGAAGCTCTCCGAGCTCTTCGAAAAGCCGGTCCCCGCCGCGCTGCGCGCCGAGCGCGGCCGGGCGGTGGACGCGATGACGGACGCCCAGCAGTACCTGCACGGCAAGCGGTTCGCGGTCTACGGCGACCCGGACCTGCTCCTCGGCTACGTCTCGTTCCTGCTGGAGATGGGCGCCACGCCGCACCACGTGCTGTGCAGCAAGGGGTCGAAGAAGCTGGAGAAGGAGCTGCAGGCGCTCCTCGACGGCTCTCCCTACGGCCGCGGCGCGGGCATCTACATGAACCGCGACCTGTGGCACCTGCGCAGCCTGCTCATGACGGACCCCGTCGACGCGATCCTGGGCGACACGCACGGCAAGTTCGCCGCCCGCGACGCGAAGATCCCGCTCTTCCGCTTCGGCTTCCCCATCTTCGACCGGGTGAACAAGCACCGCCTGCCGCTCATCGGGTACCAGGGCGTCATCCACATGCTCACCGAGATCTGCAACCGGTTCCTCGACCTCCGGGACGACACCTGCGAGGACCGCTTCTTCGAGATGATGCGGTAGGCGAGGAGCGCCATGGCTCGCCCCGACTTCTACGACGCCCCCGACTGCGACACCCACGAGCGGGGCGCGCCCAAGTTCTGCAAGAAGTCCGAGCCGGGCGAGGGCGCGGAGCGCAGCTGCGCCTACGACGGGGCGCGGGTGGTGCTCATGCCCGTCACCGACGCCATCCACCTCGTACACGGGCCCATCGCCTGCGCGGGCAACTCCTGGGACAACCGCGGCGCGCGCTCCTCCGGGGCGCAGCTCTTCCGTCGCGGCTTCACCACCGAGATGCTGGAGAACGACGTGGTGTTCGGCGGGGAGAAGAAGCTCCACCGCGCCATCGTCGAGCTCGCCCAGCGCTACCGCGGCGAGGCGAAGGCCATCTTCGTCTATGCCACCTGCGTCACCGCCATGACCGGCGACGACGTGGCGGCGGTGTGCCGGGCCGCCGGGCCGGAGGTGGACATCCCGGTCATCCCGGTCAACACGCCCGGCTTCGTCGGCGACAAGAACATCGGCAACCGGCTGGCGGGCGAGATCCTGCTCGAGCACGTGATCGGCACCGCCGAGCCCGCGACGACCACGCCCTACGACGTGAACCTCATCGGCGAGTACAACATCGCCGGCGACCTGTGGGGCATCCTCCCGCTCTTCGAGCGGCTCGGGATCCGCCTCCTCTCCTGCATCAGCGGCGACGCCAGGTTCGAGGAGCTGCGCTGGGCCCACCGCGCCCGCCTCAACGTCATCATCTGCTCGAAGAGCCTCACCAACCTCGCCCGCAAGCTGCGGAGGCAGTACGGCATCCCGTACCTGGAGGAGTCGTTCTACGGGATGACCGACACCGCCCGGGCGCTGCGCGACATGGCGCGCGAGCTCGACCTCGCGAACGGCGGTCCGCCCGTCATGCAGGAGCGGGTCGAGCGGCTGGTGGAGGAGGAGGAGGCGCGCTGCCGCGCGCGGCTCGCGCCGTACCGGGCGCGCCTCGAGGGCAAGCGGGCGGTGCTCTTCACCGGCGGCGTGAAGACCTGGTCGATGGTGAACGCCCTCCGCGAGCTGGGGGTGGAGATCCTCGCCGCCGGCACCCAGAACTCCACGCTGGAGGACTTCCACCGGATGAAGGCGCTGATGCACCGCGACGCGCGCGTCATCGAGGACACCTCCACCGCCGGACTGCTCGGCGTCATGGCCGAGAAGCAGCCCGACCTCGTCGTCGCCGGCGGCAAGACCAAGTTCCTCGCGCTCAAGACGCTGACGCCCTTCCTCGACATCAACCACGGCCGCGCCCACCCCTACGCCGGGTACGAGGGGATGGTCACCTTCGCCCGGCAGCTCGATCTCACCGTCAACAACCCCATCTGGCCGGCCCTCCACGCCCCGGCGCCCTGGGAGCTCTCACCCGCGGCGCGGGAGGAGGCGCGCGCCGCCGCCGCCGGCCACGCCCGGACCTTCCTCGCCGAGGACCTCTCTCGCTCGCGGGTCAAGGTGCCGGCCAAGGCGGCGACCGTGAACCCGCAGAAGAACTCGCCCGCGCTGGGCGCGACGCTCGCCTACCTCGGCGTCGACGGGATGCTGGCGCTCCTCCACGGCGCGCAGGGCTGCTCCACCTTCATCCGGCTGCAGCTCTCCCGGCACTTCAAGGAGTCGATCGCGCTCAACTCGACCGCGATGAGCGAGGACGCCGCCATCTTCGGCGGCTGGGAGAACCTCCAGGCGGGCGTGAAGCGCGTCATCGAGAAGTTCCACCCCGGCGTCGTGGGCGTCATGACCTCCGGGCTCACCGAGACCATGGGCGACGACGTGCAGAGCGCGATCGCCCACTTCCGGAAGGCGAACCCCGCGCTGGCGGGGACGCCCATCGTCTGGGCCGCAACGCCCGACTACTGCGGCTCGCTGCAGGAGGGGTACGCCGCCGCGGTCGAGGCCCTGGTGGGCACGCTGGCCGAGGGTGGCGCGACCATCCCGGGGCAGGTGAACCTGCTGCCGGGCGCCCACCTCACGCCGGCCGACGTGGAGGAGGTGAAGGGGCTCGTCGAGTCCTTCGGCCTGACCGCCCTCACCATCCCGGACCTGGCCAACGCGCTCGACGGCCACATCGACGAGGAGGTCTCGCCGCTCTCCACCGGCGGCGTGGCGCTCGGCGAGCTCCGCCGGGCCGGGCGGAGCGCCGCCACCTTCTACGTCGGCGACTCCCTCGCCAGGGCGGCGCTGCGGCTCGAGGCGTCGTTCGGGGTCCCGGCCTACGGGTTCGGCTCCCTCACCGGACTCGCCGAGGTGGACCGCTTCGTGGCGACGCTCTCCGCGCTCTCCGGCCGGCCCGTGCCGCCCGCGCAGCGCCGCTGGCGGAGCCGCCTCGCCGACGCGATGGTGGACTGCCATTACCAGTTCGGCGGGAAGAAGGTCGCGCTGGCGCTGGAGGCGGACCACCTCGCGGGGATGACCCGCTTCCTGGCCGGGATGGGGTGCGAGATCCAGGTCGCGCTCGCCGCCACCCGAACCCGCGGCCTCGACGCGCTGCCCTGCGCGACGGTGGCGGTGGGGGACCTCGAGGACCTCGAGTCCGCCGCGTCCGGCGCCGATCTGCTGGTGGCGAACTCGAACGGCCGCCAGGCAGCGGCCCGCCTCGGCGTGAAGGCGCACCTGCGCACCGGGCTGCCCGTCTTCGACCGGCTCGGCGCGCACCACAAGACCTGGGTCGGCTACCGCGGGACGACGAACCTCGTCTTCGAGGTGGCGAACCTGTTCCAGGCGACGTCCTCGGAGGCGCAGAAGCTCGCGCACAACTGAAATGAAGATCGCGTTCACGAGCAGCGACGGCACGCAGGTCGACCAGCACTTCGGCAAGGCCTCGCACTTCGACGTCTGGGAGGTGGGGCCGGCCGAGGCGCGCTTCCTGGAGCGGGTCCCCGCCCCCGTCCTCGTCGGCGACGAGGAGGATCGGACCACCGCCCGCGCCGAGGCGCTCGCCGGCTGCGCCGTCGTCTACACGGTGCAGATCGGCGGCCCGGCCGCGGCGAAGCTCGTCGCGCGGCGCATCCATCCCATGAAGACGCAGACCGAGGTGCCGGTGGCGGACCTCGTCGGCCGGCTCCAGGCGGTGCTGAAGGAGCGGCCACCCCCCTGGCTCAAGAAGGCGATGAACGGAGGAGCATGACCATGGCGTACCTGACCGGCCTCACGCGCGGCAAGCGCGCGTGGACCCCGAAGTTCGTGAAGTCCATCGACGACGAGCGCTGCATCGGCTGCGGCCGCTGCATCAAGATCTGCGCGCACGGCGTCCTCGCACCCAAGGAGGTGGACGAGGAGGAGTCCGCCAAGATGTTCGTCACGGTGGCGAACCCCGAGGACTGCATCGGCTGCGAGGCGTGCGGGCGCACCTGCAAGAAGGACTCGTTCACCTTCGAGGCGCTCGTCGCCTGAGCAGGGGGACCGATGCGACACCCTCCCCAGGAGGACGCGCCGGGGCGCACGCTCGAGCAGCTCGCGCACCTCTCCCGCGCCGAGGACTTCTTCCGCTTCTTCGGGCTCGACTACGACCCGCGGGTGCTGGCGGTGCACCGGCTGCAAGTGCTGAAGCGCTTCGGCCTCGACGTGGCGGCGCTCGAGGAGCAGCGCCCGCTCCCCTCCGAGGAGGAGCGGCTGCGCCTCTACGGTCAGGCGCTGCGGCGCGCGCACGACCTCTTCGCCGGGCCGCCCGCGCCCGCGCAGCGGGTGTTCCGGCTGCTGCAGGGCGGCCTCGTCCAGCTCGGGCCTCCCCGGCCGGCGCGATGACGTCCGGCCTCAACGTCCGCCGCGCCGCGGAGGCGGACCTCGACGCGCTGGTCGCGCTGCTCGGCGCGCTGTTCTCGATCGAGGCCGACTTCCAGCCGGCACCCGAGCGGCAGCGGCGCGGCCTGGCGCTCCTGCTCGGCTGCGGGGCGCGGGCGGCCGTGCTGGTCGCCGAGCGGCAGGGCGCGGTGGTGGGGATGGTCACCGCCCAGCTGGTCGTGTCCACCGCCGAGGGCGGCCTCTCCGCCTGGCTCGAGGACCTGGTGGTCCTCGCGACCGAGCGGGGCCGCGGTGCAGGCCGGGCGCTCGTCGAGGCCGCCCGGGCCTGGGCGGCGGAGCGCGGCGCGGCCCGCCTGCAGCTCCTGGCCGACCGCGAGAACACCCCAGCGCTCGCGTTCTACCGGCGGCTGGGGTGGGCGGGCACGCAGCTCGTCTGCCTGCGGGCACGGGCCCATCCGTAGGCGGAGCTCCTCCCCCGCCGCGGCGCCATCAGAGCCGCTGGAGCTCGATGCCGTACTTCCGCACCCGGTACCCGAGCTGCCGCACCGTCATCCCGAGCAGGCGCGCCGCCTTCGCCTGCACGTAGCCGGCGCGCTCGAGGGCGGCGCGCACGCGCTCCCGCTCTCCCGCCTCGCCCTCCGCCGCGAGCAGCGGACCGGCCGCGGTCGCGGGGGGCGCGCGCTCGGCGAGCCGCGCGAGCTCCGCCTCCGGCGGCGGCGCGGCGCGCTCGAGGAGGCAGGTCGAGCCGCCCGGCCACTGACACGGGAGGTGGACCGGCGCGAGCACGTCCGCGTCCGTCACCACCACCAGCCGCTCGAGGCAGTTGCGGAGCTGGCGCACGTTGCCGGTCCACCGACAGCGGGTGAGGACCTCCAGCGCCGCCGGGGTGAGCTCCGCGCTTCGCGCGTTCTCCTCGTTGAGCACCCGCAGGAAGTGGCCCGCCAGCCGCGGGATGTCGTCGCGGCGCTCCCGGAGCGGCGGCACCACCACCGCCACCACCGAGAGCCGGTGGTAGAGGTCGAGCCGGAACGCGCCCTGCCGCACCATCTCCTCCATGTCGCGGTTGGTCGCCGCCACCAGGCGGACGTCCACCGTCACGGTGCGCTTCCCGCCCACGCGCTCGAACTGCCGCTCCTGGACCGCGCGCAGCAGCTTCGCCTGCGCCGCGGGCGAGAGCTCCCCCACCTCGTCGAGGAAGAGCGTGCCGCCGTCCGCCTGCTCGAACCGGCCGACGTGCGCCTGCGCCGCACCGGTGAACGAGCCCTTCTCGTGGCCGAAGAGCTCGCTCTCGAGGAGCGTCTCGGGGATGGCGGCGCAGTTCACGGTCACGAACGGCCGCTCGGCCCGGGGGCTCGCGTCGTGCACGGCGCGCGCGATGAGCTCCTTACCGGTGCCGCTCTCGCCGCGCAGGAGCACGGTGGCCCGGCTCTGGGCCACCCGCCCGATGAGCTCGAGCATGTCGCGGAAGGGCGCGCTCGCCCCCACGATGCCGGGGAAGCGCTCCGGCGAGGGTGACAGGGCCGGCACGTCCTGCGCCGCGCGGTGGTGCGTGTTCTCGAGGTGCGAGAGCCGCACCCGCACCGCCACCAGGCCCGCCACGATGGTGAGGAAGCGCACGTCACGGCCGAGCTGGGTCGGACCGGTGCGGTAGGGACGGTCGGCGGTGAGTACCCCCAGCACCGCCCGGCCGTCCTGGAGCGGCACCCCCACGAACGCGCGCCGGTCCTCCTCCAGGTTCTGCCAGGTCCCGGTGCGGTTGAGGAAGAGCGGCTCCTCCGCGATGTCCGGCACCACCATGGGCATCCCGGTGGCGAAGATGCGGCCGACGATGCCCTCCCCGGGCCTGAGCCGCCCGAGGATGCGGTCCTCGTCGCGCATGTGCGGCGCCGCCTCGACGAAGACCTCGCCGGTGACCGGGTCGAACAGCGAGATGGTGCCGTTCTCGAGCCCGAGGACGAGGTCGATGAGCGTCAGCGTCGAGGTGAAGGCCTTGTTGAGGTCGGTCGAGAGGGACAGGACCCTGCTGATCTCGTAGAGGGCCTCCGTCTCCAGCTCGGCGCGACTGCCATTCACGGTGAAGGCAGGAGCAAGGCGAGTGCCATCCCGGTGGTGGCGGTCCAGCGCCGCGAAGGCCTCCGGGCGCGCCCCACCCGCCGGCGCCCCGGGTCACCTGCGTCCCCACCCTCCGCGCGTGCACGGGGGCGAGGCACGGCCCTGCCCATTCGATCGGCACGCCCCACCCCGGCCGGGCCCGGGCCGAGGTGCGCCCGTGGTATCTGGAGCCGCATGCCCGAAGGACCCGAGGTCGAGACCGAGAAGCTGCACGAGGCCATCCACGAGGAGCTGGAGCGGGAGGGGGGCGGGTTCCTGCGCAACATCGCGCTCACCACCGCGCTGCTGGCGGCGCTGGCCGCCATCGCCTCGCTGCGCGCGGGCGGCACCGTCAACGAGGCGCTCCGCCTCGAGACGGCCGCCACGCGGCTCCAGGCGGAGGCGTCCGACCAGTGGGCGTACTACCAGGCGAAGGGCGTGAAGGGCGCGGTGGCCGAGGCCGCCCGCGCCGCCTGGCTGGCCGCCGGCAAGGAGCCGCCGGAGGAGCACGGCGCGCGCAAGGACCGCTACGCCGAGGAGCAGCAGGAGATCCAGGACAAGGCTCGCGAGCTGGAGCGGGAGCGCGACGCGAAGGAGCGCGAGGCCGAGCACCTCATGCACCTCCACCACCGCTTCGCCGGGGCGGTGGCGCTGTTCCAGGTGGCCATCGCGCTCGGGGCGGTCGCGGCGCTCACCCGCAAGCGGCTCGTCTGGCTGGCCTCCGTCCTCCTGGGCGCCGGCGGCGCCGTCTACTTCGCGGTGGCGCTGCTGGGCTGAGGCGGCTCGCCCGCGCATGCCTCGCCGGTTATGCGTGGCCGGGGAGGTCCCCGTGGCGAGCGAGATCGAGGTCTTCTACGACGGCGCCTGCCCGGTCTGCTCCCGCGAGATGGCCGCCGTCCGGCGGCGCGACCGCCGCGGGCGCATCCGCTTCGCCGACTTCACCGCCGAGGGGTTCGACCCCGCCGCGGTGGGCGTCACGCGCGAGGCGCTCATGGACCGCATCCACGCCCGCCTGCCCGACGGCTCGCTCGTCGAGGGCGTGGAGGTGTTCCGGCGGATCTACGCCGCGATCGGCTTCGGCCCGCTCGTCGCGCTGACGCGGCTCCCTGGCGTCGCGCACCTCCTCGACGTCGGGTACCGCCTCTTCGCCCGGAACCGGTTGCGCCTCACCGGGCGATGCCACGACGGCGCCTGCGAGCTCCCGCCTCCGCCGGCGTCGCGGCACGCCTGACCCGCTGGTGGGCCAGCGCTCCGTCCCGACCGAGCCCGTCCGGAACCCCCACCCCGACGGCCGACCACGAACCCAACCGGGCGCGCATGCCGGGTTGCGGGTGATCGCGGTCCGGGCGTACGGTCTGACCTGGATCAATTGCTGGTGGACAGGGGAGATCGTTGACTCACCGTCGCAGACGCTCCTGGTCGCGGCACCTCGACTGATTGCACTGATCCGGCTCTCCGCGCCCTGCTGCAGCCCACGAACGGCAGGAGGCGCACATGACTCGCAGGACTCTCCGGGCCGCCGCGGCGCTCGTCGCCGCGTCGGTCCTCGCCGTCGCGCCGCGCGCGCTGGCCATCCCGGCGTTTGCCCGCAAGTACGGCACGAGCTGCGTCACCTGCCACACCGTCTACCCGCGCCTCACGCCCTTCGGAGAGGCCTTCCGCCGGAACGGTTACCTGTTCCCCGGGGTCGACTCCGACTTCATCAAGCAGGAGACGGTCCCCCTCGGCCAGGACGCCGCCAAGAAGGCGTTTCCCAACGCCGTCTGGCCGGCCTGGGTGCCGTCCATCCCCGGCCTCGCCATCGGCGCCAACGGGACCGTCGTCACCCATCCGACCAAGGGCTCCGACGCGGCCAGGGCCGACAGCAACGGTCAGTTCCAGCTCGACAACCTCGTCGCCGAGGGGCACCTGTGGGGCGGCTGGTCCATCGACGACAGCACCACGCTCTGGTTCGAGTTCACGGTCGCCCCCGGCACGGCCGACCTCGAACGCGCGCAGATCCTCTTCAACAGCCTGTTCGGCCCGAAGCACGCGTTCAACCTGGTGGTCGGCCGCGGCATCCCCACCCTCTCCAGCTTCGGCCCCCACTCCTCGTACCTGTCGGACACGCAGTTCGTGTCGTTCGCCGTGAGCGACGTCTACGGCGGGACGGGCGCGAGCTGGCAGCTCGTCGACAACTTCAGCATGGTCGAGCTGAACGGCGTCCTCGCCGGCCGCCTCGAGTACGGGGTGGGCATGAACGCCGGCAGCCACCTCACGCCGCGCGGGACCGAGAACGTCTACGGTCACCTCGGCGTGAAGCTGGGCGGCATGCGCCTCGACGGCGAGGGCTCCACCGGCTCGACCGACACGGCGGCGCCGTGGGCCGAGACGGCGCTCACCGTCCACGGCTTCGCCTCGCACGCCAACTCGCAGTTCAACAACGCCGCCTTCGTCGACGCGGCCGGCGCCCCGCGCAGCCTGCAGGACGTGTCCAACACCTTCGGGGTGGGCGCGCGCGCCCAGTACGGCTCGCTGGAGCTCAACGCCGAGGCCTACTGGGACAAGCACGATCACGCCACGGCGGTGGCCGGCGCCGACGGCCGGCCCGGCGAGGTGAAGGCGACGGTGGTGTGGGGTGAGCTCTCCTACATCCTCTACCCCTGGCTCGTGCCGGCGGTCCGGGTCGAGCACGTCGTCCTCGATCCGACCGGGGGCGTCAGCACGAACTACACCCGCCTCCTCCCGGGCGCCGCCCTCCTGATCCGGCCGAACGTGAAGCTGGTGCTGGTGGCCACCTTCGAGACCGCCAGCGGCGCGCCCGATCAGGGCGGCAGCTGGGCCGGCGTGGGCAGCGCGCTCGTCCCGCCCGACCCCAACACCTCGGAGTCGCTCCAGTTCGCCTCGCTCAACGCCGTGCTCGGCTTCGTCTTCTAGCTCCGCCCACGAGGACTCCCATGCGCGCGCAGCCCACCCGGCAGCTCCGTCTCACCCTCGCGCTGGCCGCGCTCGCCGCGGCCGGCCTCGCCCGCGCCGAGGGCGGCACCATCAAGGGCAAGGTCGACGCCACGCCGCCCAAGTGGCTCGAGGAGACGGTCGTCTACCTGAAGGAGGTGCCCGGCACCTACCCGCCCAAGTCGCACGCGCTCGACCAGAAGGGCATGCGGTTCGTCCCCCACGTCATGACCGTCGTGGTGGGAGACACCGTCAAGTTCCTCAACCACGACAGCCTGGTCCACAACGTGTACTCGCCCGACGGCGAGGGCTACAACCTCGGCTCCTTCAAGCAGGACGAGGAGCGCACCTACACCTTCAGCAAACCGGGGGTCTACTCGCAGCTCTGCAGCATCCACCCCGAGATGCTGGGCTACGTGTTCGTGGGGCAGAACCCGTACGCCTCCCCGGTCGACAAGAAGGGCGCCTACGAGATCAAGGGCGTGCCGCCCGGCACGTACAAGCTCTCGGTGTGGAACTCGCACCTCAAGGCGCCCGACAAGACGGTCGCGGTGGCGGCGGGGAAGACGCTCGACGAGAGCTTCTCGGTCAAGCGCTGAGGCGGAGATGCGCCTCCCGTTCCCCCGCCCGGCCGCGATCGCTGGCGCGGTGGCGGCGCTCGCGCTCGGCTGCGCGGCCGCGGCGCCGCCCGAGCAGCCGTTTCGCTTCAGCCACAAGGTGCACGCGGGGGACGCGCGCATCGGCTGCACCGCGTGCCACGCCTACGCGGAGCGCGGGCCGGTGGCGGGCGTGCCCTCCATGGCGCGCTGCCAGGGCTGTCACAAGTTCGTGAAGGAGGACAAGGAGAACCCCCAGCTCGACCAGGAGCTCAAGGCCCTGCGCAAGGTCCTCGACGAGGGGAAGCCGGTCGCGTGGGCGCGCGTGCACCGCGTGCCCGACCACGTGTTCTTCACGCACCAGCGCCACGTCGTGACGGCCGCGCTCGCCTGCCGGGAGTGCCACGGCGAGGTGGAGAAGATGGAGGTGGTGCGCCAGGTCGCGCCGCTGACGATGGGCTGGTGCCTCCAGTGCCACCAGCTCCCGAAGAACCGGGGCAGGGCGCCCACCGACTGCTGGGCCTGCCACAAGTGAGGACCGCGTGCCCGACCTGAGCCGCCGCACGTTCCTGCGCTTCGCCGCCGCCAGCGTCGCCGGCGCCGCCTGCTCGCCCCGGGCGCTGCCGCAGAAGCTCATCCCGTTCCTCGTCCCGCCGGACGAGATCGTCCCCGGCCGCCCGCTCTTCTACCGCACCGTCTGCCGCGCCTGCCCCGCCGGCTGCGGCGTCACCGCGCGGACGCGCGAGGGCCGGGCCGTGAAGCTGGAGGGGAACCCGGAGGACCCCATCGGCCGGGGCGCCCTCTGCGCGCGCGGCCAGGCCGAGCTCCAGCACCTCTACGCGCCCGACCGCCTCGCCGGACCGCGCCGGCGCGGAGCGGACGGCCAGCTCGCGCCGGTCGGCTGGGACGAGGCCGAGGACGCGCTCGCCGCCGCCCTCTCCGCCGCCGCCGCCAAGGGGCCGGGGCGCATCCGGATGCTCACCCGCGCCGAGCCGGGCAGCGCCGGCGCGGTGCAGAAGGCGCTGCTGCGCGCGCTGGGCGGGCGCGACGAGGACCGCCTGGTGTTCGAGCCGCTCGACCCCATGCCGCTGCGCGCCGCCGAGGAGGCGCTGTTCGGCGCGCCGCAGCTCCCGGTGCACGATCTCTCCGCCGCCCGCACCGTGGTCGCCTTCGGGGCGGACTTCCTCGAGACCTGGCTGTCGCCGGTGGAGCTGACCCGGCAGCTCGCCGAGGGGCGCGGCCGGGCCGGCCCCGAGCGGACGCGCCTGTGGTGGGTGGGGCCGCGGCTCTCCGCCACCGGCATGAGCGCCGACCGCTGGCTGCGCGCCCGGTCCGGGGGCGAGCTCGCGCTGGCGCTGGCGCTCCTGCGCTGGCTGTTCGAGCCGGGGCACCTGGCGGCGCTCCCGCCCGAGCTGGCGCCGCTGGCGGGGCGGGTGGCCGCCCTCGACGCCGCCGCCCTGCTGCGGCGCGCCGGCCTCGCCCGCGAGGACCTCGAGGCCCTCGGCCGCGAGCTCGCCGCCCGGCGCCCGTCGGCGCTGCTCGGGCCCGGCGCCGCGAGCCAGGGGGGCGACGCGACGCAGCTCGCGGCGGTGCTGCTCCTCTGCAACCTCGCCCTCGGCAACCTGGGCCGGACGGTGCTGCACGGCCTCGATCCGCTCGAGGACCCGCCCGCCCCCTTCGCGGAGGTGAACGGGCTGCTCGGCGAGTGCGCCGCCGGCGCGGTGGACGTGCTGCTCCTCCACCACGCCGACCCGGTGGGCGCCCTGCCCGCCGCGCTCCGCGCCGGCGACGCGCTCGCCAGGGTCCCGCTCGTCGTCACCTTCGCCAGCCGCCCGGACGCGAGCGGCGCCCGCGCTCACCTCCACCTCCCGGATCACCACCCGCTGGAGGCGTTCGGCGAGATCACGCCGCGGCGCGGGGTGGTGGCGCTGGGGCAGCCGGCCATGACGCCGGTCGGCGACACGCGGGCCGCGGCGCAGGTGCTGCTCGAGCTCGGCGGCCGCCTCCCCCAGCCGGCGGCGCACTTCCCCTTCGGCGATCTCTGGGAGCTGCTGCAGGCGCGCGCCGAGCTGTTCCTCCGCCCCGTCGCCGCCGGCGCCACCGACCTCGGGCCGGTGCTGCACGCCGCCCAGGAGCGCGGGGGCGTCTACTCCGAGGCGTCGCCCGCCCCGGTGACGCTCGACGCGGCCGCCGCCGCCCGCTTCCTGACCGCGCCGGCCGAGCCGCCGGCCGCCGCCGCGGCGGGCGCAGGCGCGCTCGACCTGGTGCTCTTCCCCACCGCCTTGCGCGGCGACGGGCAGGGGCCGCGGCCGCCCTGGCTCGACGAGGTCTCCGACACCGTCACCACCCTCTCGTGGACGGCCTGGGCCGAGCTCTCGCCGGCCACCGCGGCGAGGCTCGGGCTCGCCGCGGGCGACCTCGTCGCCGTCTCGACCGGCGCCGGCCGCGCGGAGCTGCCGGTCTACCTGTACCCCGGCCTGCGCGACGACGCGGTGGCCGTCCCGCTGGGAGGCGCGGAGGCGCTGGCGCTCCTCCCCGCCGGCGTCGACGCCGCCTCGGGGGCGCTCGCCTTCGCGGGGCAGCGCGCGGCGGTGGCGCGGGCCGGCCGCCGGGTGGCGCTGCCGGTGCTGGAGGGCAGCCCCTACCAGGAGGGCCGCGCCATCGTGAAGAACGTCAGCGCGGCCGCGCCGGCCGTGAAGCGGCCCGACCTCTCGGCGACGATGTACGAGGAGCCGAAGCACCCGGTGCACCGCTGGGCCCTGGCGGTGGACCTCGACAAGTGCACCGGCTGCGACGCCTGCGTGGTGGCCTGCTACGCCGAGAACAACGTGCCGGTCATGGGGCGCGAGGCGGCGGTGATGGGCCGGCAGATGGGCTGGATCCGGATCGAGCGCTACCTGGGCGAGGTGCGCGGCGGCCGGCTCCGCATCGACCTCATGCCCATGATGTGCCAGCAGTGCACCAACGCGCCGTGCGAGCCGGTCTGCCCGGTCTACGCCACCTACCACACGCCCGAGGGCCTCAACGCGCAGGTCTACAACCGCTGCGTGGGGACCCGCTACTGCTCCAACAACTGCCCGTACAAGGTGCGCACCTTCAACTGGCGCGACGCCCAGTTCGCGCGCCCCCTCGACTGGCAGCTCAACCCGGACGTCACCGTCCGCTCCAAGGGCGTGATGGAGAAGTGCACCTTCTGCGTGCAGCGGATCCGCTACGCCGAGGGCGTCGCGAAGGACGAAGGCCGCCCGGTACGCGACGGCGAGATCACGCCCGCCTGCGCCCAGACCTGCCCCGCCCAGGCCATCGTCTTCGGCGACGCGAACGACCCCACCTCGCGGGTCTCGCGGCTGGCGGCGGCGCCGCGCGGCTTCGCGGCGCTGGAGGAGGTGAACACCCTCCCCGCCGTCACCTACCTGGCGCGGGTGCGCGAGGAGGACCTGTGAGCGCCGCTCCCCCCGTCACCATGGGCCGGCTCCAGGAGGCGGTGGCGGCGGTCCCGCGCCGCCTCGGGCGCGGCTACTGGCTCCTCGTCGCGCTGGCCGGCGCCTTCGTCCTCTTCGGCGGCTTCTGCTACACCCTCATCATCCGCAACGGGCTGGTCATGACCGGCCTGCGTCGCCCGGTGATGTGGGGCAACCTCATCACCGACTTCGTCTTCTGGGTCGGCATCGCCCACTCCGGCACGCTCATCAGCGCGGTGCTGTTCCTGTTCCGGGCCCGCTTCCGCACCGCGGTCTACCGGGTGGCGGAGATGATGACCGTGTTCGGCGTGCTGACCGCGGGCCTGTTCCCCATCTTCCACCTCGGGCGGCCCTGGTTCGCCTACTGGCTGTTCCCGTATCCCAACCAGCGTCAGCTCTGGGTCAACTTCCGCTCGCCGCTGGTCTGGGACGTCTTCGCGGTCTCCACCTACCTCACCGTCTCCACCATCTTCCTGCTGGTGGGCATCGCGCCCGACGCGGCCGCCCTGCGCGACGCCGCCAGCGGCTGGCGGCGGCGCGCGCTCTCCCTGCTCTCCCTCGGCTGGCGGGGCACCGACCTCCAGTGGCGCCACTACACCCGCGCCTACCTGTTCTTCGCGGCCTTCGCCACGCCGCTGGTCGTGTCGGTGCACAGCGTGGTGTCCTGGGACTTCGCCGTCTCGATCACGCCCGGCTGGCACTCGACGCTCTTCCCGCCCTACTTCGTGGCGGGCGCCATCCTCTCCGGCGTGGCGATGGTGATCACGCTCGTCATCCCGCTGCGCAAGGCGCTCGGGCTCGAGGCCCTCATCACCCCCCACCACCTCGACATGCTGGCGCGGCTGGTCCTGTTCGTCTCGCTCATCGTGGCCTACGCCTACGCGGCCGAGATCGTCCTCTCCCTGCGCGCCCCGCCCTCCGACCCGGAGCGCTCGACGCTCCTCTGGCGCGCCACCGGCCCGTACGCCCCGCTCTTCTGGACCATGATCACCTGCAACTGCGCCGGGCCCATGCTCCTCGCGCTCCGCCGCGTGCGCGCCTCCGTGCCCGCCCTGCTCGCCATCTGCCTGGCGGTGAACGTGGGCATGTGGCTCGAGCGCTTCAACATCGTGGTCACCTCGCTCGCCCACGATCGGCTCCCCTTCTCCTGGCGCCTCTACGCGCCGACCTGGGTGGAGTGGGGGATGACCTTCGGCTCCTTCGGCTGGTTCTTCTTCTGGTTCCTGCTCTCGCTCAAGCTCTTGCCGGTGGTCTCGGTGGCCGAGATGAAGGAGGAGCTGGCGCACGCGGCGCGCGCCCTGCACGGCGGGCGCGGCGGGGAGGCCGTCCATGCCGGCTGAGGTGCTCGGGACGTTCGCCGATCCGGCCGCCGCGGCGGCCGCCATCCGCGCCCTGCGCGGCGCCGGCTGCCGGGTGCGCGCCGCGATGCCGGCGCCCTTCCCGGAGGTGGTGGCGGCGCTGGGCCTCCGGCGGAGCCGGCTCGGCTTCGCCACCTGGCCCGGCGCGCTCCTGGGCCTGTGCGTCGGGGTGGCGCTGCCGGTGGCCACCTCGCTGGCCTGGCCGCTGGTGGTGGGGGGCAAGCCGGTCGTGTCGCTGCCGGCCTTCGTCGTCATCATCTTCGAGCTGACCGTGCTCGTCGGCTCGCTCACGAACCTGGTGGCCTCGATCGCGCTCGGCTGGACGCGGGGAGGCCTCCGTCCGCTGCCGGGGGGACGCAGCTTCCACGGCGACCGCATCGGCGTGCTCGCCAGCGCGGAGGACGGCGCCCTCGCCGAGCGGCTCCTCGCGGCGGCGGGGGCGGAGGAGGTGTCGCGTGCCTGAAGGCCGCCGCCCTCGGTCGCGCGCTCCGGCCGTGCTCGCCGCCGCGGCTCTCGCCGCGCTCCTCGCCGGCTGCGACAACTCCTGGCGCACGGACATGTGGTACCAGCCGTCGCGGCGGCCGGAGGACCTGCCGCGCCCCGAGCCTGAGCACGCGGTCCCGCTCGGCGCCGCGCCCCGCTACGAGAGCCGCGACGACACCGAGGACCTCCGGAACCCCGTCGCCGCCGCCCCCGCCTCGCTCGAGCGTGGGAAGGCGATCTTCACCGCCCGCTGCGCGCCCTGCCACGGCCCCGAGGGCCACGGCGGCGGTCCGGTCTCGCGGTTCTTCCCGGAGGCGCCCGACTTCGCCTACTCGACCATCCGCCGGCGGAGCGACGGCTTCATCTGGGGCACCATCAGCTACGGCGGGAAGGCCATGCCGCCGCAGCGCGAGGGCCTCACGGCGCAGGAGCGGTGGGACGTCGTGAACCACGTGCGCCGGATCCAGGCCACCTCGCCCGTCATCGAGGCGCCTGGCCAGCCGAAGGGCACCCCATGAGCCCGGAGCTCCTGGATCGCGCCGCCGCCGGGCTGGGCCGCCCTGCCGCCCTCGCCGCCGCGGCCGCGGCCGGCCTGGGCGCGGCCGCGCTCGTCGCCGGTGCGGCCGCCGGCCTCGCCGCGCCCGCCCTGGCGGCGCTGGCCGCGAGCTGGCTCTTCTTCGCCGGCTGCGCCGCGGGCGGCCTCGCGCTGGCGGCCGCGGTGCGCGTCGCGGGCGGGCGGTGGGCCAGCGCGGTGCTGCCCATCGCCGACGCCTCGGCCGGGTTCTTCCTGCCGGCGCTCCTCCTCCTGGCGGTGCTGGTCCTCGCGGCCCGCGGCTTCGTGCCCTGGGTGGCGGAGGGGGAGCACCTCGTCGCGACCGGGCTCGTCCTCCGGCAGCTCGCCGCGACCGCCCTCCTCTTCGGCGCCGGGGCGCGCTTCGTCGGGCGGGTGCGGCGCGGCGAGGCGGGCCTGCGGGTCGGCCGGGCCGGCGTGCTCTACCTGCTCCTGTTCGCGCTCGTCCTCTCGCTGTGGGCCTACGACTTCGCCATCGCGCTCGACGAGGGGCCCGCCATCACGGTGCTCCCGGCCTTCTACTTCATGGGCGCCTTCCTCTCCGGCGTGGCCTGGGTCGGGCTCGTCACCGCCGTGCGCGGCGCCGACGAGCCCGACACCCGCCACGACGTCGGCAAGCTCCTCTTCGGCCTCCTCATCCTGTGGACGTATCTTCTCTGGTCGATCTTCCTGCCCACCTGGTACGGCAACGTGCCGGAGGAGTCGGTCGCGCTGCTCGCCCGCTGGCGCGCGCCGTGGAAGGCGGTCTCGATCGCCGTGCTGGCGCTCGTCTCGGCGGGTCCGTTCTGGCTGCTCTTCGCCGAGCCGCTCAAGCGGCGCCGGGCGACGCTGGCCGCCGGCGCCGGGGCGGTGCTGCTCGGGCTCGCCGCCGAGCGCGTCCTGCTCGTCCTGCCGTCGCTGCGGCTGCCGGGCGGCCCTGCCGCGGTGGCCGTGGGGGCGCTGGTCATGGCGGGCGTGCTGGGGAGCTTCCTCCTGGCGGTGGGGGCGCGCCTGGGCGCGAGCGGCCTCGGCGCCCACCGCGACGCTGCTCCTTGACCGCGGGGCGCGGGGTGAAGCGGTCCTCGACGCCCCAGCCGTCCGGGGCTCGCGGGGTTGCACGGCGGGGCCGCCTCTGGCGTGATGGGCCCGTGCACCTCACGCGCTCCTCTCGCCTGGCCCTGGCCAGCGCCGCCCTCGCGCTCGCCGCCCCGGGGGCCGCCCGGGCCTGCTCCATCTGCGGCTGCGGGGATCCCCTGCTCGCCGCCAGCGACCCGGCCGCCATCAACGGGCAGCTACGGCTCCAGCTCGACACCGAGTACCTGCGGATGGACGCCGGGACCGACGGCCGGCCCGGCTTCACCGACCAGCTCACGCAGTGGTCGTACCGCTTCAACGTCGTCTACCGCCCGCTCGACGCGCTCTCGCTCACCGCCACCGTCCCGCTCCTCTCGAAGTCGATCCATACCGTCGGCGGCGGGACCGACGTCACCGCCTCGAGCCTCACCGGCCTCGGCGACGTCGAGGTGGCCGCCCGGTACGCCGTCTGGACCTCCGTGAACCTCGGGGCGCGCCGGGTGCAGGAGCTCGCCTTCTCGGCCGGGACCTCGGTCCCCACCGGCGCCCACGGTGCGACGGCGCCGGACGGCTCCCTCGTCGATCCGCACGGCCAGCTCGGGACCGGCGGCTGGGGGCCGTTCGCGGGCGTGCACTACCGGTTCGAGCAGGCGGACTGGATGGCGTTCGCGAGCCTCTCCTACCGCCTGCGGACGGAGGCGTCGTACTCCGACGCCAGCCGCTACAAGTTCGGCGACGCGCTCCTGTGGAGCGCGCACGGCCAGTACCGGCCGGCGAGCGCGGTGGCGCTCGACCTCGGGCTCGACGGGCGATACGCGAAGGTCGACCGCGCCACCGCCCCCGGCGGCGTGGCGGCGGACGCCCCGAACACCGGCGGCACCGTGCTCTCGGCCGCGCCGGGGGTCTACTTCAACGCCACCGGTAGCGTCTGGCTGTTCCTCCGCGGCCAGGTGCCGGTCTACCAGCGGCTCTTCGGCGAGCAGGACGTGAAGCCGTCCGTCACCGCGGGCGTCCAGTTCCAGGCGATGTAGCCGGTCGCCGCGGCCGGCCGGGGCGCCGCCCCGCGCCGCGACCTGCTTGACGTAGGGTGCGTCCGTTATATAGGATGCGCTGCTGACCTTAACGGACACTCGATCGGAGACACGCATGTCGCGCACCACGCAGCTCGTCGGGCTCGCTGCCTTGCTGGCCAGCGCCGCGGCCGCAGCGGCCCACCCCGCCCCCGCCCGCGCCGCCGCCGGCGAGGTGAAGCTCCTCAACGTGTCGTACGACCCCACCCGCGAGCTCTACGACGGCGTGAACGCGGCGTTCGCGAAGCGCTGGAAGGAGCGGACCGGCCAGACGGTGCTCGTGAAGCAATCGCACGGCGGCTCCGGCAAGCAGGCCCGCAGCGTCGTCGACGGGCTCGAGGCGGACGTGGTGACGCTCGCCCTGGCCTACGACGTGGACGCGCTGGCGAAGGCGGGCCTGCTCGCGGCGAACTGGCAAGAGCGCCTGCCGCACCACGCCGCGCCCTACACCTCCACCATCGTCTTCCTCGTCCGCAAGGGGAACCCGAAGCACCTCCAGGACTGGGACGACCTCGTGAAGCCCGGCGTCCAGGTGATCACGCCGAACCCCAAGACCTCCGGCGGCGCTCGCTGGAACTACCTCGCGGCCTGGGCCCATGCGGCGAGGAAGCCGGGCGGCGACGAGGCGAAGGCCAAGGCGTTCGTGAAGGCGCTCTACAAGAACGTCCCGGTGCTCGACTCCGGCGCGCGCGGAGCGACCACCACGTTCGTCGAGCGCGGCCTCGGCGACGTCCTGCTCGCCTGGGAGAACGAGGCGTTCCTCGCCGTCGAGCAGCTCGGTCAGGGCCGGTTCGAGATCGTGGTGCCGCGGTCGAGCATCCTGGCCGAGCCGCCCGTCGCCGTGGTCGACCAGCACGTGGACCGCCACGGGACGCGCGCGGTGGCGCAGGCCTACCTCGAGTTCCTCTACACGGCGGAGGGGCAGGAGCTCGCCGCGAAGCACTTCTACCGGCCGCGCGATCCGGCCGTGGCGGCGCGGTACGCAGCCCGCTTCCCCAAGCTCGACCTCGTCACGGTGGACGGCGCCTTCGGCGGCTGGACCCAGGCCCAGGCCAAGCACTTCGCGGACGGCGGCGTGTTCGACCAGATCTTCACGCCGGGCTCCTAGCCCCGCTCCTCTGGCGCGCGCCACCCGCGCGCCCGGCCGGGCCATGGCTACAGGCGGCTCGCCGTGAGGCTGTCGAGGTCGCCCGGCGCCGCCGGGAAGACCCGCACCCGCCGCGGCGAGAGGTGGACGGTGTCGCCCGGGGCGAGCGCCAGCGCCTCCGTCTCCCGCGCGTCGAGCTCCACCTCCAGGGCGCCCGCGTGGCCCGGCGCGCTGAGCTCGACGCGCACCGCGGCGCCGAGCGCCACCACCCGCTCCACGCGCGCCGCGAAGCTCCCCGGCAGCGCCCCGCGGTGGAGGTCGATCTCGTGGGGGCGGACGTACACGTGCGCCGCCGATCGCCCGGGCGCGCCCGGGGCCGCGAACTCGAGGTCGTGCACGTAGGCCCGCCCCCCGTCGACGCGCCCGAGGAAGACGTTCACCGCGCCCAGGAACCGCATCACGAACGGGCTCGCGGGGTTCTCGAACACCTGGGCCGGAGCGCCGGACTGTTCGACCCGGCCGGCGTTCATGAGGACCACCCGGTCGGCGACCTCGAACGCCTCCTCCTGATCGTGCGTGACGAAGATGCTGGTGACGTGCAGCTCGTCGTGCAGCCTGCGCAGCCAGCGCCGCAGCTCCTGCCGGACCCGCGCGTCCAGGGCGCCGAACGGCTCGTCGAGGAGCAGGATGCGCGGCGCGGTCGCCAGCGCCCGGGCGAGCGCCACGCGCTGGCGCTGGCCGCCGGAGAGCTGGTGCGGGTAGCGGTCGCGCAGCCCGTCGAGCTGCACCAGCTGGAGCAGCTCGTCCACCCGGGCGGCGATCTCGGCGCGCGGCGCCTTGCGCACCGCGAGCGCGAACCCGACGTTGCCGGCGACGGTCATCTGCCGGAAGAGCGCGTAGTGCTGGAACACCAGCCCGACGTTCCGCTCCCGCGCGCTGCGCGCGGAGACCTCCTCGCCGCCGTGCCGGACCTCGCCCGCGTCCGCGGTCTCCAGCCCCGCCAGGATGCGCAAGAGGGTGGTCTTCCCGCAGCCCGACGGCCCGAGCAGCGCGACCAGCTCGCCGTCGGGGATGTCGATCGACACGTCGCGCAGTACGGGGTGGCCGCCGAACGCCTTCGACAGCCCGCGGACCTCGATGCTCATGGGGGACTCCGGTGCGCCGCCCCGCGGCGCGAGGCCCGCTGCGTCCACGCGAGGGCCTTCTTCGCGAGGAGCGTCACCAGGGCCAGCAGGAAGAGGAGCGACGCGACCGCGAAGGCTGCCTGGAACGCGTACTGGTCGTACAGGATCTCGACGTGCAGGGGGAGCGTGTTGGTCTCGCCGCGGATGTGGCCGGAGACGACCGACACCGCCCCGAACTCGCCCATCGCCCGCGCGTTGCAGAGGATCACCCCGTAGAGGAGGCTCCACTTCACGTTGGGGAGGGTGACGCGGCTGAAGATCTGCCAGCCGCTCGCGCCCAGCACCAGCGCCGCCTCCTCCTCCTCGGTGCCCTGCGCCTCCATGAACGGGATGAGCTCGCGGGCGACGAAGGGGAAGGTCACGAACACCGTCGCGAGGACGATCCCGGGGACCGCGTACACGACCTTCACGCCGTGGTCCGCCAGCCAGGGGCCGAGCCAGCCGTGCGCCCCGAAGAGGAGGACCGTCACCATGCCCGAGATCACCGGCGAGACGCCGAACGGCAGGTCGATGAGCGCGACGAGCGCCCGCCGCCCCGGGTAGCGGAACCGCGTCACCGACCAGGCCGCGGCCACGCCGAAGGCGGCGTTGAGCGGGACGGCCACCGCCGCCACGAGCAAGGTCAGCCGGAGCGCCGCCCGCGCGTCGGGGTCGGCGACCGCCCTCCACCACAGCGCGACGCCCCCGCGGAGCGCCTCGACCAGCACCGCCGCCGACGGCACGGCCACCAGCGCGGCCAGGAAGAGGAGCGCCCCGGAGATGAGCGCCCATTTCACCTGCGGCGCGTCCTCGGCGGCGCCCGGCGGCCGCCGGCCGGCGGCGCGCGGCGCCGGCACGGCCGAAGCCGCGCCGGGGGCGGCGGCGGCCGCCGGCAGGAGGGAGCGGACCGCGCCGCTCACGCGAGCCCCACGCGCGAGCGGGTCCAGGCCTGCAGCCGGTGGATGAGGAGCAGGAGGAGGAACGAGGTCACGAGGAGCACGTTGGCGATCGCCGCCGCCCCCGCGTAATCGTACGCCTCGAGGCGCGTCATGATGAGCAGCGGCGCGATCTCGGTGCGCAGCGGCATGTTCCCGGAGATGAAGACGACGGAGCCGTACTCGCCCAGGCCGCGCGCGAAGGCGAGCGCGAAGCCGGTGACCGCGGCCGGGGCGACGGCGGGCAGGATCACGCGCCGGAACGTCTGCCAGCGCCCGGCGCCGAGCGTCGCCGCCGCCTCCTCCAGCTCCGGGTCGAGGTCCTCCAGCACGGGCTGCACGGTGCGGATGACGAACGGCAGCCCGATGAAGGTGAGCGCGATGGCGACGCCGAGCGGGCTGAAGGCGGCCTTCAGGCCGAGCGGCTCGAGCCACCGCCCGAGCCAGCCGTTCCGCGAGTACACGGCTGTGAGCGCGATCCCGCTCACCGCCGTCGGCAGCGCGAACGGGAGGTCGACCAGCGCGTCGACGAGCGAGCGCCCCGGGAACGCGTAGCGCGCCAGCACCCAGGCCACGAGCACGCCGCCCACGACGTTCACGCCGGCCGCGGCCAGCGAGGCGCCGAACGAGAGCCGGTAGGAGGCCAGCGCCCGCGGCGAGGCGATGACCGGCCACAGCTCGCGCCAGGAGAGCGCGCTCTGGCGGAGCGCCAGCGTCGAGAGCGGCACCAGCACCACCAGGCCCAGGTAGAGGACGGTGAGCCCCGTCGAGAGCCCGAAGCCGGGGAGCACGCCGCCGACCCGCGGGCGCCGCGCGCGCCTCGCCGTCATGGCCCGGGCCGCTTCGCGAAGCGGTCCACGTGGAGCCCGCACTCGGTCTTCTCCCGGCCCCGCCAGCGCCCCGCGCGCGGGTCCTCGCCCGGGGCGACCGGCGAGGTGCAGGGGGCGCAGCCGATGCTGAGGTACCCCTGCTCGTGCAGCGGGTTCGTCGGCACGGATCGGCGCCGCACGCGCTCCCAGACCTCGGCCTGGGTCCAGGCGGCGAGCGGGTTCACCTTCACGAGCCCGAAGCGCCCGTCCCACTCCACCACCTGCGCCCGGGCGCGCTCGGGGGTCTGCTCGCGCCGGATCCCCGTGACCCAGGCGCCGAGGCCCGCCAGCGCCTCGCGCAGCGGGAGCACCTTGCGCGCGTGGCAGCAGGCGTCGGGGTCCACCCGCCACGGCGGCGCCGCCGCGGGGTCGGCCGGCGCCGCGCCCGCGGACCTGCCCTCGACGGCGATCCCGTAGCGCGCCTCGAGCGCCCTCCAGAGCGCGTAGGTCTCCGGGAACAGGTAGCCCGTGTCGAGCGTGAAGACGCGGACGAGGAGGCGCGCGCGCGCGATCGCGTCGACGAGCAGGCAGTCCTCCGGGCCGAAGCTGCAGGCGAGCGCGGTCGCGCCCGGGAAGCGCTCCGCGGCGGCGGCCAGGATCGCCTCCGGCGGCTGCCCCTCCAGAGCGCGCGCGAGCTCGGCGAGCCCCGCCAGGTCGGGCGCGCTCACAGGATCATCCCCGCGCCGACGGTGTCGTTGGTCGCCTCGTCCACCACGATGAAGGCCCCGGTGGCGCGGTTCTCGGCGTAGCGGTCGGCGGCGATGGGGTGGGCGAGCTTCAGCCGCACCCGCCCGATGTCGTTCGCGCCGAGGGTGCGGGCCTCCACCTGCCGCAGCGCCACGAGGTCGACCCGCGACGCGACCTCCACGAACTGGCCCAGCGTCTCCCGGGTGGTGTGCCGGACGACGTAGCGCCGCGCGGTCGAGAGCGCCCGCTCCGAGAGCCAGCAGACCACCGCCTCGACGGTGCGGCTCACCGGCGGCCCCTCGCCCGCGCCGGCCAGCAGGTCGCCGCGCGAGACGTCGACGTGGTCGTGCAGCACGAGCGTCACCGACTGGCCGCTCACCGCCCGCTCCAGCCGCGCCTCGCCCAGCCAGATCTCCTTCACGCGCGACCGGCGCCCCGAGGGCAGGACCTCGACGGCGTCCCCGGCGGCGATCTCGCCCGACTCGACCCGGCCGGCGAAGCCGCGGAAGTCGTGGTGCGCGACGCCGTGGGGCCGGCAGACCCACTGCACCGGGAAGCGGAAGCGCTGCCGGCGCCCGGCGTTCGCGGCCGGCGCGGCCTCGAGCAGCTCGAGCAACGTCGGGCCGCGGTACCAGCCCAGGTTCGGGCCCCGCTCCACCACCCCATCGCCGGCCAGCGCCGAGATGGGGAGGAAGCGGACGTCCTCGATCCCGAGCCCGTCGGCGAAGGCGCGGTACTCGGCCACGATGGCCTCGAACCGCTCGCGCGACCAGCCGACGAGGTCCATCTTGTTCACCGCCACGACGAGCTGACCGATCCCGACCCGGTGGGCGATGTACGAGTGCCGCAGCGTCTGGGTGAGCACGCCCTTGCGCGCGTCGACCAGGATGATCGCCAGGTCGGCGGTGGAGGCCGCCGTCACCATGTTCCGCGTGTACTGCTCGTGCCCGGGGGCGTCGGCGATGATGTACTTGCGGGTGCCGGTGGAGAAGTAGCGGTAGGCGACGTCGATGGTGATGCCCTGCTCGCGCTCCGCCTGCAGGCCGTCGGTGAGCAGGGACAGGTCCACCGCCTCCAGCCCGCGGCGGCGCGAGGTGCGCTCCAGGGCCTGGAGGGCGTCCGCCAGGATCGACCTCGTGTCGAGGAGGAGCCGCCCGATGAGCGTGCTCTTCCCGTCGTCCACGCTGCCGCAGGTGAGGAACCGCAGGAGCCCGCCTCCGGCGGGCAGCTCGGCGCGCTGCAGGGCGGCGGTCATCTAGAAGTACCCCTCCTTCTTGCGCTGCTCCATCGAGGCGTCGGACGTCTGGTCGTCGAGCCGGGTCGCGCCGCGCTCGGTCTGGGTGGCGGCGGCGGTCTCGGCCACGATCTCCTCGAGGGTCGCGGCCGCCGACTCGACCGGCGCGGTGCAGGTGATGTCCCCGACCGTGCGGAACCGGACCGAGCGCTCCTCGACGCGCTCGCCGGGGCGCGCCGGCGTGAGCGGGGTCACCGGGACGAGCGCGCCGCCGCGGCGGACCACCGGGCGGCGGTGCGCGAAGTAGATCGACGGCAGCTCCAGGCGCTCGCGCGCGATGTACTGCCACACGTCGAGCTCGGTCCAGTTCGAGATGGGGAAGGCGCGGATGTGCTCGCCGCGCCGGATGCGCGCGTTGTACAGGCTCCACAGCTCCGGCCGCTGGTGCTTCGGGTCCCACTGGCCCAGGTCGTCGCGGAAGGAGAAGACGCGCTCCTTCGCGCGCGCCTTCTCCTCGTCGCGCCGCGCGCCGCCGATGCACGCGTCGAAGCCGTGCTCGGCGATCGCGTCGAGGAGCGTGATCGACTGGTACTTGTTGCGCGACTCGAGCGGGTGGGCCAGCACCACCTTGCCGGCGCCGATCGCGTCCTCCACCGAGCGCACGATGAGCCGCTCCCCGAGCTCCGCCGCGCGGCGATCGCGGAAGGCGATCACCTCGGGGTAGTTGTGCCCGGTGTCGACGTGGAGGAGCGGGAACGGGAAGCGCGCCGGCCGGAACGCCTTCTCGGCGAGCCGGAGCAGGCACACCGAGTCCTTGCCGCCCGAGAAGAGCAGGGCGGGCTGGGCGCACTGGCCGGCGACCTCGCGCAGGACGTGGATGGCCTCGGCCTCCAGCCAGTCGAGGTGGGTGAGCGCAGCGGCGGGGCGGGTGGACACGCGGGGGCTCCGGAGGGGTGAGGAGGCGTCCGTGATAACGGACGTACGGCATCCTATATAACGGACGCCTCTCTCGTCAAGCGGAGCCCCGGCGGCCGGGCGGGCGCGTCAGCGGCGGGCGCCGCGCCGGTCGAGGCAGGCCGTGAGGAAGCGCGCCACGGTCCGGACGCGCTCCGCGCTCCGCATCGCGCGCGGGTAGACGAGGAACAGGTCCCGGTGGAGGACGGGACCGGCGCCCAGGGGCCGGAGCTCGGGGTGATCGCCGAGGTAGTCCGGGAGGAGCCCCACCCCCGCGCCCGCCAGGAGCGCGGCCTGCAGGGCGAGCGTCGAGCGGACCCGGACGCGGACGCGCTGCTGCGGCGCGTTCGCCCGCAGCCACGCTCCCTCGGGCGAGCCCTCGAGCGACTCGTGCATCGCCACGAGCTCGTCCCCGGTCACCAGCGCGGCGCCCGGCTCGCGCGGCCGCGCCCGCAGGTACCGCGCCGAGGCGTAGGGCGCGAAGGGGACGCTGGCCAGCCGGCGCATGACGAGCTCCCGCTGGCGCGGGCGCACGAACCGCAGCGCCAGGTCGGCCTCCCGCCGCGACAGGTTCACCACCGCCGTCTCGGCCACCAGCAGGAGGTCGATCCCGGGGTGCTCGCGGGCGAAGGCCTCCAGCTGCGGCGCGATGACGGCCAGCCCCAGCCCCTCGGGCGCGGTCACCCGCACCGCCCCGCCCGGGCGCGCGTCCAGCCGATCGACGCCGCGGAGCGCCGCCAGCACCTCGCGGTCCACCTTCTCCGCGTCGAGGCGGAGGCGCTGGCCGGCCGCGGTCAGGGCGAGGCCACGCGGGCCCTTGTGCAGGAGCTCGACCCCGAGCCCCCGCGCCAGGGCGGCCACGCGGCGGGAGACGGTCGGCTGCGACAGGCCCAGCGCGCGCGCCGCCGCGCTGGCGGAGCCGGCGCGCGCCACCGCCAGGAAGACGCGCAGGTCGTCCCAGGTCGTCATGCACGGATGCATAGCACGTATGCGCAGACGTGCGATGCCGGCGCGCCCCGGCTCGGGCAAGTTGCGGGGTGCCCCGGGCGGGCGAGGAGGCTTCGATGGCGCGGCGCATCCACTACGGCTGGTTCGTGGTCGGCACCACCTTCGTCGTGCTGCTGGTCTCGGCCGCGATCCGCGCCACCCCCGGCGTCCTGATCGTCCCGCTCGAGCACGAGTTCGGGTGGGAGCGCGCGACCATCTCGCTCGCCATCTCGGTGAACCTCCTGCTCTACGGGCTCATGGGCCCGTTCTGCGCCGCCATCGCCGACCGCATCGGCCTGCGGCGCACCATGGCGCTCGCGATGGGCCTGCTGGCGTCGGCCCTCCTCCTCGCCCCGCTCATGAGCCGCCCCTGGCACCTCGTCCTCCTGTGGGGGGTCCTGGTCGGCGCCGGGACCGGCATGGCGGCGATGGTCATCGGCACGGCGGTGGTCACGCGCTGGTTCACCCGCCACCGCGGCGTCGTCCTCGGCGCGCTGACGGCCAGCACCGCGACCGGGCAGCTCCTCTTCCTGCCGCTGCTGGCGCGGGTGGCGGAGGACGACGGCTGGCGGGCAGCGCTCCGCATCGTGGCGGTGGCCGCCGCGGGCGCGGCGGTGATCGCGTTCGCCTTCGTCCGCGAGTCTCCCGCGGCGCTGGGGCTCCGCCCCTACGGCGCCGCCGACGGCGACCCGGTGGTGGGGCGCCGGCCCGGCAACCCGGCCGTGCTGGCGGTGCGGGTGCTCGCGCGCGCCGCCCGCTCCCGCGACTTCTGGCTGCTGGCCGGCACCTTCTTCGTCTGCGGCGCCAGCACGAACGGGCTCATCGGCACCCACCTCATCCCGGCCTGCATGGACCACGGCATGCCCGAGGTCCGGGCGGCCGGCCTCCTCGCCACCATGGGGATCTTCGATCTGTTCGGGACCACCCTCTCCGGCTGGCTCACCGATCGCTGGGACAGCCGCCGCCTGCTCTTCGCGTACTACGGGCTGCGCGGGCTCTCCCTGGTCCTCCTGCCGGACGCGCTCGTGAACGCGGGCACCGAGCTGAACGTGTTCACGGTCTTCTACGGCCTCGACTGGATCGCGACCGTGCCGCCCACGGTGCGCCTCGCCACCGACGCGTTCGGCGCCGAGGACGCGCCCATCGTGTTCGGCTGGGTCTTCGCCGCCCACCAGGTGGGCGCCGGGCTGGCCGCGCTCGGGGCAGGCATCGTCCGCACCCGGCTCGGCGACTACCACCACGCGTTCGTCGCCTCCGGGGTGATCTGCCTGGTGGCGGCGCTGCTGGCGCTGCTCGTCAACCGGCGCGGGGCCCGCGCGGTCGCGCCGGCGCTGGGGGTGCCGTCGGGCGCGTGACGGCGCCGGCGCGGCGGCGCTACTTCTCGGGCTGGAAGATGAGCGGGAGCCCGGACTTCGCGCTCCCCACCACGACGATCTTGGCGTTCTGGCTCGAGGCCAGCCGCTCGGTCGCCTCGATGCCCTTGTAGGCGAGGAAGTCGGCGGTGAGGCCCTGCCGCACGATGTTCTGGTACTTGGCGATGCCCTCGGCCTCGATCTGCTTGCGCTGCGCCTCCTGGCGCTCCTTGTCGAGCGTGAAGCGCATCTTCTGGGAGCGCTGCTCCTCGGCGAGCTTGTCGGCGATCGCGACCTTGATCGCCTCCGGCAGCTCGACGTCGCGGATGAGGATCGCCTCCACGATGACGTGCTTGCCGGCCAGCGCCTTCTGGACCTCCTCGAAGATCTGCCGCTCGATCTCCTCGCGCTTCGTCGAGTAGATCTCCTCCGGGCTGTACCGGCCGAACACCTTGCGCGCCTCGGACCGCACCACCGGCGCGATCAGGATCTCGGCGTAGGCCTGCCCGATCTGCGTCTGCAGCTCGAACAGCTCGTCCGCCTTGGGCCGGAAGCGCACGCTCGCGTCGACGCGGAGCGCGAGCCCGTTGTTGGAGAGGACCGAGAGCGACTCCTTGAACTCGTGCACGCGCAGGTCGTAGGCGATGACGCTGTTCCAGAGCGGCATCACGTGCATGCCCTCGCCGAGCACGGTCCGGCTGGTGCCCTTGCCCAGGCTCTCGAAGACGATCCCCGAGTGCCCCGAATCCACCACCGGGCAGTGGCAGCCGTCGAGGAACGGGGTGGCGAGGAGGCCGGCGTAGAAGAGGGTGCGGAGGCGCATGGGGTCCCTGCTCGGTGGGAGGCGGCGCCGAGTGTACGCCCATCGCGCCCCGCGCCGCCGCCCATCGCGCCGCCCCGGGCCGCGGCCGGCGCCGGCCAGGAGAAGCGCTCCTTCTTGACGACGGTCAAAGACAGCCTCGCACCATTGTTGATATTGAAAATCAACTTCACTTTCACCTCGCGCGCCGCGCCGGCGCGAGGGCCCGGAGGCCCCATGATCGTCTGCTCCTGCCACGCCGTGTCCGACCAGGCGCTCCGCGCCGCGGCGGCCGGTGGCCTCTCGCACCGCGAGGTCGTCGCGGCGACGCGGGCCGGGACCGACTGCGGCCACTGCGCCGAGGCGGTGGCCCGCATCGTCCAGGACCAGGGCCCCTGCCGCGGCGCGAACGCCTGCCCCGGCTGCCCCCGCCGCGCCAGCGCCTAGCCCCGATGACCGGCCACGACCGCGCCACCTCGCGCAGCTGAACGGACGACCCGACGACGCCCCCCGAGGGCGACCACGACCCCTGAGGCCCGCGGTCGAAGGACCCAGCGCCCACGGCGCGAGCCATCGCTCGCGCCTCGCACACCGGAGCGCCATGGCACTTCGACCTCCTCTCCTCGCTCTCCTGCTCCTCCTCCCCTCGGCCTCCGCGGTCGCGAACGAGACCGAGCCCGGCGCGTCGGCGGCCGCGAACGCGCCGGCCGAGGACGCCCTCGCCATGTCCGGGACGACTCCCCTCGCCCCGCGGCCGCCCGCGGTCCCCGGACCGGCGGGTGACCCCGCCGCACCCCCGGCGTGGTGGAGCGCCGGGTTCCAGAGCACGTACGTCCTCCAGCGGAAGGCCGGATTCACCGCGCCGTACACCGGCCCGAACAGCCTGACGACGGCCCCGGAGACCGGGTACACGCTCACCGCGACGGCCTTCCTCGGCGCGCGCCCGTGGGCGGGCGCGGAGCTCTTCTTCAACCCCGAGACCATCCAGTCCCAGAGCATCTCCCACCTCTCCGGGCTGGGCGGGCTGCCGAACGGCGAGAACCAGAAGGGCGGCGGTCCCACGCCGCTCCTCTACCGTGCCCGCGTCTTCCTGCGGCAGACCATCGCCCTGGGCGGCGAGACCTCCACGGCCGAGCCGGGCCCGAACCAGTTCGGCGGCGAGGTCGCGAGCCGCCGGCTGGTGATCACGGCCGGCAACTTCTCCTGGGGCGACGTCTTCGACGGCAACGCCTTCTCGCACGACCCGCGCACGCAGTTCCTCAACTGGTCGTTGATGGGCTACGGCGCGTTCGACTACGCGGCCGACGTGCGCGGCTACACCTGGGGCATCGCCGTGGAGTACGACCACGACGACTGGGCCTTCCGCCTCGGCCGGTTCGCCGAGCCCATCGAGTCGAACGGGCTGGCGCTCGACCTCGACCTCCTCGACCACTACGGCGATACCGTCGAGGTCGAGCACGGGCACGTGCTCTTCGGCCAGCCGGGCAAGGTGCGCGTCGCCGGCTTCCGCAACTACTCCAAGCAGGGGCGCTTCCGCGACGCGCTCCAGTACGCGGCGGGGAACGGCGGCCTCCCGGACGTCGCCCACGTCCGGCGGAACCAGGCCAAGCTCGGGTTCGGCGTGAGCCTCGAGCAGAGCGTGCTGCGAGAGGTCGGGGTCTTCGCCCGCTTCAGCTGGGCGGACGGGCAGACCGAGACCTACAGCTTCGCCGAGATCGAGCGGTCGGTGGCCGCCGGCGTGAGCGTGAAGGGCGGGCGCTGGGGGCGAGCGGGCGACACGCTCGGCGTCGCCTGGGTCGCGAACGCCCTCTCCGACGCGCACCGGGCCTACGCCGCCGCCGGCGGCCTCGGGTTCCTCATCGGGGACGGCCGGCTCGATCGCTACCGGCCCGAGCAGATCGTGGAGGCCTACTACAGCTTCAACGCCTTCCGCGGGCTCTGGATCTCGGTCGACGGGCAGCACATCGAGAACCCCGCGTACAACGCCGACCGTGGGCCGGTGAACATCGTCGGCTGTCGGTTCCACGTCGAGTTCTGAGGCGGGCCCGCCGGCGCTCGCTGCGCCTGGCGCCCCGGTGCGCGAGCGTCGCCCGCACCGGGGCACCGGGCGCATCAGCCTTCGAGGAAGACGTCCTCGCCGGCGAGCGCCGTCGCGGGCCGGGTGCGCGCGTAGACCTCCAGCAGCCGCCGCACGGCCTTCCGTCCGCCCTCGCCCATCTCCACCGAGAAGTCGTTCACGTACAGCTGGATGTGCTGGCGCATGACCGCCTCGTCCATCTCCTGGGCGTGGCGCTGCACGTAGGGCGTGACCAGCGGGTAGGCGGCGAGGGCCTGCTCCGCGCTGCGGCGGATGAGCCGGTCCACCTCGCGCGCGACCGGCGCCCCGAGGCCCCGCCGCGCCACGATGCCGCCGAGCGGGATGGGCGAGCCGGTCTCCGCCTCCCAGTGCTCGCCCAGGTCGAGGAGCTTCACCAGGCCCTTCGCCTGGTAGGTGAAGCGGCCCTCGTGGATGATCACGCCGGCGTCCACCTCGCCCGCCAGCACCGCCCGCTCGATCTCCGAGAAGACCAGGAACCGCTTCTCCGCCACGTGCGGGCAGGCGAGCGAGAAGAGCAGGTGCGCGGTGGTGTGCTCGCCCGGGATGGCCACCGTCGCCCGCTCGGCGTGGAAGTCGGCGCGATCGGGCCGGGCCACCAGCAGCGGGCCGACGCCGCGCCCGAGCGCGCCGCCCGCGCCGAGCAGCACGTAGTCGCGGGTGACGAGGGGGAGCACCCCGTAGCTCACCTTGCTGACGTCGAGGCGGCCCTCGAGCGCCCACCGGTTCAGCGTCTGCACGTCCTCCAGCACCGGCTCGAAGCGGAGCCCGCCGGTGTCGACGCGCCCGTTGACGAGCGCGTCGAAGATGAAGGTGTCGTTCGGGCAGGGCGAGAAGCCGAGGGTCAGGGTCATCGGGGGTTCGCCGCTCAGGGGACGACCCTGAACGGCCGCATCATCGCGTGCTCCTCGTGGGCCAGGATATGGCAGTGCCACATGTACTCGCCAGGCCGATCGAACCGGGCGCGGATCCGGACGTAGCCGCCGGGCGGCACCCTGACCGTGTCCTTCCTGCCGCGCTCGTTCGGCGCGACCGCGTAGGCGGGGTCGAACCCGGGCTGCCCGTCGGCGTGGCCGGCGGGATCGGTGTCCGGGTGGAAGCCGCCGGGGAGCATCGTCCCCATCACCCCGCCCGCCGCCGGCAGGTAGCTGGCCGCGTCGTACGAGCCCTTCTCCACCACCTCGAAGGTGACGAGGTGCAGGTGCATGGGGTGCATGTCGACGGTGGTGTTCACGATCCACCAGTCCTCGACGGTGCCCAGCTTCGGCTGCTCGGTCACCGGGTCGGCGAAGCGCAGCCCGTTGAGGCGCAGCTCGTGGCGCGGAATGACCGACGGTGACTGGGTCGGGTCGAGGATGTCGTAGACGTCCTGCAACTCCTGGAGGTCGACGACGCGCTGGTGATCCGGCGCCGGGAGCGGCGCCACCGGCAGCGGCGCCGCTGGCACCGCGCTCGTGTCGGCGCCGGCGAGCGGCTTCACCACCCGGAACTGCATCACCTTGCCGACCGTGTTGGCGTTGAAGTTGTGGTCGTCGCCGTTCGGGAAGGGCGCCGGGGCGTCGTTGCGGAGCGTGATCGACTTGCCGGCGAAGCCGGAGAAGTCCACCACCACGTCGGCGCGCTCGCCGGGGGCGAGCAGGAGCCCGCCCGGCCCGGGGCCGCCGCCGATGTCCACCGTCTCCGGCAGGAACCCCGCCTCGGCGCCCACCTGCTGCATGAAGAGCCCGGGCAGCGGCCCCACGCCCGCCTCCTCCAGCCACAGGTTGAAGAAGCGGGAGTCGGCGCCGTTCCAGACGCGGAAGCGGTACCGGCGCGGCTCCACCTCGAGGTAGGGCCACACCACCCCGTTCACGATGACCGTGTTCGCGAACGTCTCGGGCCCGGAGGAGTACATGGGCGCGCCGCTCGGGTCGACGAGCGGCAGCTGGGTGTACGGGTTGTAGAGGGGGTAGGTGGCGTAGTCGAGCGAGCCGTCGTCGTTGAACGACTTGTCCTGCACCAGCAGCGGCACCTCGTAGGCGCCGCCGGGGAGACCGAGCGCGTCCTCCGCCGCGTCGCGCACCAGGTAGGCGGCGGCGAGGCCGGCGTAGACGTTGAGCCGGGTGACGCCCATCGCGTGGTCGTGGAACCAGTTGGTCGCCGCGGGCTGGTCGTTCTCGTAGGTGTAGCGGACGCGGTTCCCGGCCGGGCCGCCCATCCCGTTCGCCGCCGCCTTCGGGTCGGCGGTGAACCAGAAGCTCGGGTGGCCGTCCGCCTCGGCGGCGCTGTGGCCGCCGTGCAGGTGGGGCACGGTCCGGACCTGCGGCACGTCGAAGCCTGCTCCGTCGACGGTGGGATCCACCGTGAAGAGGTGCTTCGCGAGCGGCTTCCCGTCCGATCCCACGAGCCCGTTCACGTAGTCGATCACCACCGGCCGATCGCGGCGCGCCACCACCGTGGAGCCGAGGTACGAGAGGTCGTACCCCCAGGAGACGGTGCGCACCGGCTTGCCGCTGGCGGGATCGACGAAGGGCGTCCCGTCGAACCGGCGCAGGCCGAAGTCGTGCTCGCCCTGGATCGCGGTCACCACGTAGTAGTCCTTGCCCGGGAACGTGGCGGTGTCGGGCGTCCGCACCGGGATCGCGGGCAGCGGCACCAGGAACTGGCCGATGGCCTCCGGATCGAGCGGGCGCTTGGCGACGGCGGGGTTCGCCGACGAGGCGGCGCTGGCCTGGGTGGCGGTGCCGCTGCTGCCGCAGGCGAGGGTGAGCGCGGCGAAGCCGGCCGCAAGGAGGGCGGTGAGGCGGGTGCGCGAAGGCATCCGCGCAACGTAGTACGAGCGCGCCTCGCGCCGGTGTACCCACCTCCGGTAAGCGTGCGCTTTTCCCCGGCGCGGCGCTCCGCGGCGGCGCGCGTCCCGTGAGCACGGGATGGACGGCCCGGTGCACGAGCGGACCCCTCCGCCGCCGCGCGACGGGATATCGTGGCAGCCGGAGGAGATCCATGGCGCGCCCGACGGTCATCCTGCTGCTCGCGCTCGGCTGCGGCTCGACCGCGCCCTACACGGCCGCCAGCGCCGCGATCAACACCGGGCTCGCGGCCGGCCTCTCCGCCGCGAGCCGCGCCGGCGGCGGCTGTTACAGTCCGTGCAATCCGGGCTACACGTGCAACCCGGCCACCGGCTTCTGCGAGCAGCTCTCGCCCGTCTGCGTCGGCGAGGCGGCCGACCCGCGCTGCGCGCCGTCCGTCCCCATCCCCATCGGCACGAAGCAGCCGGGGACGCCGCGCGACGGGAGCGCGCCGCCCGTCGGGATCTCCCCCGCGACCGGCCGCGCTCCCCCGGCTCCGGGCGAGCGCCCGGCGCCGTGAGGCTCCCGGCGGCGGCGCCACGGCCCGCCAGCATCCCGAGGGTCGTCATCGCCCCGCCCCGCGGGGGCCTCCCTGACGGGGCAGCCGTCCGCCCGGCGGCTCCGCGCGGCCGGTGGCGCGCCTAGAGTCCCGGCGGCGCTCCCCTCCGCCCGCGCGGGGCGAGCTCCGCTTCACACTGACCTGATCGTGAGCCGCGCCATGCCCCGCACCGTCATCGAGCCGTTCCGGGTGAAGTCGGTCGAGCCCATCCGCCTCACCACGCCCGAGGAGCGCGCGCGCCGCCTGGAGGAGGCGAAGCTCAACCCGTTCCGCCTGCGGGCCGAGGACGTGCTGCTCGACTTCCTCACCGACTCGGGGACGGGGGCCATGTCCGCGCGCCAGTGGGGCGGGATCATGGCGGGCGACGAGAGCTACGCCGGCGCGGCGAGCTTCTTCCGCTTCGAGGCGGCGGTGCGGGACCTCACCGGCTACCCGTTCGTCATCCCCACGCACCAGGGGCGCGCGGCGGAGCGGATCCTGTTCTCGGTGGCGACGAAGCGCGGCGACGTGGTCCCGAGCAACACCCACTTCGACACCACCCGCGCCAACCTGGAATACGGCGGCGTCGAGCCCCTCGACCTCGTGATCCCCGAGGGGCTCGAGCCGCGCGCCCGCCACCCGTTCAAGGGGAACATCGACCTGGCGCGCGTGGAGCGGCTCCTCGCCGAGCAGGGCGGGCGCGTCCCGTTCGGCATGATCACCGTGACGAACAACTCGGGGGGCGGGCAGCCGGTCTCGCTGGAGAACCTGCGGGCCTACCGCGACCTCCTGCGCCGGCACGGGAAGCCGCTCGTCGTCGACGCCTGCCGCTTCGCCGAGAACGCGATGTTCGTGAAGCTGCGCGAGCCGGGGCAGGCGGCCCGGACGCCGAAGGCGATCGCGCGCGAGATGTTCTCGCTGGCGGACGGCTGCACCATGAGCGCGAAGAAGGACGGGCTCGCGAACATCGGGGGCTTCATCGCGCTCCGCGACGAGCGGTGGGTGGAGGCGGCGCGCAACCTGCTCGTCCTGACGGAGGGGTTCCCCACCTACGGCGGCCTGGCCGGCCGCGACCTGGAGGCCATCGCCATCGGCCTCGAGGAGGTGCTCGAGGAGGACTACCTGCGCTACCGCCTCCGGACGGCCGAGTACCTGGGGGAGAAGCTGCTCGCCGGCGGCGTCGCCATCGTCGAGCCCACCGGCGGCCACGCCGTCTACCTCGACGCGCGCGCCTTCCTGCCCCACCTCCGCCGCGAGGAGTACCCGGGCTGGGCGCTCTGCGACGCCCTCTACCTGGCCGGCGGGATCCGCGGGGTCGAGATCGGCTCGGTGATGTTCGGCAAGCGGCTCGACGACGGGACCGAGACCTACCACCACCACGACCTCGTCCGGCTGGCGTTCCCGCGCCGCGTCTACACGCAGAGCCACTTCGACTACGCCGCCGAGGCCATCCTGGAGCTGGCGGCCCGCGCGCGCGAGGTGCGCGGCGTCCGGCTCGTGCGCCAGAGCCGCTACCTCCGCCACTTCACGGCCGAGCTCGCCTGGGCCTGACGGGCGCGCTCGCCCCGCGCGCGCCAGGGGGGCCGTTGTGTTCGCGGGCGACCGCTGCTACCCATCGCAGGCTCCACGCCCACGCGCCACGCGCCTCCCGGAGCCGCACCATGTCCAAGGAAGTCCACCTCGACGCCAACGTCCCGGGCAACCCGGCCTATCACTTCACCATCGTGCCGGCGGGATCGCCGGCGCGCGCCGGCTGGGCCGGCCGGGCGGCGCTGGTCCCCGCCGCCCGCACCGCCACCCAGTGCGTCCACGCCGGCGTGCAGCCCGACCCCGCCTACGGCGCGGTGATGCCGCCCATCTACCAGACCTCCACCTTCGCCTTCCGGGACGTCTGCACCAACGCGGGCTACGACTACACGCGCAGCGGCAACCCCACCCGGGCGGCGCTCGAGGAGGCGCTCACCGTGCTGGAGGGCGGCGCCGGGGCCACCTGCACCAGCACCGGCATGAGCGCGGTGGTGGTGGCGCTCAACCTCCTCCCCCACGGGAGCCACCTCCTCTGCACGGTCGACTGCTACGGCGGCACCTTCCGCGCCCTGGAGCACGCCAAGACCGCCTACGGCCTCGAGGTCACCTACCTCGACCTCTCCGACCTCGAGGCGGTGAAGCGGGCGCTCCAGCCGAACACGCGGATGGTCTGGATCGAGACCCCCTCCAATCCGCTCCTCCGGCTGACGGACATCCGGGCGGTCGCGGCGCTGGCCCACGCCGGCGACGCACTGGTGGTGGTGGACAACACCTTCCTCTCCCCGGTGCTCCAGCGCCCCTTCGAGCACGGCGCCGACCTGGTGGTCCACTCCACCACGAAGTACCTGAACGGCCACAGCGACGTGGTGGGCGGCGCGGTGGTGGCGGCGCCGGGGCGCACGGCGCTCGCGCAGCGCATCCAGAGCATGAACAACCTGCTCGGCACCTCGCAGAGCCCGCACGACTGCTTCCTCGTGCTCCGCGGCCTCAAGACGCTCCTCCTCCGCATGCGGGCGCACGAGGCGGGCGCGCAGGCCGTGGCGGCCTTCCTGGCGGCGCACCCCGCGGTGGCGAAGGTGCACTACCCCGGCCTCTCGACCCACCCGCAGCACGCGCTGGCGCGCGCGCAGCAGCGCGGCTTCGGCGCCATGCTGAGCTTCGAGCTCGCCGACGGCCGGCGCCCCCGGGTGGACCACCTCCTCAAGACCCTGCGCTGGTTCACGCTGGCGGAGAGCCTGGGCGGCGTGGAGAGCCTGGTGGCCCACCCGGCCTCGATGACGCACGCCTCGATGACGCCCGAGGCGCGCCAGCGCGCCGGGATCACCGACGGCGTCATCCGGCTCTCCGTCGGCATCGAGGAGCCCGAGGACCTCCTGGCAGATCTCGCCGAGGCGCTGCGGACGCTCCCCGCCTAGCTCACCCGGTCGAGCGGCAGCTCCACCCGGAACTCCGCCCCGGCGCCCGGCTGGCTGTCGACCGCGATGCGGCCGCCCATCGCCTCGATCGCCTGCCGCGCCACCCACAGCCCCACCCCGAAGCCGCCGTAGTTGCGCTCCGAGACGGCGCGCTCGAACCGCTCGAAGATGCGGCCCTGGTCGGCGAGCGGGACGCCGATCCCGTGGTCGCGCACCGTGAGCACCGCGCGCTCCCCGGTCGTCCCCAGCGCGATCTCGATGGGCTTGCCCTCGCCGAACTTCACCGCGTTCGAGACGAGCTGCGCCACCACCGACTCCAGCAGGGAGCGATCCCAGGTGCCGTGGACCGCCTCGGCGCCGCGCAGCGTCACCTCGGAGCCCGACCGGCGGACCGGCTCCTCGCTGCGCGCCAGCACCACGCGGACGAGCGCCCCCAGCTCGAGCGGCTCGCGCGACAGCTCGAGGTGCCCCGACGAGATCCGGCCGACGTCGATGAGGCCGTTGATGAGCACCTTCAGCCGCTCGACCTGGCGCAGGATCACCTCGCACTTCGACTGGACCCGCTCGTCCGAGACCGGCGGCGCCGCGCTGACCTTCCCCAGCCGGCGCAGGCTCGCCACCTGGAGCTCGAGCGAGGTGAGGGGCGTCTTGAGCTCGTGGGAGGCGATGTCCAGGAAGCGGTCGCGCGCCTCCAGCGCCGCCTTGAGCTGGCGCTCGCGCTGCGCCGCCTCCCGCGCCCGCTGCAGCGCCTCCTCGGCGCGCTTGCGCTCGGTGATGTCGGTCGCGACGCAGCACACCCCGTAGGCGACGCCGCCCGCGTCGAGCAGCGGGAACTTGAGCGAGAGGTAGGCGCGCGCCCCGTCGGCCCCCGCCGGCAGGATCTCCTCCAGCTCCAGCGGCGCGCGGGTGGCCAGGACCTGCGCGTCGTCCTGGCGCAGGATCCCCGCGACCCCCGCCGGGAGGGCCTCCTCGTCGCGCCGCCCGAGCACCTCCTCGGGCCGGAGCGAGAACACCTGCTGGAACTGGCGGTTCACGTACAGGTACCGGCCCTCGGCGTCCTTGAGGTAGATGACGGCGGTGGTGGCGTCGAGGATGGCGCGCAGCTGCTCGCGGGCGCGGTCGATCTCGGTGTTGCGCTCGGCGAGCACCTCGCTCAGGCCCAGCAGCCGCGCGTTGGCCCGGTAGGAGCGCAGCGTCATCTCGAAGGGCGAGAGGCTCTCCGCCAGGAACTGCGCCGCCATCTCGAGCGCGGGCCGCTCGCCCGCGCCGGCCCGCGGCAGGCCGCGCAGCGCGTCGTGGTGGAGCATCGCCAGCTCCAGGATCCCGAGCCCGCCGGCCGCCGCGGCCCGGCCCAGCTCGTAGGCGCTGGTCAGGGCCGCCTCGCTGCCGGTCGAGACGTAGTCGCGGAGCGCGGACGCGTACCCGCCCGCCAGCTCCTGCGCCGTCATGGGCTCATGCGTCCGGGTCATCCGCCCACTTCTTCAAGGTCACCGTGGTCCCCCGGCCCAGGGCCGAGTCGATCGCGAACTCGTCCGAGAGGCGCCGCGCCGAGGGCAAGCCCAGCCCCAGGCCGCCGCGCGTCGAGTGGCCGTCGCGCAGCGCCGCCTCGAGATCAGCGATGCCGGGGTGGCCGTCGCGCGCCACGACCACCACCGCCCGCCGACCGCGCTCCGTCACCACCTCGAGCAGGACCTCCCCCGCGCCGGCGTGGTGGACGATGTTCCAGGCCAGCTCGGAGACGGCGATCGCGACGGCCGCCGCCCGGGCCTCCTGGAAGCCCTCGCGCAAGGCCAGCTCGCGCGCGCGCGTCCGCGCCACCGCCACGTCCGCCTCCTCGCGCACCGGCACCCGGATCACGAGCTCCCCCCCAGGTAGCGCGCCACCAGCACCAGGGCGTCGTCGCTCCCCCTGGCGTAGCCGGCGAAGATGGCGTCCGCCACCTGCTGCGGCTCCCCCCGCACCTCGAGCCCCGCCACGAAGCCGGAGCGGATCCCGTCGGTCGCGAGCACCAGCGTGTCGCCGGCCGTGACCGGGAGCGTCACCGGCCGGAGCGGCGGGAGCTGGTACCCGACCACCCCGCCCCGGGCGACGATGGCCTCCCGCGCCCGCGCCGCGGCCGGGGCGGCGCGCAGGAGGATGCCCTCCACGTTGCCGACCGCCACCCAGGTCATCGCGCCCTCGGCCTCCTGGAAGCAGGCCACGCTCATGACCGCCCCGCGGGTGGGCCGCAGCGCCTCGTGACACCGCTCGACCAGGGCGGCCACCGGCTCGCCGGCGTGCGCGACCAGGACGCGGGCCGCCGCGCGCGAGGCGAGCGCCGCCTCGGGCCCGTGCCCGAGGCCGTCGAGGACGGCCACCAGGGCGCCGCCGGCGAACGCCGCCACCACGTGGGCGTCGCCCGACTCCCGCTCCCCGGCCAGCGGCGCGCCGGCCCAGGCCCAGTCGAGGACCGCGGCATCGCCCGGCGCCTCGCTCATCGCACCCACTTCTTCATCGTGACGGTGGTCCCCTTGCCGACGGCCGTCGAGAGCTCGAATTCGTCCATGAGCCGCTTCGCGCCCGGCAGCCCCATGCCGAGGCTGTTGCCGGTCGTGTAGCCGTCGCGCATGGCGAGGTCGGGGTTCGGGATCCCCGGCCCGGCGTCGCGCGCCACCACCATGAGCCCGCGCCGGCCGCCGTCGTCGACCGGCGCGAGCAGCACCTCCCCGCGCTGCGCGTAGACGACGATGTTGCGGGCGACCTCCGAGATGGCGGTCGCGACCAGCGTCTGCTCGGTGAGCGACAGCCCGCGCGCGGCCGCCAGCTCTCGCCCCTTCTGCCGCGCCGTCACGATGTCCCCCTCGTGCTCGATGGGGACGCGCGTCTCAGCGGGCGCCATCGCGACCGCCTTTCGCGGGGCCCCCGCGGACGAGGGCCAGCCCCTCCTCCAGATCGAGCGCCGTCTCCACCCCCTCGAAGGTGAGCCCGAGCTCGACCATGGCGAAGGCCACCTCGGGCTGGATGCCCACCACCACCGTCCGCGCACCGCGCAGCTTGGCGGTGTAGGCGATGCCGCGGATGGTGCGGGTCGCGAAGGAGTCGAGGACGTCGAGCGCGGTCACGTCGACGATGACGGAGCGGGCCCGGAACCGCCCGACCTGGTCCGAGAGCCGGTCGCGCAGCTCGATGAGCGCGCGATCCGTGAGCGCCTCCTGCATGGAGGCGATGAGCACGTCGCCCTGCTTCAGGATGGGGACGGCCACGGTCCGCTCCTACCCGGGCTGCGCGCCCGCCCCGGTGCGCACGACCTCGTACCCGAGCAGCCGCTCCGCCTCCTCGATCCCCCCCTGCAGATCGCCCACCGTCTCGAGCTTGGCGAGGTCCAGGCCGAGCGCCACCAAGGCCTGCGCCACGTCCGACGAGAGCCCGGTCACGATGACCTTCGCGCCCATGAGCCCGGCCGCCGTGACCGTCTGGATGAGGTGGTTCGCGACCTTGGAGTCGATGGTGGCGACGCCGGTGACGTCCATCACCACCACCTTGGCGCGGTTGGCGCGGATGGCCCGCAGCAGGCTGTCCGTGATGAGGCGGGCCCGGTGCGTGTCGATGACCCCGATGATCGGCAGGAGCAGGAGCCGCTCGCGGATCTGGAGCACCGGCGTGGAGAGCTCGCGGATGGCCTCCTGCTGCTTGCGCATGGTGGCCTCGCGCGCGTGGATGTAGGTGTCGACGGCGAGCCCGACGTCGAGGAAGACGAGCTTCATGAGCGACAGGAAGGCGGTCATCGCCCGGCTGGGCTCGCTCGCGAACGCCTCCTGCAGCCGCCTCGCCACCAGGCGCAGGTAGAAGGCGTACATGCCGAGGTACCACTTGGGCTCGAGGTTCACGTGCTCGTGCGCGGCGCCGATCTTGAGCCGGTTCGCGACGTAGGCCGCGCCGTAGTCCCCCTCCGTCAGCCGGACGAAGTAGTCCTTCTGCAGCTGCTTCACCCGGGCCAGCACCTTCGGGTCGCGGAAGAACGCCTTCGTCTCGTCGAACGAGAGGATGTGCCGGTAGAACTCCTCGATGACCGGGTCGGCATACTTCCGGGCGAGCTCGCGCAGGCCCTTGAGCTGTTCGATGTCCTCGTCCCGGAACTCGAGGAACTCCTTGCGGCGAGCCACCTCCTCCTCGTCCACCGCCAGCTCATGGGGCAGTGCGCGGCTCATCCACGCCAGCTTTCCGTCGGCCATGCGTTCGTCCTCGCCGGCACGACGTAAGGCCCGCCGCGTGCCGCTGCTCGCTCCGGGACCGTTCTTATCGAACGGCCCTCCGGGCTGCCGCACGGCCGGCGCGGGATCCCCGCAGAGGGGGCGCCGCGGAGGGGGCGCTCGCGGCCGGGTCGCCGCCGCGCCGCCCCGCCCGGCGTCGCTAGCGCAGGTTGTGGAACACGCGCTGGACGTCCTCGTCCTGCTCGAGCTGGTCCACCAGCTTCAGCACCTCGGTGGCCTGCTCCTCGGGCAGCTCGACGGGCGTCTGCGCGACGTACTCCGACTCGGCCGACAGGATGGGGAGCTTCCGCTCCTCGAGGGCGGCCTGGAGGTGGCCGAAGTTGTTGAAGGCGCAGCGGATGACGAGCTGCTTCTCGCCGTTCTCGCCCTGCCCCTCGCCCAGCTCCTCCAGGCCGTGGTCGATGAGGTCGAGCTCGAGCGCGTCGGCGTCGAGGCCCTCCGGGGCGAGCCGGAACACGCCCATCTTCTGGAACTGGAAGGCGACGCTGCCGGCCGTCCCCAGGTTGCCGCCGTGGTCCTTGAAGTGCATCCGCACGTTCGCGACGGTGCGCACCACGTTGTCGGTGGCCGTCTCGACCACCATCGCCACCCCGTGCGGACCGTAGCCCTCGTAGAGCACGATCTCGTACGCCTTCTGGTCCTGGCCGCTGGCGCGCTTGATGGCGCCCTCGACCTTGTCCTTCGGCATGTTGGCCGCGCGCGCGTTCTGGAGCGCGCGCCGCAGCGCGGGGTTGTTGGCCGGGTCGGGCCCGCCCGCCTTCACGGAGATGGCGATCTCCTTGCTGATGCGCGTGAAGGCCTTGGCCATCTTGTTCCAGCGCGCGAACATGGTGGCCTTGCGCGTCTCGAAGATCCGTCCCATGGCGCGCATTGTAGCCGGAGCGGCCCCGCGGGACCGCGCGTTTCGCGGCGGGGCCGCGGGCGCTCCGCTGGCGCAGCGGAAAGCGATGTATTAAGCTTCCTCCATCGAGCGGCTGGCCAGGTCTGGCCCCGCTCTGGCGGCCGGACCGGTCGCCCCCTTCACAGACGAGCCGAGACCGTCGAGGCCAGCGCGCCTCCGGTGACGAAGCTGCAGGAGCCACCTTGAACCGATCGCACCACGAACCCCGCAACGACCGCGCCGGCGGGCGGCGGAGCCGCCGCGCGGGCCGCGGCGAGCGCCGCCACCACGTCATCCCGCTCACGCCCGAGGGCGTGCCGGCCGCCACCCCCGACGCGCCGCCGGTCTCCCCGGTGGTGTCCGTCTCCACCGACAGCCGGGCCCGCTACCCCTGGCTCCCGGCCCGCGTCATCGCCGGGAGCGTGTGGCGCGGCCCGGACGCGATGCGGGTCCGCGTCGAGGCGGACGGCAGCGCCACGCCCTGGCGCTGCGGCGCCGCCGCCGCGCGCTGAGCGCGCCGCCCGCGGGCGCGAGAGACCCCGCCCTCCGAGGTTGCCCCGCCCGCGGGAGCCGCTCGGGTGGCGGGGCGAGGCGCCGCCCCGTCGCTAGGTTGGGTGGCATGACGGCACCGCCGGACGCCGACGCGACGAGCTGGGACGGCCTCTCGCGCCTCGCCTTCGCCACCGACTGGGACCCAGAGCGCGCCGTCGACTGGAGCCGGCCCATCGCGCCCGGCGCCGCGCGCGACAGCTGGGTCACCCTCCTCCACTTCTTCTACGAGGGCGAGTGGCAGGGGCTCGAGATCATCCAGCGGCTCATGAACGCCGCCGCGCACCGCTTCGGCGAGCGCGGGATGATCACCTACTACTCCACCCAGTGCTACGACGAGTCGAAGCACCTCTTCGTCTTCCGCCGGTACCTCGAGAAGCTGGGGGCGCCGCCGACGCGCCAGCGCGCGTTCGACCTGCTGGTCGAGCTCGCGACGCGGGGGCCGCTCCCGGTGGAGCGCTGGATCCTCGCCACCTGGCTCACCGAGACGCTGGCGGCCGCCATCTTCCAGCGCGCGCTGCAGCTCGAGGCCGTCGACGCGACCGGCAAGGAGCTCCTGCGGCTCATGCTGAAGGACGAGTCCCGCCACATCGCGGGGACGCGGCTCGCGGTGACCGCCGTGCTCGATCACGCCGGGCCGCTCACCACCGCGCTGCTCCGCGCCTGGTGGTCCGTCTTCTCCCGCCTGGCCCTGGCCGAGGTGCGCAAGCTCGCTCCGCACGGGGCGCGCCTCGGCCTCGACGCCGAGTCGGTGCTCGCGCGCACCTACCGCCAGATGGCGAGCCTGCCCCGCTTCGCCGAGCTGTTCCTGGGCGGGGCCGGGGCCCGGGCGCTCCTCGCCGCGCCCTGAGGTGGGGACCCCGGGGTGTCCGGCCCGGACCGGGCCCCCCCTGGTGGCCTTCGTTTTCCGGATGGTGACTCGGGCGCGAGCCCGGTAGTCTGCCGGTGCGGCGAGGGCTCGACCTCGCCGCAACTTCCAATGGAGGAGGCACCGATGCGCAGAGTCCTCGTCGCGCTGTTCGTCATGGGGCTGTCCATCAGCACGTACGCCGAAGCCAAGTCGACCGAGGCCGCCATCCGCGGCACCAAGGGTCGGTACGGCGACGCCGGCTGCGGGCTCGGCTCGATGGCCTTCGGCGACCAGCAGGGCGCCATCCAGATCCTGGCCGCCACCACCAACGGCACCTTCGGCAACCAGACCTTCGGCATCACCACCGGCACCTCGAACTGCAGCGGCCTCAGCGGCGCCCAGGCGACCCGCCTCTTCATCGAGGTGAACCGCGAGGCGCTGGCGAAGGACATCTCGCGCGGCTCGGGCGAGACCATCGGCACGCTGACCTGGCTCAACGGCTGCACCGACTCGAACAGCGTGGGCGCCACCCTGCAGAAGAACTTCTCCGCCATCTTCCCCTCGGAGAGCGTGTCGACCGACGCGGTCACCGAGGCGGTCATCAAGACGCTGAAGGATGAGAAGATGCTGGCGTGTCAGAACCTCGGCTGAGCCGCCCCCGGATCGCATCCCTGGACCCCGTCCGCCCCGCACAGCGTGGGCGGGCGGGGTCTTCTTCGAAGATGACCCGCCTGGCCGCCCTGCTCCTGGGCGCCGCGCTGGCCTCGACCGCCGCGGCGGCCGAACCGGCGCCGCCTCCCTACCTCTCCGAGCTCCTGGCCGCGGCCCGCGCCCGCCACCTGGCGGACGCGCTCGCCTGGCGCCGCCTCGTGCACTACCGCGCGAAGCTGCTGGGCGGCGTCGAGGCCGCCGCCGACGGCCCGGGCTTCTACCTGGCTCCGGGCGGCAAGACCGACCCGGCGGCGGAGCTGGAGGCCACGCTGACCGGCTTCTTCGCGCCGGCTGCGCCCGCCGCGCCGCCGGCGCCGGCCACCCCGCCGGCCCGGCAGCACCCGCAGTGCCAGTTCCCGGCGCGCCTGGCCTGGCTCTCGGGGGAGCTCGGGATCGACCGGTCCCGCTTGCCGGCGCCGGCCTGCCCGCGGCTGGACGAGTTCCGCGCCCGCGTCCAGGCGCGCTCCGTCACCCTCGTCTTCTCCTCCTACTACCTCAACAACCCCGCCTCGGCGTTCGGCCATACCTTCCTCAGGCTGAACAAGACCGCCGCCCCCGAGGCGGCCAAGCACTTCCAGCTCCTCGACTTCGGGGTGGACTACGCCGCGACCGTCGACACCGGCAACGTCCTCCTCTACGCGGTGAAGGGCCTCACCGGCCTCTTCCACGGGAACTGGAACCACTACCCCTACTTCTACAAGGTGCGCGAGTACGCGGACTACGAGTCGCGCGACCTGTGGGAGTACGACCTCGCGCTCACCCCGGCCGAGACCGAGCTGCTGGTGGCGCACCTGTGGGAGCTCGGCTCGACCTGGTTCGACTACTACTACCTCACCGAGAACTGCTCGCAGGGTGTGCTGGGCGCGCTCGAGGCGGCCGCGCCGCGGCTGGAGCTGCTGCGCCACCTCGGCCTCATCGTGCTGCCGGCCGACACGGTGAAGGCGTTGTTCGAGAACCCGGGCCTCGTCCGCGCGGTGCACTTCCGGCCCTCGATCCGGACCCAGTTCCTGGCCCGCGCCGGCGCCCTCTCCAGCCGGGAGCGCGGCGCGCTGCGCGCGCTCATCGGCTCGCCCGCCGCGCCGACCCCCGGGCTCGCGCCCCCCGAGGAGGCGCGCGCGCTCGACGCGGCGCTCGACTGGGTGGACTTCGTGCACGCGAAGGAGCTGCTCGACGCGCGGGTGACCCCGGCGGCCGACGTGAAGCAGCGGCTCATGGCGCGGCGCAGCACCGTCCCGGTGCAGAGCCAGGAGCTCGTCATCCCACTCGCCGCGTCGCAGCAGCCGCAGCTCGGCCACGGGTCCCTGCGGATGGGAGTCGCGGGCGGCGCCTCCAGCCGCGCCGGGCCGCTCGCCGTGTACGACTTCCGGCTGGCGCTGCACGACCTCGCCGACCCGCCCACCGGCTACCCGGCCCTGGCCCAGATCGAGTTCCTGCCGGTGCGGGTCCGGTACGAGCCGCGCCACGACGCGCTCCACCTCGAGCGCGCGCTGGTGGTGGACGTCTTCTCGCTGAGCGACTTCAGCCGCTTCGACCCCCACGTCACCTGGCGCGCCGGCTTCGGCGCCGACACGATCCGCGACGCCGGCTGCCCCGGCTGCCTGGCCGGCGTGGCGCAGCTCGGGGGCGGGCTCGCGCAGTCCTTCCTGGGCGACGCGGTGACCGCGTACGCGCTCACCGACGCCGAGCTGGCGGCCGCGCCGGACCTGCGCGGCCTCGACGGGCGCGCGGCGCGGCTCGCGCTGGGGCCGTCGGCGGGCCTGCGGCTCCGCGCCGGCGAGCGCGCCTCGCTGCTGGGCGAGGCGGGGTGGCGCTACCTGCCGTGGGCGGCCCCGCGCTCCACCTTCGACCTCCGCCTCACCGGCCGGCTCCACCTCCGCCGGACGTCGCTGTGGCTCGAGATCGCGCGGCGCCCCATCGAGACCGAGGCGCTCCTCGGGGTGTCGCTCTTCCTCTGACGGGCCGTCAGCGCCGGCGCCCGAGCCCCGCGAGCGGCTCGTACAGCGCGCGCGGCAGCGCCCCCAGCGCGCGCACCGCCGCGGCCAGGCCGCGCGGGAAGAAGAGCGCCGGCTCGCCGCGCGCGATCCCCGCCGCCATGACCTCGACCGCGTCGTCGAGCTCCATCAGGAACGGCATGGGGAAGCGGTTCTTGGCGGTCATCTCGGTCTTCACGAAGCCCGGGTACAGGGTGAGCGCGCGCACGCCGCTGCCGCGCAGGTCGACCCGCACGCCCTCCATGAAGGTGTGCAGGGCGGCCTTGCTGGCGCAGTAGGCGGCGCTCCCCGGCAGGCCGCGGAGGGCGGCCAGCGACGCGACCGCCACCACCGTCCCCTCGCCGCGCGCCACCATGGCGGGCAGCGCCGCGGCGACCGTCACGCAGGCGGCCGAGACGTTCACGTCGAGGACGCGCTTCACCCGGCGCCAGTCCATCCGGGTGGCCGGCGTCGGCTCGCCCACCCCGGCGTTCGCCACCACCAGGTCGAGCGCGCCGCCCGCCGCCTCCTCCGCCGCGGCGATCGCCCGCGCCTGCGCCTCGGCGTCGGTCACGTCGAGCGCCACCGGCACGATGAGCCCCGGCAAGGACGCGCGGGCCACCTCGTCGGCCAGCCCCGCCAGCGCCTCCTGCCTGCGCGCGGCGGCGTGGACCGTGGCCCCGGCGCGGGCGTAGTGCAGCGCGAGGCCGCGGCCGAGGCCGCTCGAGGCCCCGGTGATGAAGACGCTCTTCGGCTGGAAGGCGGCCATCGTGAGCTCCCTGCGGGCGGCGCGGCGTCTCAGCGATCGGGCGGCGGCGGCGGCGGCGGACGCTTGTGGTCGCCGTCGTCCTTGAACCAGCGCCAGCCCCACTTCTCGCTCCACAGGCCGGGGCCGGTGAGGAGGAGCGTGAGCGCGACGAGCCCCAGGATGACGAGGATGGTCGGCAGGTTGAGGCCCATGGGGCCATGAGAGCCACGGCTCGGGCCGCGCGTCCAGCGCCCGGGCGCGGCGCGCGGCGACCGAAGGCCGCATCCGCTTGACGGGATGAACGTCCGCTATGTAATACACGCCGCATGAACGACACCCTCAGGAACCAAGCCTCCTCGAAGACGCTCCTCGCGGCCGCCCTCGGCGCCGCCCTGGCGCTGGGCCTCGCGCTCGCGCCCGCCGCCGCGCGCGCCGCGCAGACCATCAAGCTGGGGGTCGAGAACGGCCCGCACGCCGAGATCGCCGAGCACGTGAAGCAGCTCCTGGCGAAGGACGGGATCGAGGTCAAGGTGGTCGAGCTGTCCGACTACGCGCAGCAGAACCCGGCGCTCGCCGCCGGCGACCTCGACGCCAACTCCTTCCAGCACCTGCCCTACCTCGAGGAGCAGGTGAAGGCGCGCGGCTACAAGATCACCTCGGTGGGCAAGACCATCGTCTTCCCCATGGGCGTCTACTCGCAGAAGGTGAAGTCGCTCGCCGACCTGCCGCAGGGGGCGAAGCTCGCCGTCCCCAACGACCCGTCGAACGAGGGCCGCGCCCTCCTGCTCTTCCAGTCGAAGGGCGTGTTCAAGCTGCGCCCCGGCAGCGGCATCACCCCCACCCCGGCGGACATCACCGAGAACCCGAAGAAGGTGAAGATCGTCGAGGTGGACGCGGCGCAGGTGGCCCACTTCCTCCCCGACGTGACGGCCGCCGCCGTCAACACGAACTACGCCATCCAGGGGAAGCTCGACCCGGCCAAGGACGCCATCGCCCGCGAGGCGGCCGACTCGCCGTACGTGAACGTGATCGTCGTGCGCGCCGCGGACGCCCAGAAGCCCTGGGTCCAGAAGCTCGTCGCCGCCTACCACTCGGACGAGGTGCGCAAGCTCATCGCCGCGAAGTGGCCGGGCGTCGTCGTGCCGGGGTTCTGAGCGCCGTCGACCCGCGTCGCTCCCGCTCACGCCCTCGCGCGCAGGTTCCGCTTGTCGAGCCGGCGCACCACCCGGTCGCCGGCCGACTGCACCGCCTGCACGAGGACGACGAGCACCACCACCACCGCCAGCATGACCTCGGGCTGGAAGCGCTGGTAGCCGTAGCGGATGCCGAGGTCCCCGAGGCCCCCGCCCCCGACCGCGCCCGCCATCGCCGAGTAGCCGACCAGGCTCACGACGGTGATGGTGAGGCCGGCGACGATGCCGGGCAGCGCCTCGGGCAGGAGCACCTTCAGCACGATCTGGCGCGGGGTGGCCCCCATCGCCTGCGCCGCCTCGATGAGGCCGGGGTCCACCTCGCGCAGCGACGACTCGACGAGCCGCGCCACGAAGGGGATGGCCGCCAGCGTGAGCGGCACCACCGCCGCCGCCGTCCCGATGGAGGTGCCGACGAGGAGGCGCGTGAGGGGGATGATGGCGACGAGCAGGATGATGAAGGGCGTGGAGCGGGCCGCGTTCACCACCCCGCCCAGCACCCGGCTCGCGAGCGCGTGCTCGAGGACGTGACCGCGGGAGGTCACCACCAGCACCACGCCGAGCGGCACGCCCACGGCGGCCGAGAGCGCGGTCGAGACGCCCACCATGACGAGCGTCTCGAGGAGCGCGTCGAGGAGCAGGCTACCCATCGCGAGCGACATGTCCGAGGATCTCCGCTTGCAGGTCCTGGCCGCGGATCCAGGCGAGCGCGGCCTCCACCGCCGCCGGCGCCCCCTCCGCCTCCACGATGATGTTCCCGTAGGGCTGGCCCTGGATGTAGTCGACGTGGCCCTGGACGATGTTGAGCAGCACGTCGAACCGGCGCACCGCCTGCGCGATGACCGGGGTGGTGGCCGACGGGCCGGTGAAGATGATGCGGACGATGGGGCTCGTGCCGGCGGGCGCGCCCGCGGCCAGGCGCGCGCGGAGCCAGGGCGGCAGCTCGCGGTCGACCACGTCGCGCACGAGGCCCCGCGTCACCTCGCTGCGCGGCGCGGTGAACACCTGGAACACCGGACCCTGCTCCACCACCTCGCCGCGGTCGAGCACCGCCACCCGCTCGCACACCGCCTGGATGACCTGCATCTCGTGGGTGATGAGGACCACGGTCAGCCCGAGCTTCTGCTGGATGTCCTTGAGGAGCGCCAGGATCGACTGCGTCGTCTCCGGGTCCAGGGCGCTCGTCGCCTCGTCGCAGAGGAGCACCTCCGGCCGCGAGGCGAGCGCGCGCGCGATCCCGACCCGCTGCTTCTGGCCGCCCGACAGCTCGGCCGGGTAGCGGCCGGCCAGGGCGGAGAGGCCCACCAGCTCGACCAGCGGCGCCGCCTCCCTGCGGCTCTCCTCGCGCGAGCGGCCGGCGAGCTCGAGCGGCAGGGCCACGTTGCCGAGCACCGTCCGGGAGGAGAGCAGGTTGAAGTGCTGGAAGATCATCCCGATGTCGCGGCGCGCCTCGCGCAGCCCGGCGCCGTCGAGCGCGGTCATGTCGCGGCCCGCCACCCGCACTCGCCCCGAGGTGGGCCGCTCGAGCAGGTTCACGCAGCGCACGAGCGTGCTCTTGCCGGCGCCGCTGCGGCCGATGACGCCGAAGATCTCGCCCCGCGCGACCTGGAGCGAGACGCCCCGCAGCACGGGCACCTCCTCGCCGTCGCGGCGGAACACCTTGGTGAGCCCGTCGACCTCGATCATCGCCACGCCCCTCTACCCGACGTCGCCGCGCCCCGCCAGCGCCGACCGCGGCCGCGCCGCCCCGCGCCGCGCCGCGCCGCGCCGCGGCATGTCCGCTATCACGGATGGGGCTGCGGGACCAGCGTTCCCTTGCGCGGGCCCACCCCGCGTGCTTTGCATCCAGGCATCCCTCGCCGCGGAGGCGTCATGCAGTATCGCAAGCTCGGCCGGAGCGACCTGGCGGTGTCGGAGATCGCGCTCGGCTCGTGGCTCACCTACGGCGGCGGCGTGCCCCGGGAGCGCGCCGAGGCGTGCGTGCGGCGCGCGTTCGACGAGGGCATCAACTTCTTCGACACCGCCAACGTCTACGCGCTCGGCGCGGCGGAGTCCTTCCTGGGCGCGGCGCTGGCCGGCGTGCCGCGCGACCGGTACGTGCTCGCCACCAAGGTCTACTTCCCCATGTCGCCGCAGGACCAGGGGCTCTCGGCGGCGCAGATCGCGAAGCAGCTCGACGCCTCCCTCCGGCGGCTCCGGGTCGACCACGTCGACCTCTACCAGTGCCACCGCTACGACGAGCGCACGCCGCTCGAGGAGACGATGGCGGCGCTCACCCGCGCGGTGGAGCAGGGGAAGACGCGCTACGTCGGCTTCTCGGAGTGGAGCCCGGACCAGATCCGCGCGGCGCTGGCGCTCCCCGGGGCGCGCTTCGTGTCGAGCCAGCCGCAGTATTCGCTCCTGTGGCGCTCGCCGGAGGAGGAGGTGTTCCCGCTCTGCGCCCGCGAAGGCATCGGCAACATCGTCTGGTCGCCGCTCGGCCAGGGCGTCCTCACCGGCAAGTACCGGCCCGGCCACCCTCCCCCGGCCGACTCGCGCGCGGCGAGCGAGGCCATGGGCGGCTTCCTCCAGAAGCGGCTCGACGAGCACGTGCTGGCCGGGGTGCAGCGCCTCCGGCCCATCGCCGCCGAGCTCGGCCTCACGCTCCCCGAGCTCGCGCTCGCCTGGGTGCTGCGGAGGAGCGAGGTCACCGCCGCCATCATCGGGGCCTCGCGGCCGGAGCAGGTGACCGAGAACGTCCGCGCCTCGGGGGTGAAGCTCGACGCGGCGGTGCTCGCGCGCATCGACCAGGCGCTCGCCTGAGGTGCGGCCCGCCCGCTGAGCCGCGCAGTGCCGCGTCAAGTCGCCGCAGTTCTTGCGGGCCGGTGCGAACGTTGCGCGGCCCTCCGCGCCCGCCCCCGTCCTCGCCACACCGATCTCCTCAGTTCCCGCGGGGACTTGGCGAGGGTCACCGGGTGGCACCGGCCGTGCATCGCGCTCCGGCGCACCCCACCCCTTCCACCACCCCACCGGAGGTCATCCATGGCCAACAAGATCACCGAGGATTGCACCAACTGCGGCGCTTGCGAGGCCGAGTGCCCGAACCAGGCCATCTCGGCCGGCGACGACACCTACCTCATCGACGCCGCCAAGTGCGACGAGTGCAAGGCCGCCGGTCAGGACCCCGCCTGCATGGGCGTCTGCCCGACCGACTGCATCGTCAAGCTCTAGGACCGCTCCGCGCGGTCGCGACGAGAAGCCCCGGGTTCCCCCCCGGGGCTTCTCGTTTTCTGGGCCGGCGCTACGGGAACTCGACGCCGATGCGGCCGACGAGCCCCCAGTCCGGGGAGCCGAAGTCGCCGCCGCTCGTCGGCCAGCGGATGAGCGCCGCCGCGCCGATGTTGAGCGGCGACGGCCCGAACCTGAACCGCACGCCAGGGCGCACGCCGACGAACGTCTGCCCCCTGTCCTTGAAGATGTCGCCGAAGTCGACCCCGCGGCGCCCGAGCTCGCCCAGCACCTCGAGCCGGATCACCGTCACCGGCACGACGAAGCCGGCCAGGATCGAGCCGGCCCAGGGCTGGCCGTAGTTCCCGCTCACCGTCTTGTCGACGGAGACACCGACCCCGAGCCCGCCGATCTGCGCGAGGAGGTCGCCGCCGACCAGGGCGGTGCCCTCGTTACCGTGGGCGAACGAGTTCTTCACGCTCCCCCAGTTCGGCTGCAGTCCCTGATAGCCCCCGAAGCCCTCGACCAGGAGGCTCTGGGCCCGGGCCGCGGCGGGTGCGAGACAGGCGATGGCGATGAGGAACGCTGCGACACGTCTGGTCATATCTCCCTCCGGGCGGACCATCCGCCGCTCGCTGGAATATAGGAATCGCAGCGGTCTCGAGCGCCGCAGAGGGGGCTGACCCCAGAGGCAGGCAGGCCGCCGCCCGGGGTCAGAACGCGAGCTCGCCCCATCCCACCTCGACCGTGTGCCCTCCGACGCGGACGTCCTCGACCGCGCCCGCGCGCCGCCCCGCCCGCACGTGGAGCCGGCTCGGCCGGCGGGTCTCGAGGCCCTGCTCGATGAGGACGCGCTCGTCCGGGCGCGCCACGCCGTGCGCCACCATCCAGGCGGCGCAGCAGCCGGCCGCGGAGCCGGTGGCGGGGTCCTCTCCGCCGTAGAACAGCATCCGCGCGTGGAGGCGCGCCGCCGGGTCCACCGTCTCGCGCGCGACGAAGTAGAAGAAGCGCGCGTCGGTCCGCGCCAGGTAGTCGGCGCCGCGGGCCAGGTCCGGCCGGAGCCGCTCCAGGGCGGCCAGCGAGCGGACCGGCGCGATGGCGAAGGCGAGGCCGGTCGAGACCGTCTCGATCGGCAGCGCCTCGTCGAGGACGCCGTCCGGCAGGCCCAGCGCCCGCGCCACCTCGCGGTGGTCGTGGCGCGCCCCGAAGACCGGCGCGCGCTGCCGCATCTCGCCGAAGGCGCCGCCGGGGCCGTCCTCGAACGCGACCGGCACGCGCCCCACCCCGAGCTCCAGCACCACCTCGGCTGCCCCGCTCGCGCCGCGCAGCACCGCGGCCGTGCCGAGCGTGGGGTGGCCGGCGAAGGGCAGCTCCTCGTCGACGGTGAAGATCCGGACGCGGGTGGCGCCCGGGGCCGCCTCGCCCGGCAGGACGAAGGTGGTCTCGGACAGGTTCGTCTCGCGCGCGAGGCGCTGCATCTCCGCGCCCGAGAGGCCGCGCGCGTCGGTGAAGACGGCGAGCTGGTTCCCCTCGAGCGGACGGCTGGTGAAGACGTCGACGAGGGTGAAGGCGAGGCGGCGGGCGGTGGGGGCGGTCATCCCGGCTCCTGGGTCGAGGAGGCGGGACTCTAGCTCAGGGCGCGGCGGCGGTGGCCCGCTCCCCGGCCGGCGGCGGGGCCACCAGGGCCGGCGCCCACACCGCCTCGCTCCGCGCCGGCGCGGCGGCCGCGGCGGCCGGCGCCGGAGGGCAGGCGGGCGCCTCCGCCCGCGCCGCGGGCCGCGGCCGGGCGCGCGCCTTCCGGACGGCCGGGACCGGCTCGGCCGGCCCCGCCGCGGGCGCGGGCGCCACCACCACCGTCCCCGGCTGGCCGGGCGTGGTCTGGGCGGCGAGCGAGGTGCTCGCGTCGTGCGCGCTCTCGGTGTGCGCGGTGCCCTCGCTGTCGCTCGAGGCGTTCGCGGTCGCGGTGGCGGGCGCCTGCGCCTTGTTCGCCGCCGTGCCCAGGTAGTCGGTCATCTTCTCCGCCATCTTCTCGTAGCCGCCGACGAGGCGCCTGCGCGCGTCCTCCTCCGAGGTCCGGGCCAGGTCGCGATCCGACGAGAGCTCGGCGAGCCGCTTCTGCAGGGCGTCGTTCCGGCCGCGGAGCGCGTCGTTCTCGGCCAGCACCGCGCGCGTCGGCTCGCCGAGGCACTGCTGCAGCACCTTCTCCTCCGACGTCTGCTCGGGGAGCCGGTCGCCCCGGGTCCAGGCGTCGAGCGCGCGCGCCTGCCAGCGGTAGTCGGCGCGCGCGACGCACTCCTGCATGAGGCGCGTCAGCCGGTCCTCCGACCACCGCGGCTCCGGCGGCGCGCACGGCCCCACCTCCTCCTTGGAGCCTGCGAGCCAGCGCTCGCTCCGGCGCACCCAGCAGTTGTCCTTCTGCGCCACCTTGACGCTGGTGCACGCGGCCGCCGCGGCCCAGAGCGCCAGCAGCACCCGTCTCGAGCGAGCCATACCCGCCTCCCCCCGGCTGCCGGTGGAGCAGCCGGCGGTAAAGCTAGGGATGCGACGCCCGGCGAGAAGGCGGGCGCGAGGGGCGGCGGCGCGCCGGAGGGGTCGGGAGGCCCCACCCCGGGGCCCGGGCGGCGTCGCGTCCGGGACCGCGTGCGACGGTTTGCGCCTCTTGCGCCCCGCCCTGCCGGGGCTATCCTCTCGCCCCCCATGCCGCGTCTCCCCGATCCGCGCTTCGCCCCCGACTGCGCCATCTCGGTCGACGGCGACCGCGTCCCGGCCCGCCGCGGCGAGAGCGTCACCTCGGCGCTCCTCGCCGCCGGCCGGCCCCTCGTCTCGCGCAGCCCGAAGTACCACCGGCCCCGGGGGCCCTTCTGCCTCTCGGGCTCCTGCGCCGCCTGCCTGGTCCGCGTGGACGGACAGCCGAACGTCCGGGCCTGCCAGACGCCGTGCCGGGACGGACTCACCGTCGAGACCCAGAACGCGCTCGGCACCGCCGCCCACGACCTCCTGCGGGCGATCGACCTCTTCACGCCGGGCGGCATCGACCACCACCACATCGGCACCTGGAGCCAGCTCGCGAGCCGCGTCACCGTCGGCGCCTCGCGGCAGCTGGCGGGGCTCGGCCAGCTCGCGGACGGGGTGGCCCCGCCCTGGCCCGCGGCGGAGGAGGAGCGGTTCGACGCGCTCGTGGTGGGCTCCGGCCCGGCGGGCCTGGGGGCGGCCGAGGCGCTCGCGCGGGCGGGGCTGCGCGTGCTGGTGGCCGAGAAGGAGCGCGCGGCCGGCGGCCGGCTCCGCTGCCGGCTCGACCTCCCGAGGGACCCGCCGCTCGCCTGGGCGGGGGAGGTCGCGGAGGCGGTGCGCGGCGCGGGGGGCGAGGTGGCGCTCGGCGCCGCCGTGCTGGGCGTGTGGCCCGGCGAGGAGGGCGCGCGCGCGGCGGTGACGCAGCGCGGAGAGCCGCCGCGGCTCCGGCTGGTGCGGGCGGCGCGCGTCGTGCTCGCGAGCGGCACCTGGGCGCAGCCGCCGGTCTTCGAGCGCAACGACCTGCCCGGCGTCTTCGGCGCGCGCGGCCTCCTGGTGGCGCTGGCGGAGGACGGGGTGGTGCCCGGGCAGCGCGCCGCGGTGCTGGGCGAGGGGCCCGAGGCCGAGGCGGTGGCCGCCCGGCTCGCCGACGCCGGGATGGCCGTGGAGCGGGTGGCGGCCGAGGTGGCGCGCGGCCGCGGCGGCCGCCGGCTGGCCGCGCTCGAGCTCGCCGACGGCCGGACGATCCGCTGCGACACGCTGGCGGTCGCGACGCCGCGCATGCCGGCGGCGGAGCTGGCGCGCGAGGTGGGCGCCGCGCTCGAGCTCGACCCGGCCACGGGCGCCTTCCGCGTCCGGCCCGGGCCGGACGGCGGGGTGGCCGACGGGTGCTGGGCCGCGGGCGAGGTGACCGGCCCGCTCGACGCGGCCGAGGCCGCCGAGGCCGGCCGTCGCGCCGGGGAGGCTGCGTCCCATGGCTAGGAGCTTCATCTGCCGCTGCGAGGACGCCACCGTCGACGACGTCCGCCGCGCCTTCGAGAAGGGCTACCGCGACCTCGAGTCCGTGAAGCGGTACACCGGCCTCGGCACCGGGCCCTGCCAGGGCAAGACCTGCCTCGCCGTCGCCGCGCGCGAGCTGCTCCGGCTGGGCGCCACGCCGGCCGAGGTGCTGCCGTTCACCGTCCGCCCCCCGCTGGAGCCCACCTCGTTCGCGGCGCTGGCGGCACTCGACCCGGCCGGCCTGTCGCTCGAGGCGGGCGTGCCGGTGCCCGTCCCGCCCCCCGCCGCGCCGCGGCCGTCGGCGGCGCTGCCGGCGCGGGCGCAGGTGGTCATCGTCGGCGGCGGCATCATGGGCCTCGGCCTCGCCTACAACCTGTGCCGGCGCGGGATGAAGGACGTCGTCCTCATCGAGAAGGGCTACCTCACCGCCGGCGCCTCCGGGCGCAACGGCGGCGGCGTCCGGGCGCAGTGGACCACCCCCACCATGATCCGCCTCGCGCGCCGCTCGCTCGAGATCGGCGAGCGCTTCGCGTCCGAGATGGGCATCAACGTCTGGTTCCGGCGCGGCGGCTACCTGTTCCTCGCGCCCAGCCGCGCGCAGGCGGCGCGCATCGAGAAGAACGCCGAGATCCACGCCCGGAACGGGCTCCGCACCCGCGTCCTCACCCCGGCCGAGGCGAAGGAGGTGGTGCCGGAGCTCGACGAGCGCACCTTCCTCGCCGCCTCGTGGAACCCGGACGACGCCGTCGTCTTCCCCTGGCCCTACGTGTGGGGCTACGCGGCGCGCGCCGAGGCGCTCGGGGCGAAGGTGCTCACCTTCACCCGGGTCACCGGGTTCGAGCGGGACGGGAAGCGCCTCACTGCGGTCGAGACCGACCACGGGCGCATCGCCTGCGAGGTGGTGGTGAACGCCGCCGGCGCCTGGAGCCCCGAGATCGCCGCGCTGGCCGGGGTGAAGCTCCCCAACGAGCCGGAGCGCCACGAGATCTGCGTCACCGAGCCGCTCAAGCCCTGGCTCGGCCCCATGGTGTCGAACCTCGGCAGCGGGCTCTACTTCTCCCAGAGCCTGCGCGGCGAGATCGTGGGCGGCATGGGCGACCCGGCCGAGCCGCGCGGGATCGACACCCGCTCGACCCTGCGCTTCCTCGCCCGCTACGCGCGCGCCATCACCGAGTGCATCCCGAAGACGGCGGGCCTGAAGGTCATGCGGCAGTGGGCCGGCTGCTACGACGTGACGCCCGACAACAACCCCATCCTCGGCGCCGCCGGTTATGAGAACTTCCTGCAGCTGAACGGCTTCGTCGGCCACGGCTTCATGATGGCGCCGGCGGTCACGGAGCTCATGGCCAACTGGATGGCCGGCGACCCGCCGGACGAGATCTTCGAGCGCTTCACCCTCGACCGCTTCGAGAAGGGCGAGGTCGGCGGCGAGGACTTCATCATCGGGTAGGACCGGGGCGGACCCTGCCGCCCCCGAGGAGCCTTCGCACATGAGCAGCCACGCCCAGTTCCGCGTCCCCGCGCCCTACAACGAGCCCGTCCTCTCCTACGCGCCCGGCAACCCCGAGCGGAAGGCGCTGCGCGCCCGCCTCGCCGAGCTCTCCGGCGAGGAGCTCGAGATCCCGCTCGTCATCGGCGGCCAGGAGGTGCGCACCGGCAAGCTCGCCGACGTCCGCTGCCCGCACCGCCACGCGCACCGCCTGGCGCGCTTCCACCAGGCCGGGCCGGCCGAGGTGCAGGCCGCCATCGCGGCGGCGCGCGCGGCGCGGCGCGAGTGGGCCGCGCTCCCGTTCGCGGCGCGCGCGGCGGTCTTCCTCAAGGCGGCCGACCTGCTCGCCGGCGGCTGGCGGCCGACGCTCAACGGCGCCACGATGCTCAACCAGTCGAAGACGCCCTACCAGGCGGAGATCGACTCCGCCTGCGAGATCATCGACTTCTGGCGCTACAACGCCGCCTTCGCGGAGCGCATCTACGACGAGCAGCCGGTGAGCTCGCCGGGGCAGTGGAACCGGGTCGAGTACCGCCCGCTCGAGGGGTTCGTCTTCGCCGTCACCCCGTTCAACTTCACCTCCATCGCCGCGAACCTCCCCACCGCGCCGGCGCTCATGGGGAACACGGTGCTGTGGAAGCCGGCCTCCAGCACCGCTTACTCCAACTGGTTCATCCTGAAGCTGCTGGAGGCGGCGGGGCTGCCGCCCGGCGTCATCAACTTCGTCCCCGGCTCCGGCCGCACCGTCGGCGACCCGGTGCTCGCCAGCCCGGAGTTCGCCGGCATCCACTTCACCGGCTCGACCGCCACCTTCCACGGGATGTGGCGGACCATCGCGGAGAGCCTGCCGCGCTACAAGTCGTACCCGCGCATCGTGGGCGAGACCGGCGGCAAGGACTTCATCTTCGCCCACCCCTCGGCCGAGGTGGACGCGCTCGCGGCGGCGCTGTGCCGGGGGGCGTTCGAGGCCCAGGGCCAGAAGTGCTCGGCCGCCTCGCGCGCGTACGTGCCGGAGAGCCTCTGGCCGCGCGTGAAGGAGCGCCTGCTCGCGCTCACCGCCTCCATCCAGATGGGCGATCCGGCCGAGGACTTCCGCGTCTTCATGGGCGCGGTCATCGACCGCGGCGCGTTCGACAGCATCAAGGCGTACCTCGACTTCGCGAAGAGCTCGCCCGAGGCGAAGATCCACTGCGGCGGCAAGTGCGACGACAGCGTCGGGTACTTCGTCGAGCCCACCGTGGTCCAGGTCACGAACCCCCACCACAAGCTCATGGAAGAGGAGATCTTCGGGCCGGTGCTGACGGTCTTCGTCTACCCCGACGCGAAGCTCGACGAGGCGGTGGCGCTCTGCGACGGGACCTCGCCCTACGCGCTCACCGGCGCCGTGTTCGCCCAGGACCGGCTGGCCGTGCAGGGGCTCGAGCGGGCCCTCGCCGACGCGGCGGGTAACTTCTACGTGAACGACAAGCCCACCGGGGCGGTGGTGGGGCAGCAGCCCTTCGGCGGGGCGCGGGCGAGCGGCACCAACGACAAGGCCGGCTCGATGTGGAACCTCATCCGCTGGGTCTCGCCCCGGGCGCTCAAGGAGAACTTCGCGCCCCCCCGGGCCATCGGGTACCCCCACCAGGCGTCGAACGACTGAAAGTTCCTTCCGCGCCCGCCCCGATGATGCTCAAATGTGCGCTTCCCCGCAGGAGGAGGAGCACTCGATGAACAGAGCGATGGGTCTCGCGCTGGCGCTGGGTCTCTTGGCTTCGGGCTCCGCTGGTGCGGCTGACACGATCAAGATCGGCCTCATGGCCCCGATGACCGGCTCCTGGGCCAGCGAGGGCCAGGAGATGAAGCGCAACATCGACCTGCTCGCGGAGCAGGCGAACGCCAAGGGCGGCCTCGACGGCAAGAAGATCGAGGTGATCATCGAGGACGACGGCGGCGATCCCCGCACCGCCTCGCTCGCCGCACAGCGCCTCACCACCAAGGGCGTGGTCGCCGTCATCGGCACCTACGGCTCGGCCGTCACCGAGGCCACCCAGAACATCTACGACGAGGCCGGCATCACCCAGGTCGCGAACGGCTCCACCGCCGTCCGCCTGACCGAGAAGGGCCTCAAGCACTTCTTCCGCACCTGCCCGCGCGACGACGAGCAGGGCAAGGTGGGCGCGGCCGCCATCCAGAAGATGGGCGCCAAGCGCATCGCGCTCCTCCACGACAGCTCCGCCTACGCCAAGGGCCTGGCCGACGAGATCAACGCCATCCTCAAGGCGAACAAGCAGAACGTCGTCTTCTTCGACGCCCTCACGCCGAAGGAGCAGGACTACTCGGCCATCCTCACCAAGCTCAAGGCCGCCACCCCCGACGTCGTCTTCTTCACCGGCTACTACCCCGAGGCCGGCCTGCTCCTGAAGCAGAAGAAGCAGATGGGCTGGAACGTGCCGTTCATGGGCGGCGACGCCATCAACAACCCCGACCTGGTCAAGATCGCCGGCAAGGACGCCGCGGCCGGCTTCCAGTTCCTCTCGCCGCCGGTGCCGAAGGACCTCGACACCCCCGAGGCCAAGGCCTACCTCGCCTCCTACAAGAAGAAGTACGGCGAGGAGCCGGGCTCGATCTACGGCGTGCTCGCCGGCGACGGCTTCACCGCGGTGACGAAGGCGATCGCCGCGACCAAGTCCACCGACGCCGACAAGATCCGCGACTACCTCGTGAACAAGCTGAAGGACTTCCCAGGCCTGACCGGGAAGCTCGCCTTCAACGCCAAGGGCGACCGCGTCGGCGAGCTGTACCGCGTCTACAAGGTCGACAAGAACGGCGAGTTCGTCCTGCAGCCCAAGTAGCCGCGAAGCGCTCCACGCCGGGCGGGCCCGTGCCCCGGGCCCGCCCGCTCTTCACCGCTCGAGCCTCCATGGAGCAATTCCTCCAGCAGCTCATCAACGGCCTGGCGGTGGGGGGCATCTACGCCCTCATCGCGCTCGGCTACACGATGGTCTACGGGGTGCTGAAGCTCATCAACTTCGCCCACGGCGACCTGTTCACCTACGGCGGCTACCTCGGCCTCACCCTGCTCACCTCGCTGGCGCTGCAGGGCCGGGTCGGCACGGCGGCCGCCGTCGCGCTGCTCGTGCTCATGGTGATGGGGCTCGTGGGCGTGATGGGCGTCGTCCTCGAGCGCGCCGCCTACCGGCCGCTGCGCGAGTCGCCGCGCCTGTCGGCGGTGGTGTCCGCGCTGGGCGCCTCGATCTTCCTGCAGAACGCGCTCATGCTCCTCTACGGCGCGCGCGTCCAGGTCTACCCCGAGGGGCTCCTCCCGCAGGTGGCGGTGAGCCTGTTCGGCCTCCAGGTGCCGCTCCTGCGGATCCTGGTGGTGCTGGCCTCGGTGGTGATGATGGCCGCCCTCTACCTCTTCGTGCAGAAGACCAAGATCGGCACCGCCGTCCGCGCCGCCGCCATCGACCAGGGCGCCGCTCGCCTCATGGGCATCGACGTGAACAAGGTGGTGAGCCTGGTCTTCCTCATCGGCCCGGCGCTGGGCGGGGTGGCCGGCCTGCTCGTCGGCCTCTACTACGGCCAGGTCAACTTCACGATGGGCTGGATCTACGGGATGAAGGCCTTCACGGCCGCCATCCTGGGCGGCATCGGCAACATCCCCGGCGCGATGGTGGGCGGGCTCCTGCTCGGCGTCATCGAGGCGCTCGGCGCCGCCTACCTCTCCATCGCCTGGAAGGACGCCATCGCCTTCTGCGTGCTCATCCTCATCCTCATCGTGCGGCCGACCGGGCTGCTCGGCGAGCGGGTCGCGGAGAAGGTATGAACGTGCGCCTCGCGCTGGCCCTCCTGGCCGGGGTGGCGCTGCTGGCGGTGGCGCCGCTCGCGCTCGACGCCTACTGGCTCGACGTGCTGAACAGCGTCGGGCTCTACGCGCTCCTCGCCCTCTCGCTCAACGTCATCCTCGGCGACGCCGGCCTCTTCAACATGGGCCACGCCGCCTTCTACGCCGTCGGCGCCTACACGACGGCCATCCTCTCGACCCAGCTCCACCTGCCGGTGCTCTGGACCCTGCCGCTGGCGGGGCTGGCGGCGGCGCTCTTCGCGGCGGTGGTGGCGCGGCCGGTCATCCACCTGCGCGGCGACTACCTGCTCATCGTCACCATCGGCATGGGCGAGATCGTCCGCATCGCGCTGGTGAACGACGTCTTCGGCCTTACCGGCGGCGCGAACGGCCTCTTCGGCATCCCCCGCCCGATCGTGTTCGGCTACAAGATCCGCAAGCCGGCCGAGTTCTTCTACCTCATCTGGGCGTTCGTCCTGCTGACGGTGTTCCTCTTCGACCGGCTCGAGCAGTCGCGCTTCGGCCGCGCGCTCACGTACCTGCGCGAGGATCCGGTGGCGGCCGAGGGCAGCGGCATCAACACGACGCGCTACAAGCTCGCGGCGTTCGTGCTGGGGGCGGCCTGGGCCGGCATGGCGGGCACGCTCTACGCCGCCAAGATGACCATCATCTCCCCGGAGTCGTTCAACTTCTGGGAGTCGGTGCAGCTCTTCCTCATCGTCATCCTGGGCGGCGCCGGCTCGATCCCGGGCGTCATCCTCGGGGCGGTGCTGGTGATCGTGCTTCCGGAGGCGTTCCGCGGCTTCGCGACCGCCCGCCTGCTCGTCTTCGGGCTCGTCATGATGGTGATGATGGTCTTCCGCACCCAGGGGCTCCTCCCGCTCAAGCGCCCGCGCTTCCGCGAGAAGGACCTCGCGCGGGCCGAGGCGGCGCGATGAGCCTGCTCGAGATCCGCGACATCACCAAGAGCTTCGGCGGGCTCACCGCCGTGAACGACGTCTCGTTCGACGTGGCGGAGGGGTCCATCGTCGGCCTCATCGGGCCGAACGGCGCGGGCAAGACCACCACCTTCAACCTCATCACCGGCAACTACCGGGCCGATCGCGGCTCGGTCACCTTCGCCGGCCGGTCACTGGTGGGCATGAAGACCCACCGCATCGTGAAGCTGGGGGTCGCGCGCACCTTCCAGAACATCCGCCTCTTCCAGCAGCTCTCGGCGCTCGAGAACGTGCTGGCCGGGCGGCACTGCCGGACCGGCGCGGGGCTCCTCGGCGCCATGCTGCGCCTGCCCGGCCAGGTGAAGGAGGAGCGGGCGGCCATCGCGCGCGCGCTGGAGGAGCTCCACTTCGTCGGCCTGCAGGAGCGGTCGCTGGAGCTCGCGAAGAACCTCGCCTACGGCGACCAGCGGCGGCTCGAGATCGCCCGGGCGCTCGCCAGCGACCCCAAGCTCGTCATCCTGGACGAGCCCGCGGGCGGCATGAACGAGCAGGAGACGGACCAGCTCGTCGAGCTCATCGCCCGGATCAAGGCGCGCGGCATCACCATCCTCCTCATCGAGCACGACATGAGCCTCGTCATGCGCGCCTGCGAGCACATCGTGGTGCTCGAGTACGGCGAGAAGATCGCGGAGGGGTCGCCCAAGGCCATCCAGGCCAACCCGCGCGTCATCGAGGCCTACCTCGGCACGGAGGAGGTCTGATGGCGGCCGCACCCCTGCTCGAGCTGGATCGGCTGCACGTCAAGTACGGGAACGTCGAGGCGCTGCACGGGATCTCGCTCACCGTGAATCAGGGCGAGATCGTCACCATCCTCGGCGCGAACGGCGCCGGGAAGTCGACCACCCTGCGCGCCGTGAGCGGCCTGCTCAAGCCGTCCGGCGGCGAGATCCGGCTCGACGGCCGCCCGGCCCAGGGCATCCCCGCCCACCAGCGGGTGCGGCTCGGCATCGCCCAGGCGCCCGAGGGCCGGCGCATCTTCGGCACGCTCACCGTGCGGGAGAACCTCGGCCTCGGCGCCTTCACCCGCCAGGACTCGGCGGAGATCGCCGAGACCGCGGCCTGGATCTACGGGCTCTTCCCGGTGCTGGAGAAGCGGCGCGACCAGCTCGCCGGCACGCTCTCCGGCGGCGAGCAGCAGATGCTCGCCATCGGCCGGGCGCTCATGGCGAAGCCGCGCGTGCTGCTCCTCGACGAGCCCTCGCTGGGCCTCGCGCCGCTGCTGGTGAAGGCCATCTTCCAGACCATCCGGGAGATCAACCAGACCACCGGCGTGACGGTGGTGCTGGTGGAGCAGAACGCCCGCGCCGCCCTGAAGCTCGCCCACCGCGGCTACGTGATGGAGGTCGGCCGGATCGTGCTGGAGGGGCCCGCCCAGGCGCTCATGGACGACCCCAAGGTGCAGGGCGCCTACCTGGGGAAGCGGGCGCACCCCTAGCCCGGCCGGTCGAGCGCGCGCTCCCAGGCGACGTCGCGCCCGAGCTCCTCGTACCCCTCCGCGCGGTACAGCGCGAGGGCGGGCGCGTTCGAGGCCGCGACCCGCAGCACCACCTCGCGCGCCGAGCGCTGGTCGAGCAGCGCCTCGCACCGGCGCAGGAGCCAGCGCCCCAGCTCGCGGCGGCGCGCGCGGGCGGCGAGGCCGATCGACTCCACCTCGCCGGTGCCGTCCGGGGCGATCACGCCGCGCAGCATCCCGGCCACCCCCTCCGCGTCGACCAAGAACCGCAGGAGCCCCCCGTCGAACGCCGGCGCGGCGCGCTGGCGCTCGGCGTCGGCCCGCGTCACCCGCACCGCGAAGGCGACGTCCTCGAAGGCCGCGTTCTCCACCTCGACCCAGGCGTCCAGCCCGACGTCGTCCAGGCTCCGCTCCGCGAGGCCCGCGGGCAGGGGGAGGACGGGCCGGCGGCGCGTGCGCCGCAGGCGGAGCATGGCGTTCACCTGGGCGTAGCCGCGCGCGAGGAGCAGCGGCCCGGCCCCGCGGACGTGCTTCTCGCCGACCACGAGCGCGCGCGCCCCCTCCCGCGCGGCGCGCACCTCGGCCTCCGCCGCCAGCTCGAGCGCGGCCGAAGGCGCCGGGGCCGAGAGCCACACGAGCGAGCACCGCCCCGTCCGCGCGAGGTCGGTGCGGACGAAGAGCCCGAGCGCGCGCACGCGCTCCCCCTCGACCAGCGCCAGCCCCTCGATGCTGGGGGGCAGCGCCGCCAGCGCGCCGCGCAGCTCGCCCGGCTCGCGCCCGAGCAGGGCCGCGACCTGCGTCAGCTCCGCGAGCGCGCTCCAGGGGACGACGGTTCGCGCCATGCCGGGAAACGTAGCACACGCGCCGCGCGCGCCTTGGCCCGCCCCCGCCCCGTCCGCTAGGCTCCGGCCATGACCTCGAAGGAGCGCGCCCGGCACGAGAAGGCGCTCAGGCAGCTGCGGCAGCAGCTCGTGCAGATCGGCCCGGCTCGCATCGAGCCGAACCGCACCGACCCGAGCAGCAGCGGCGTCGCGGACGAGGACGCGCAGGCGCTGTCCGAGATGCTGCAGGTGCTCGCCTCGCAGCGGAACAAGGGCCAGGCCGACCTGCTCGCCCGCATCGACCGCGCGCTCCGCAAGCTGGCGACGGAGCCCGAGGACTTCGGGCTCTGCGAGCGGTGCGAGGAGGAGATCGCGCCGCGGCGGCTCGCGCTCATGCCCTACGCGGCGCTCTGCACCGCCTGCCAGGCCGCCGCCGAGCCCCGCCGGGCGCAGACGCGGCGCCGCCTCACCGACCAGGAGTAGCGTCGAGCTCCCAGTAGAATCGCTTGTTGTCCTTGCCCTTGTTGTCGAACTTGACGATCCGGGCGCGGCCGATCTCGGCGGTGGTATGGACGTGCGTGCCCCCGCACGCCTGGGCGTCGAAGCCGGCGATCTCCACCACGCGCACCCGGCCCGCGATGACCGGCGGCTTCACCTCCAGCGTCCGCACCAGCTCCGGGCGCCGGCGGAACTCCTCCTCCGAGATGGTGGTCGAGGTCACGGCGAGCGCCCGCGCCAGCACCTCGTTCACGCGCTGCTCCAGCTCCGGGAGCTGGTCGCGGGTGAAGCCGGCCAGCTTGAGGTCGATGCGAGACCGCTCCGGGCCGAGCTGCACGCCGGTGATGACGCCGCCGAACCGGTCGCGCGCCACCGTGTTCACGACGTGCATGAGCGCGTGGGCGCGCATGAGCGCGTGCCGGAGCGGCCAGTCGAGGGCGCCGCGCACCGCCGTGCCCGGCACGAGGTCGCGGCCGGCGCGGTGCCAGACCTCGCCCGCGTCGTCCTCCCTCACCTCCGTCACCGCGAGCGCCTCGCCGGCCGCGAGGAGCTGGCCGCGATCTGCTGGCTGGCCCCCGCCGCCCGGGTAGAAGGCGGTGCGAGAGAGGGCGCACCAGCCGTCGGCGGAGGCCGTGACCTCGGCCTCGAAGTCGCGGAGGTAAGGGTCCTCCAGGTAGAGCTTCGCGGGCATGGCGGGACGGTACGCTGAATGCGGTGCCGGCGCACGGATTGTCCGCCGGCCGTGTCCGCCCACCGGATGCTGGCGCCGGGATCCTAGTGCTAGTCCCGAACATGATGCTGATGCTGGATGCTGGTGCCGGATGCTGGTGCCGGACATTGATGCTGGTGCCGGATGCTGGATGCTGGTGCCGGACATCGCGGATGCGATGCTGATGATGCTGGATGCTGGTGCCGGACATCGCGGATGCGATGCTGATGCCGGGGCTGCTGGTGCCGGACATCGGTGCTGGCTGCTGGTGCCGGACATCGGTGCTGGATGCTGGTGCCGGACATCGGTGCTGAATGCTGGTGCCGGATGCTGGGGATGCTGGTGCCGGACATCGGTGCTGAATGCTGGGAAGCTGGTGCCGGGCACTGCAGGGTGCCCTGGCGCGCCACTTGCTCTCGCTGGCTCGCAGTGTCCCGGATCCCGCGCCGCCTCCTGGTCGAGGAGAACTCCACCAACCACTGCACGTGGCGAAGCCACGGGTTCAGTCTCGTCCTCGATTGCGACGAGGCCTGCGAGAAGTTCCTCGCACTCATCCGGAAGTACAAAGAGAAGTTCGGAATCCAGATCCTCTCCTACTGCCTCATGGGTACCCACCCGCACGTCATGTGCACGGCCACCCGCGGGCAGCGCGCCTTCAGCGACTTCTGGAAGCT
>NZ_BJTG01000010.1 GCF_013340205.1 Anaeromyxobacter diazotrophicus
AGCGCCTCGCAGGCGTCGGCCTCCGGCTCGCCGCCGCGGAACCAGGCGTCGAGCTCGCGCCCGGTGAGCGGCGCGGGCTCGACGGCCGGCGGCGCGAAGCGCGTCCTCCAGGCCTCGGAGGGCGAGCGCGCAGCGAGGTCGGGTGCCGCGTCCATGGGAGAGATCATCGCACGGAGGTCTGACACGGACAGTCAACGGCGCCGCACGCGCAGTAGACCCGATCGCGGGGCCGCCTCACCGCTTCCAATCAGCTCCCCGGCTGCCGCGTTCCCGCACCCGCGCCCCTTCGTCCACGTAAGCCGGGCCACGCCTCGCCGCCGCGGACGCGCAGGCACGCCTCGCGCTCGACGCCCCGGGTTCGGCGGCGCTTGCCACCGCGGATCCGCCTGCCCGCCTGCCGCGCCCCTCCCTGCCCGAGCCCGGCCGCCATCACCGAAGCGGTCGCTCGATGCTGCGAGCTCTACAGGTGTCGGGTGGCCCCTCTCCCCGGCCCTCTCCCCGCTCCGCGGGGCGAGGGGGAGAGGACGGGGGCCACCGGAAGCGGGGAGAGGGAGGGGCCGCGCAACCCCGTCCGATCTCGCAAGCGCTCACGCTCCCGGCCGGAGGAGGTGGTGCGCTGTGGGTGAACGACCCCCATGCGCCGTCCGAGCGAGCCGTCGTAAGCTCGCCCGCCGGGCTGTCGCCCGGAGCTTCTCCACCGGAGGTCATGATGCGCAAGCTCTCGCTCGCCGCCGTCGCCGCCCTGGGGCTCGTGCTCCTGCCCCGCCCCGCCGCCGCCGGCCCGCTGCTGGAGGGCTCCGTCGGCGTGGGCGCCCAGCTCAACCCGAGCGTGGAGCGGACGCCGGTCAACATCATGCTCGCGCCGGGCTACGGCTTCGCGGGCCTCGTGAAGCTCGAGCTGGGCCTCGCCGCCAACCTGGCCGACGTGCAGAACTCGCGCTTCGACCTCGAGCTGCGCCCGATGGTGGTCGTGTCGCCGCCGCTCTTCCCGCTCTACCTGCGCGGCATCGTGGTGGTGCAGAACCTCATCCACGGCCCCACCAATCCAGGCTACGGCGGCGCGCTCGGCCTGTCGTTCGGGCTGTTCGGCGTGAGCATCTTCGCCGAGGCGGGCGCGCTGGCGCGGCAGGTCCCGGTCGTCAGCGCCACCCTGCCCGCGTCGGACGAGTACCGCTGGTTCCTCGAGGGGCGGGCCGGCGTCTCCTACGAGTTCTGACGGGGCGCCTCGAGCTCGAACCGCTGCAGCTCCGCCTCGCCCCCGGCCAGGTCGTGCAGCGTCGCGGCGAGCCGCCCCCGCTCGCCGCCCAGGCGCAGGACGGGCAGGCTCGCGTCGGGCGGGCTCGACGCGTCGTAGGCGCGCTGCGTCCAGGTGCCGAGGTTGACGTAGAGCCGGTCCGGCCGGCGGCGGCGGCCCTCCAGCACCGCCCAGTCGAGGACGTGGGTGTGGCCGAGCACCAGCACGTCCGGCTCCGGCGCGCCGTGCGGCAACCGGCGCTTCCCGGCCACCGCCGCCAGCGCGGCGCGGCCGGCGCGCTGCCACAGCGCGTCCTGCTCGAGGATGCGCTTGCGCACCCGCTCCGCCGACAGCGCGCGGCGGATCCAGGCCACCGGGCGCGGCACCGCGCCGTTGTCGGCGAGGAGCCGCACCAGCGCGCGGAACAGCCGGTCGAAGTCCGCTGGCTCGAGCCAGCGCTGCAGGACGGGGACGACGATCTCCTCTGGCCGGAGCGCGATGATCCGGTCGGCGCTCATGCGGACGTGCCGGCGCGCCCCGTGGTGCTGCAGGTACGGGACGAGCGCCTGGTGCAGCACGCGCGTCATGACCTCGCCTTCCCCGCCCGGCCGCGCGTTGCTGGGGTCGAAGGCGTGGCCGTGCTGCAGGACGACCGTACGGCCGGCGAGCGCGCGCACCGGGGAGCGCTCCACCCGGGCGGCGCCGAGCCCGACGGAAGCGAGCGGCTCCGCGGCGCGGCGATCCGCGAGCAGGTGGTCGTGGTTGCCGGGCACGAGCGTGAGCGCGCCCGCCTGCGCCACCCGCGCCAGCGCCGTCATGCTCTCGGGGTTGCTGCGCCGGATCGCCTGGAGGAGGTCGCCGAGGGTGCGCGGCGGCGGCGGCTGCAGCGGGACGCGCATCGCCCGCGCGAAGCGCGGGAGCCCGCGGGGCGGCGGCATCATCGAGGTGAGGTCGAAGGAGTCGCCGAGCAGGACGAGCTCGGCCCGCTCCTCGACGGCGCGCCGGCAGAGCGCGGCGAGCGGCGCTCCCTGGACGTCGTCGCGGAAGAGCCGGGAGCCGTCGTCCTCGTCGAGGTGGAGGTCGGAGACCACGTAGACGGTCACGGCGTCCACCATGACCGCCGCGGCGCCGCCGCGCGCGCCCAAGCCGGGGAGGGGGCCGCTACAGCCCCTCGTCGAAGGCGCCGGGCGGGGGCTCGCGGAGCAGCTCCACCTTCTGGAGCGAGGTGTCGCCGGTGTGCCGGCCGCGCGCCCAGTTCTCCTCGTGGAACGCGAAGAGCACCCCGCCCACCCGCTTCCACTCCGAGTACACGGTGGCGAACTCGATCCGCCCGCCCGCGCCGGGCACCGGCACGGCGCCGGTCGAGCGGAGGATGCGGCCGCTGGCGGGGTCGATCTCCGCCACGACCTCGAGCCCGCCCGGGAGCGCCAGCGCCAGCGCTCGCACCCGCCGGTCGTCGCGCTCCAGCTCGCCCCGGTCGGCCACCCGCGCGCCCGGCTCGGCGAGCGCCAGCGGGAGCGCCAGCCGCGCGGCCTGCAGCACCATCGCGGCGTGCGCGGGCGTCCCGGTCACCTCCACGCCGCCGCGATCGCCGTGGCCGCCGTGCACCACCCGCACCTCGACCGGGGCGCCGGGGTAGGCGATCTCGACGCGGAGGCTGGCGGGGCGCTGCAGCAGCCGGACGAGGTGCCCCGCGCCGGGGTGCATGAGCGAGGTGACCGTCCCCTCCTGGCGCACGATCCGCGCCCGCTCCAGCGCCGCCCGCCCGCCGTAGGCGTCGAGCACCCGGGCCACGAGCTGCTCGACGCGCTCGCCGGCTGCGGCGGGGTGGGGCGCCGCGAGGCACGCGGCGAGCACGGCGAGGGCGACCGGCCGGAGCGGGGTTCGCATGGGCGACGGAGTGTGCCCCGGCGCCGCGCGCGGGGCAAACCCCGGCTCCGGCGCGCGCTCCTGCCCACCCTGAGCGGGGCTCCTCACCGTGCTGCACCGCCGGCGCCGGGCGCGGCGGACTCCGGCGGCGGCGGGTAGAGCACCTTCCGGCCGACCCGCTGCGCGAACGGCGTGAGGCGATGCGGGCGGGTGCGGCCCCGCCCGACGATGTGCTCCACCACCACGCCCCGCGCGAAGAGCGCGTCGGCGAGCAGCGAGCGGTGGCAGCGCCACGGGACCGCCTCCGCGCACAGGACCGCCACCGGCCCCTCCCGCGCCAGCGCCCGGAGCTCCATGAGGCCCTCCTCGAAGTCGCCCGTCTGCATGTAGTCGGCGTAGCCCCGGAAGCTGGCGTTCCGCCAGGCGCCGTTCGGCGAGTCCTTGCGCGCGTGCCGCAGCCCCCCGAGGCGCGCCAGGTGCGCGTAGCGGATGCCGGCCGCGGCGAGCGCCGGCTCGAGCGCCTCCCGCGCGAACTGGGGGTTGCGGCGCGAGCGGGGGATGGTGCGGATGTCCGCGAGCGTGACCACGCCGCACGAGCGGAGGAGCGCCAGGAGCTCCTCGAGGGACCGGGTGGAGTGTCCGACGGCGAGCACGCGCGCCTTCCCCCAGCCCGGCGAGGCGCGCGGCGGTCTCGGCTCCATGCGGGCTTCTTGGCGGACGGAGCGCCTCCGCGCCACCGGTCCCAGGGGCGGCGTGGCGACCCCTCGCCAGCGTGGCCAAGGTTCGGACGGTGAGGTCCCGCCTCGACACCGTGGTCCAGCGCAACTCCCGGATCACCGAGCGCTCGCTCGCGCTCCTGGCGACTGCGGCCGTGCTGGCGTTCCTGTGGCTCGCGCGCGAGTTCCTCATGCCCGCCGTGCTGGCCATCTTCCTCGCCTTCACCGTCCACCCGGTGGTGAGCTGGCTCGAGCGCCGCCACCTGCCGCGCTGGGCGGCCGCGGCGGCCGGGACCCTGCTCGCCACCGCGGTGGTGGCCGGGATCTTCGCGCTGCTCTACGGCAGCTTCTCGGCCTTCTGGGCGGAGCTGCCGCAGTACGAGGACAAGCTCCGCGAGGCGGTGCAGGGCATCGTGCGCCGCGTCGCCCACCTCCAGCGGCAGGGCGAGGCGATGGTGAAGCCCCCGCCCGGCGGCGTGAAGGTCCAGGAGTCGGTGCCGTGGGGCGTGCTCCTCCTCGGCACCGCGCAGGGCGCGCTGGCGCTCGCTGGCGAGGCCACCATCGCCGTGTTCACGCTCTACTTCGCCCTGGCCGAGGGCCCGCGGTTCCGCCAGAAGCTGCTGACGGCCCTCTCGCGCGACGCGCAGGCGCGGGAGCGGGCGGTGAGCGCCATCGCCGAGGTGCACCACGACCTCGAGCAGTACATGGTGAACCGGGTGGCCATCAACACCGCGCTCGGCCTCGTCACCTGGGGCATCTACGCGCTCTACGGGCTCGAGCACGCCGCCATCTGGGGGCTCACCACCGGGCTCCTCCACTTCATCCCGTACGTCGGCCCCGCTGCCGGGCTCGTCCTCCCCACCGGCATGGCGCTGCTGCAGTACGGCGACGTGCAGCACGTGCTGGTGGTGGCCGCCATCTACACCGGCATCGTCGCGCTGCAGGGGAACGTCGTCGACCCGCTCTTCCTCGGCAAGCAGCTCCGGCTGAGCTCGATCGTCATCTTCCTGGGCTCGCTGTTCTGGTTCTGGATCTGGGGACCGGTCGGGCTCTTCCTGGCGGTCCCGCTCCTCTCGGCGGCCCGCATCATCTGCGGCCACGTCCCGCGCCTGCGGGTGGTGGCGGAGTTCCTGGGCGAGTGACGCCCTAGCGCCGGTGCTCGCTCGCCGGCTCCGGCGCGAGCGGGGTGGCCGGGAGGCGCGCGAGGAGGTCCGCGCAGTCCTGGTAGATCGCCACGCAGCCCGCCTCCTCCAGCGTGCGCTGCTCGAAGCCTCCCGAGAGGAGCCCGACCGTGTGCACGCCGGCGCGGGCCGCCGCCTGCGCGTCGTACGGGCTGTCGCCGACCGCGACCGCCTGGTCCGGGTCCATCGCCAGCCGATCGAGGCAGGCCAGGAAGATGTCGGGGTGAGGCTTCGTCTGCTCGGCGTCCTCGGCGGTGGTGGCGGCGTCGATGAGGCTCGCGCCGCCCAGCATGCGCAGGTAGTACCCGAGCTCCATCCGCTTGCAGGAGGAGGCGAGCCCCACCAGCTCCCCGCCCTGCTTGAGGCGCGCCAGCAGCTCCCGCGCTCCGGGGAACGGCTTCGCCCAGGGGAGGTACTGGCGCTGGTACAGCCCGGTCCGGTACTCGGCCAGGTCGTCCCCGAACCGCTCCAGCTCCTCGTCGTTCAGGAAGACCGGCAGGAGCTGGTCACCGCCCTTGCCGATCTGGCTGCGGATCTCGTCGTACGGCACCTCCTTGCCGTAGCGGGCGAGCGCCTCCTGCCACGCCCGCGCGTGGAGGTCCACCGAGTCGACCAGCGTCCCATCGATGTCAAACAGCACGGCGCGCGGCATGGTCGAAGGTGAGATCGCCCCGCCCGCCCCGGCAATCCCGCACCTCCGCCGCAAGCGGGTCCTGGCGGGCGCCCGCCCGCACGGGCGAGTTGACAGCGCCTCCGCTTAGGTCCATGAGTGCCCCCGATGCTGGAGAGCCTGAAGCCCCGAGCGGGCAAGCGCTGGCCCCGCGGCCAGAAGTTCATGCTGTCCGAGCGCGGCGTGGTCGCCGAGAGCACCTACCGCGACGCCCTCCACGCCGCCCGCGCCCAGGGCCGCACCGCCCTGGACGCCGCGCAGCGCGCCTGGTCGGAGCCGCTCCAGCTCCAGCCGAGCGACGGGGTGGTGCTGGGCGAGCTGCGCGGCGGCAAGCGCAGCATCGCCGACATCGCGCGGACCCTCGAGGACTGCGGCACCAGCCCGGCCGAGGTGAAGGCCGCCATCGACCGGCTGACGGACGCCGGCCTGGTGGAGGCGGTCCCCGCCGCCATCGCCGCGGCCTAGCCTCGTCTGGTCGTCTGGTCGTCTAGTCGTCGCCCCGCCGGCGCTCGGCCTTGCGCTGGCCGGTGAGCCTCTTCGCGGCGAGCCGGCGCTCCTGCGACCCGCGCGTGGCGCGGGTCGGGCGCCGCCGCTTCGGCTCGTGACCCATCGCCGCCAGTCGCTCGCGCAGCCGCTCCAGCGCCGCGCCGCGGTTCTGGGCCTGGCTGCGCCGCTCCGTGGCGGTGACGGTCACGCCCGTGCCGCGGTGCGTGAGGCGCACGCCGCTCTCCGTCTTGTTCCGGTGCTGCCCGCCGGGTCCCCCGGCGGTGAAGAAGGTCTCCTCGCACTCGGCGAGGAGCGCCGGCCCGGGCAGCGCGGAGGCCCGCCGGGCGGCGGCGCGCAGGGCAGGCGGGGCGAGGGGCGCGGACGTCGTCATGGCGCTTCTTCGTACCACGCCGCCGCACCGAAGAAGCGCGCGCCTCCGCGGCGCCCCGGGGCTAAGCTAGCGCCGCCGCGGACGGGTGCCCGGCCCCGCCCGACGCCCGCCCTCGTCCCCGTCCGCCGGCCAGGACCCCCATGACCTCCGACGCCCAGCGCCTGTTCCAGCAGCAGCTCGAAGCGATCCGCGCCGCCGGCACCTTCAAGCAGGAGCACGCCCTCGCGTCGCCGCAGGGCGGCCGCGTGCGCGTCGAGGGCCGCGAGGTGCTGAACTTCTGCGCCAACAACTACCTCGGGCTCTCGTCGCACCCGGCGGTGCTGGAGGGGGCGCGCCGCGCGCTCGAAGCCCGCGGGTTCGGCCTCTCCTCGGTGCGGTTCATCTGCGGGACGCAGGACCTCCACCTCGAGCTGGAGGAGGCGCTGGCGCGCTTCTTCGGCTTCGAGGCGGCCATCCTCTTCGGCTCCTGCTTCGACGCCAACGGCGGGGTGTTCGAGGCGCTCCTCGGCGAGGAGGACGCCATCGTCTCCGACGCGCTCAACCACGCCTCGCTCATCGACGGCATCCGCCTCTGCAAGGCCAGGCGCTACCGCTACGCCTCGGGCGACGTGGCCGAGCTCGAGGCGCGCCTCGGGGAGGCGCGGGCAGGCGGGGCGCGGCTGGTGGTGGTGGCCACGGACGGCGTCTTCTCGATGGACGGCCACCTGGCCCCGCTGGACCGCATCTGCGAGCTGGCGCACCGGCACGGGGCGCTCGTGCTCGTCGACGACTCCCACGCGTCCGGCTTCGTCGGCCGGACCGGCCGCGGGACCCCGGAGCACTTCGGGGTGCAGGGCCAGGTCGACCTCCTCACCTCCACGCTCGGCAAGGCGCTGGGAGGGGCGGCCGGCGGGTTCGTGGCGGCGCGGCGCGAGGTCGTCGAGCTGCTGCGGCAGCGGGCGCGCCCCTACCTCTTCTCGAACGCGCTCGCGCCGGCCATCGCGGGCGGTAGCCTCGCGGCGGTCCGGCTCCTCGAGGGGTCGACGGCGCTCCGCGACAAGCTCATGGAGAACGCGCGCGTCTTCCGGGAGGCGCTGACGCAGGCTGGGTTCGCGGTGAAGCCGGGGTTCCACCCCATCGTGCCCATCATGCTGGGCGAGGCGCGGCTCGCGGCCGAGTTCGCGCGGGATCTGCTCGCCCAGGGCGTCTACGTCGTCGGCTTCAGCTACCCCGTCGTGCCCCAGGGCCAGGCGCGCATCCGCGTCCAGCTCTCGGCGGCGCACGAGCCGGCGGACGTGGCGCGCGCGGTCGATGCGTTCACGAAGGTCGGGAAGGCCCGGGGCGTCCTCCGCTGACGCGGCGCGTCGGCTCGTCTGGGGCGCGGCGCCCGCGCCGGCGATCCCTATTTTCGGTACGAGCGGATCTCCCAGCCGCCGCGGAGGTTGCGCCTTGTCGGCCGTCCTCACCCCCAGCGAACGCGCCCTGCTGCGGTTGCCCCCTCACCTCCGGCGCTACGTGGTGCCACAGGACTACGAGGCCTACACGCCCCGCGACCAGGCGGTGTGGCGCTGCGTCCTGCGGCGCCTCGTCCGCCACCTCGCCACGCGCGCCCACCCCGCCTACCTGCGCGGGCTCGAGGCGACGGGGATCGGGACCGAGCGCATCCCGAGCATGGACGAGATGAATGACAAGCTCGCTCAGCTCGGCTGGGCGGCGGTGAGCGTGCGCGGCTTCATCCCGCCGGCGGTCTTCACCGAGCTGCAGGCGATGCGGGTGCTCGCCATCGCCGGCGACATCCGCACCCACGAGCACCTCGAGTACACCCCGGCCCCGGACATCGTGCACGAGAGCGCCGGCCACGCCCCCATCCTGGCCGACGCCGACTACGCCGCCTTCCTGCAGCGGGCGGGCGAGATCGGCTTCCGGGCCATCGCCTCCGCCGAGGACCAGGAGGTGTACGAGGCGATCCGGGCCCTCTCCATCGTGAAGGAGGACCCCGCCGCCTCGCCGGAGGAGGTGGCGGCCGCCGATCGCCGCCTGGCCGAGGCGACCGCCGCGCGCCGCTACGTCTCCGAGGCGACCCGCGCCTCGCGCCTCTACTGGTGGACCGCGGAGTACGGGCTGGTCGGGAGCCTCTCCGCGCCGCGCATCTACGGCGCCGGGCTGCTCAGCTCCATCGGCGAGAGCACCCACTGCTTCTCGCCCGAGGTCGAGAAGCGGCCCCTCTCCGCCGACGCCGCCGAGGTGGACTACGACATCACGCGCATGCAGCCGCAGCTCTTCGTGGCCGAGGAGCTGGCGCAGCTGTCCGAGGTGGTGGGCGATCTCGCCCGGACCCTCTCCTTCCGGCGCGGCGGCGACCTCGGCCTGCGCGAGGCGCGGCGGGCGCGGACGGTGAACCACCTCGTCCTCGCCGACGGGACGGCGGTGACGGGGGTGGTGGAGGAGCTCGTGGAGGGCCCACGCCCGGCCGGCCCGGAGCTCGCCACCGCGCTGGCGGTGGTGCGCGGGCCGACGCTGCTGTCGCGCGAGGGCAAGGCGCTCGGCGCCCCCGGGCCGCTGCCCGCGGTGCTGGCCTTCGGCGGCGCGCGGGTCCCGGCCCAGGGCTCCTTCTGCCTCTCCTTCGCGACCGGCCTGGCCCTCTCCGGCCGGATCGCGGAGGGCGTGGCGAGCGAGCTGCGCGCGACGCTGGGCGGGCGGGAGCTGCCCGTCCCCTCGCGCGCGCTCCTCCTCGCCAGCCCCGCCGTCCCCTCGGTGGCGGGGGGCCCGGGGGATCCCGGGGTCTGGGACTGGCACTTCGGCGCCCCGGTGAGGGACGAGGACGGCGAGGCGCGCGCACGCGCCCACCGCGCCGGTGCGCTCGCGCCCGAGCTGGCCGGGCTCTACCGCGCCGTCCGCGCCCTGCGCGAGGGCGGCCGTGCCGGAGCGGCGGCGGTGGCGGAGCTGGCGCGCGCCGCACGCCGGTTCCCGGACGAGTGGCTGCTCCAGGCCGAGCTGGCCGAGCTCGCCGGCGGCGAGCCCCAGCCCGCGCGCGGCGCCGCGGCGCCGTGACCCGAGCCGGGGAGCGCTAGGGGCCGCCCGCGCCGGGCGGCGCGGCGCGCAGCGCGAGGAGCGCCTCGAAGCTGCGCTCGCCGCGGCGCGCCAGCGCCTCTCGCAGGCGCCCGAGCTCGTCGCGGCGCGCCGCCGCCGCCGGATCGCCGAGCTCCGTCGCCAGCCGCCCGAGCGCCTCGTCCACCAGCGCGCGCAGCCGCGCGAGCCGCTCCGGCCCCATCGGCTCGGCGGCCAGGAAGGCCACGCCGAGATCGTCCGCCAGGCGCGCGTCCGGGAGGGCGAGCCCGCCGCGCCCGGCGAGGAGCGCCTCCGACAGCGCCCGCGGCAGGTAGAACCAGCGGTAGAGCCAGGCGAACAGCCCCGGGGCGCGCGCGGGGGAGCCCGCCATCCGCGCCAGCAGGGAGCGCTCCGCCTCCGGCAGCTCCTCCCAGCGCGGGACCTCCACCTCGCCGGTGGCCGCGTTCCAGGCGAGGAGCCGCGGGCCGGTCGCCTCCCGGAGCGCCGGCACCGCGCGGAGCGGAGCGCCCGCGCGCGCGGCGCGCTGCGCGAAGGCGTCGCGGAGGCGCGTGAGCGGCGCCAGGCCGCCGGCGGGCTCCAGCACCGGCGCCTCGGCGGGGCAGAGCGCCTCCCCCGGGACGGGGCCGGCCAGCCCGGCGGCGGCGAGGAGGGCGAGGAGCGCGCGGTGCGCCATGGACGCAGGGTACGCTCGGCGGCGCCCGCCCGGCCCGGGGCAAGGTGCCGCGCGGCAGGGCGACGATATCGGCGGCGCTAGCCCAGCCGGCGCCGGAAGCGCAGGGTCGCGAGCCCGAGCGTCGCCACGCCGTACACCGCCAGCGCGGCGAGCTGCGGAGCGAGGTCGGCGAAGCCGGCGCCGCGCAGGAGCACCCCGCGCACCAGCTCGGCGTAGAAGCGGAGCGGGTTGAGCCAGGTGCCGGCCTGCAGCCAGGCCGGCATGGCGCGGATGGGCGTCATGATCCCGGAGAGGAGCACCGCCGGGAGGACGAAGAGGAACCCGCCCAGGAAGCTCTGCTGCTGGTTGGCGGAGACGGTGGAGATGAAGAGGCCCACCCCCAGCGTCGAGCAGAGGTAGAGGACCGTGCCGAACCCCAGCGCCGCGAGCGGCCCGCGCAGCGGCACCGCGAAGATCCAGGTCATGGCGGTCACGACCAGGAGCACGTCGAACAGCCCGATGAACACGAACGGCGTCATCTTCCCGAGGAGCAGGACGAGCGGCTTCACCGGGGTGACGAGCACCTGCTCCAGCGTCCCCATCTCGCGCTCGCGCGACAGGCCCATGGCGGTCACGATGGTGGTCACGATGACGAGCAGCATGGCCAGGATGCCGGGCACCATGTAGACGGCCGTCTTCAGGCGCGGGTTGTAGAGCACGCGCGGCGACACCGACAGCTCGGGGAGCGCCGCCTGACCTCGCGCCGCGAGGCGCTCCTTCGCCAGCGCCTGCGCGCGCCCGGCGAAGAAGCGCCCCGCCGCGCTGAGGGTCGCGCCCGCCCGGATGGGATCCGTGCCGTCGATCACCACCTGCAGCCGCGCGGCCCGGCCCGCCGCGAGATCGCCGCCGAACCCTGGCGGGATGACCACCGCCGCGGCGGCGCGGTCCTGGTCGATGAGCCGATCCGCCTCGACGCCGCTCGCGGCGTCCTCGACGCGGCGCAGCGTGCCGTCCGCCAGCAGGCGGCGCAGCTCCTCCCGGCTCTCCGCGCTGCGGTCGAGGTCGGCCACCGCCGCCGGCACGTGGTCGACGTCGAAGTCGACCGCGAAGCCGAAGAGGATGGTCTGGATGAGCGGCGCGGCGACCAGCATGAACATGATGCGCCGGTCGCGCAGCGTCTGCAGGGCCTCCTTGCGCACCACCGCCCGGTACTGGACGAGGGCGGTGCCGCGGCCGCCGGCGCGCGCGGGCGTCACGCCACCCTCCGCTGGAACCGCGCCGTGGCGAGGGCCAGGATGGCCGCCGCGAAGAGCGCCATCGCCGCGAGGTCCTGCCAGACGAGGCCCACCCCGCTCCCCTTGAGGAGCACGCCGCGCAGCCCGTGCACGAGGTAGCGCGCCGGCACCACCCGCGAGATGGCCTGCAGCAGGCGCGGCATGTTCTCGATGGGGAAGAGCGCCCCGGACAGGAGGAGCGAGGGGAGCAAGGACGAGAGCACCCCGGCCTGCGTCGCCACGAGCTGGTTCTTTGCCAGGACCGAGATGAGCAGCCCCTGCCCCAGCATGCCCACCAGGAAGACGAGGCCGAGCGCGAAGAGCAGGAGGAGGCTCCCGCGGATCGGCACGTCGAAGGCGGTCGCGCCCACCGCCACCACCAGGAGCAGCTGCACCAGGCCGAGCGCCAGGTAGGGCAGCAGCTTCCCCAGGATGATGTCGAAGCGCCCCACCGGCGAGGCGAAGAGCTGCTCCATCGAGCCGCGCTCCCACTCGCCCGCCACGGTGAGCGCGGTGAGGAGGACCGCCCCGATGGCCATGAGGTAGGCGGTGAGTCCCGGGACGAGGAACAGCGCGGAGCGCGCCTCGGGGTTGTAGCGCGTGAAGGTGCGCGCCTCGAGGGGGCGGACGGCGGCGGCCCCTCCGCGCGGGGCGAGGCGCAGGCTCTCGGCGGCGGCGATGGCGTCCGCCTTCTGCAGGATCTGGTTCGCGGTGCTGGCGTCGGCGCCGTCGACGAGGAGCTCGGCCCGGCCCGCGTCGCCGCGCGCCAGATCGCGCCCGTACCTGGGCCGGATGACCAGCGCCGCCTGGGCCGCGCCGCGCCGGAAGAGCCGCTCCACCTCCTCGGGCCCGGCCTCGCGCACGACCTCGAACTCGTTCGCGCGCGCGAAGGCGTCGACGAGGGCGCGCGAGGCCTCGCTGCGGTCCGCGTCGGCGACGGCGAGCGGGATGCGATCGAGGTCGAAGGAGACGCCGTAGCCGAAGAGGAGCACCAGCACCACCGGCATCACCAGCGCCAGGTAGAGCGTGCGCGGGTCGCGCTGGATGTGGAGGACCTCCTTCGCCGCCATGGCCCCCACGCGGACGGCGAAGCGTCGCGGGCGCTCGGTCACGGCGCCGCCCCCGCCGGCTCGGCGCCGGCGCCCTGCCCCACCACCGCCAGGAAGACGTCCTCCAGCGAGGCCTCCCCCTCCTCGAGCTGCACCTCGGCGGCGCCGGCGCTGGAGAGGGCCGCGGCCACCCGCGGCGCGTCCCAGGCCGCGGGCTCGACGCGCACGTGCAGCCCGGCGCCGAACGGCTCCACCCCGAGGATCCCGCCCTGCCCGCGCAGGGCGCCCGCCGCCCGCGCCAGGCCGCGGCCGCGTACCAGCAGCACCCGCCCCGGCACCCAGGTGCGCTTGAGCGCGCCCGGCGTGTCGAGCGCCACCAGCCGCCCGTCGACCATGAGGCCGATCCGCCGGCAGTACTCGGCCTCGTCGAGGTAGTGGGTGGTGACGAAGATGGTGGTGCCCGCGCGGGAGAGCTCGCGGATGAGCCGCCAGAAGGCGCGGCGCGCCACCGGGTCCACCCCGGCGGTGGGCTCGTCGAGGAAGAGCACCTCGGGCCGGTGCAGGATGGCGCAGCCGAGCGCCAGGCGCTGGCGGACGCCGCCCGGGAGGGAGCCCGTCACCGCGCTCTCCAGGGCGCGGAGGTCCGTGAGCCGCAGCACCTCGTCCGCGCGGTCGCGCAGCCCGCCCCCGGAGAGGCCGTACGCGCCGCCGAAGAAGAGCAGGTTCTCCCGCACCGGGAGATCGAGGTAGAGCGAGAACTTCTGCGACATGTAGCCGATGGCGGCCTTCACCGCGTCGGGCGCCCGGCCGACGTCGTGGCCCGCCACGCGCGCCTCGCCGGCGGTCGGGGCGAGGAGCCCCGTCAGCATGCGGATGGTGGTCGACTTCCCCGCGCCGTTCGCGCCCAGGTAGCCGAAGATCTCCCCCCGCGGCACCTCGAAGCTCACCCGGTCCACGGCCGTGAACGCGCCGAAGCGGCGGGTGAGCCCGGCCGCGACGATGCTCGGCTCCGGGCCGCTCACGCGGCGCCCTCCCGCCGGAGCCGCGACAGGAAGAGGTCCTCGAAGGCGGGCGTCACCCGGCGCAGCCCGGCCCCGAGCGGCGCCAGCGCGGCCTGCACCGGCCCCGCCCCTCCCGGCGCGACGTCGATGCGCAGCCGGGAGCCGGCGGGCGAGGCGGCGCGCACCTCCGGCCGCGCCGCCAGCGCCGCCTCCACCGCCTCGCGATCGCCGCCCGCGACCTCGTACGCCTCCTCCTCCAGCCCGTCGAGGAGCGCCCGCGGCGCCCCCTCCAGCAGGAGCCTCCCGGCGTGGACGAGCCCCACCCGGCTGCACCGCTCCGCCTCGTCCATGTAGGGCGTCGAGACGAGGACCGTCATCCCGCCCTCGACGAACTGGTGGAGGAGCGCCCACAGCTCGCGGCGGGAGACCGGGTCGACGCCGTTCGTGGGCTCGTCGAGGAGCAGCACCCGGGGCTCGTGCAGGAGCGCACACGCCAGCGCCAGCTTCTTGTACATGCCGCCCGAGAGCGCGTCGGCCCGGCGGCCGGTGAAGCGATCGAGCCGGGTGATGGCGAGGAGCCGGGCCGCCCGCTCCTCGAACGTCCGCCGCGGCAGGACGTACAGCCGCGAGAAGAAGCGCAGGTTCTCCGCCACGGTGAGGTCGCGGTAGAGGCTGTACTGCTGCGGCATGAGCCCGAGCGCCTCGCGCACCTCGGCGCCGCCCCGGCGCGGGTCCTTCCCGAGCACGCGCGCCTCGCCCGCGTCGAGCGCCAGCAGCCCGGCCAGCGCGCGGAGGGCCGTGGTCTTGCCCGCGCCGTCCGGCCCCACGAGCCCGTACAGCTCGCCCGGCGCCACCGCGAAGGAGAGCCCCCGCAGCGCCTCGGTCGCGCCGAAGCGCTTCGCGAGCCCGCGCGCCTCCAGCGCGGCCGCGGGCGCGGCCGTCACGAGCGGTCCCCCGCCGGGAGGAAGACCTGCACCGGCATGCCGGGCCGGAGCTTCCCCTGCGGGTTCTGCACGTACACCTCCACCGGGTAGACGAGCCGGTCGCGGTCGGTCCTGGTCTGGATGTTGCGCGGCGTGAACTCGGCCTGGAGCGCCACGGTGCGGACCACGCCCTCGAACCGCTCTCCGGGCCAGGCGTCCGCCACCACGGTGGCGCGGCCGCCGAGGCGCGCGGCCGCGAGCTCCGCGTTCGGCAGGTAGAAGGTGGCCTTCACCTCGGTCAGCTCGACGAGGCGCACCAGGAGCTGGCCGGCCTGCACGAGCTCGCCCGGCTCGTGCGGCAGGTCGTCCACCACCGCGTCGCGAGGGGCGCGCACCTGGCACTCGTCCACGAGGAGCCGCGCCCGGGAGGCGGTCGCCTCGGCCGCCTTGAGCTGGGCCTCCGCCGCGACCGCCTGCGCGCCGGAGGCCCGGATGGCGACCACCGCCGCCGCCGCCTGCTGCTCGGTGGCGCGCGCCTGCGCCAGCGCGGCGCGCGTCTGCCCCTCGAGCCCCTCGGCGCTGGCGCGCGTCTGGTCGCGGCTCGAGGTCGGGACGTCCGCCCCGAGCGCCTCGAGGCGGCCGGCCTGCCGCTGCGCCGCGTCGCGCTGCGCCGCCAGCGCCTCGGCCTGCGCCCGCGCCGCGAGCTGCCCCGCCACCGCCGCCTCGCGCTGCCGCCGCGAGGCCTCGACCGAGGTGCCGGCCGCGGCCGCCTGCGCCCGCGCCGCGGCGAGCCGTGCCTCCGCCTCGGCGAGCGCCGCCGCCGGGTCGGCGCAGTCGAGGGCGACGAGCAGGTCGCCTCGCTTCACCGCCACGCCCTTCCGCACCCGCTGCTCCAGGATGCGCGCGCCGACGCGCGAGGCGAGGTCGACGTGGGTGCCTTCGATCTCGCCCGAGCCGCCTGCCGGCGCGCGCGCCTCCGCCGCCTGGAGGTGCAGGCGCCAGGCGAGGACCGCCGAGAGGACGACGACGAGGGAGACGACGACGAGCGCGATCCGCCGCATGCCGGCGCTCTTCGCAAGGGACGTGCCGGACGCCCGGCGCGAAGTTGCTCGCCTTTCCGCGGCGCCGCCCCGGGGGGGCCGCCAGGAGATCCGACGACGTGTTCGGGTTTCCGAACGGCCCCGCGCGGTACGAGCCCGCGAAGCCAGCGCCATCGCTGCCGCCGTGGGTCGGCACCGTCCTTGCTCTCCGCCCTCTCGCCATGACCTCGCTCCGCGCCGCCCTGCTCGGCTCCGCCGCCGCTCTGCTCGGCACCGTCGCCCTCGCCGACGCGCCCGCGCCGCCCCGTGCGCTCTCGCTCGAGGACGCGCTGGCGGAGCTCGAGCACCAGAGCCCCTCGCTCGAGCAGGCGCGCCAGCGCCGCGAGCAGGCGGCCGGCCTCGCGCGGCAGGCGCTGGCGGCGGCGCTGCCCACCCTCACCGCCTCGGGGAGCTACGTCCGCAACAGCGACGCCGCGACCGCGCCCATCGGGCGGCTGCTCTCGGCCCTGCAACCCGGCGCCCCCGCCCCGCCGGACCTCGTCATCCAGCCCCGCGAGGCGTTCGGCGCGAACGGCACCCTGCGCGTCCCGCTCGTCGCCCCGAGCGCCTGGGCCGACGTCGCCGCCGCCCGGAGCGCCGAGCGGGCCGCCGGCGAGAGCGCCGAGGCGGCGCGCCTGGAGCTCCGGGCGGCGCTGGTCCAGGCGGCCTGGAGCGCAGCGGCGGGAGACGAGGTGGTGGCCGCGAGCGAGCGGGCCGTGGGGAGCGCCGACGACCAGACGCGCCTCGCCGAGCGCGCGCTGGCGGCGGGCACCGGGGTGCCGCTGGCGGTGCTGCAGGCGCGCACCGAGGCGGTGAAGCGGCGGAGCGACCTGGCCCGCGCGCGCGCCGACCGCGCCCGCGCCGAGCTGGCCGCGGGCGTCCTCCTGGGGCGGGCCGAGCCGGTGCGGATCGCGGTCCCGGCGGCGCGTCCCCCCGCCGCCCTCGACCCGCGCGCGCTGGCGGAGGAGGCGGAGGGGCACCGGCCCGAGGTGCGCGCGCTGGCGGCGCAGGTCGAGGCGGCCGAGCACGACCGCGCCTCGGCGCGACTGCGGCTGCTGCCCCAGCTCTCGGCCTCGGCCAGCGCCTTCGCCCAGACCGTCCCCTACCCGACCGGCAAGGAGGAGGGCTGGCGCGTCACGGTCGACCTCACCTGGCCGCTCTACGACGGCGGGCTCCGGTACGGGAAGGCGCGCCAGGCGGAGGGGCGCCTCGCCGAGGCGAGCGCGGCGCTCGCGGCGCAGCGGGTCGCCATCGCGCAGGAGGTGGACGACGCCGCGCGGGACGTGGGCCTGGCGGTGGAGCGGCTCGCCCTGGCCGAGGAGCAGGCGCGCCTCGCCGGGGAGGCGGCCGCCACCGCCCGGCGCGGCTTCGCCGGGGGCGTGGCGAGCTCGCTCGACGTCCTCGACGCGAACGACCGGCTGTTCCAGTCCGAGGTCGGGCTGGCCCAGGCGCGGGCGCGCCTCGGCCTGGCGCTGGCCGCCGTCGATCGTGCGACCGGCCGGAGCTGAGCCATGCGCGCTATGCTGGAGCCCGGGGAGGGCCGGCCCTTGCCGCAGGGGTTCGAGGACATCCAGCGCCAGGAGCTGTCGCGGCTGTTCGGCCGCATGGCCGACATCCGCCTGATCGCGTTCGTCCCGGCGGCGCTGGCGCTGGCGGGCGCGCTCGCCGTGGCGGAGCCCGCGCGCTGGCGCGCGGCCTTCCTGTTCGCGGTGCTGGTCCCGCTGGCGGGGCTCTTCGCCGCGGAGACGCTGCGGTTCCGGCGCAGCGGGCTCTCGCGGGGCGCGGTCACGGTGAACCTCCTGGCGGCGGTGGTGGGGCAGGTGGCGCTCGCGTTCGCGACCGGCGCGCTGGAGAGCCCCTTCACCTACACCTTCGTCCCGCTGGCGGTGATGATCGGCCTCTTCGCCTCGCCCGGCGCCGGGCGCGCCCTGGTGGCGACGCAGGTCGCGGCGGTGTGGGCGCTCGCCGGGCTCGAGCTCTCCCGGCGCTTCCCGGGGCTCAACCTCGCGCTCTTCGGCGGCGGCCCCCGGGCCGGGCACGTGGACGCGCACCTCCTCGCCAGCGCCACCGTCCTCTCGCTCGTGCTCGCGCTCGCCTCCCGCGCCGGGCGCGCGGTGCGCGGCGTCTTCGACGGGATGCTGCGCGAGGCGCTCCGCGCGCGCGAGGAGTCCCTGCGGGCCCACGCCGAGCGCGCCGAGGAGCTCACCGCGCTCTCGGCCGAGATCGCCCACGAGCTCAAGAACCCGCTCGCCTCGGTGAAGGGGCTGGCGGCCCTCCTCGCCGACGGGGCCGCCCCGGGAAAGCCCGCCGAGCGGCTGGCGGTGCTGCGGCGCGAGGTCGATCGCATGCAGGGGGTGCTGGAGGAGTTCCTCAACTTCTCGCGCCCGCTCGTCCCGCTCGCGGAGCGCGCCGTCGACCTCGCCCTGCTCGCCGAGGACGTGGCCGCGCTGCACGAGGGCCTGGCGCGGCAGCGCGGGGTCCGGATCGAGGTGCGCGGCGGCCAGGCCGAGGCGCGCTGCGACGAGCGCAAGGTGAAGCAGATCCTCATCAACCTCCTCCAGAACGCGCTCGAGGCGAGCCCGGCCGGCGCGGCCATCGAGCTGTGGGTCCTGCCGCCCGCGGACGGGGCGGTGAGCCTCCACGTCCTCGACCGCGGCCCCGGGCTCGACCCCGCCCTCTCGGGCCGCGCCTTCGAGCCGGGCATCACCTCCAAGGCGCGCGGCTCGGGGCTCGGGCTCACCATCGCCCGCGCGCTGGCGCGCCAGCACGGCGGCGAGGTGGAGCTCGCGCCGCGCGAGGGCGGCGGGTGCGCGGCGGTGCTGCGCCTGCCCGCGCCCGCGCCGGCCGCGCGCGAGGCCCTCGCGTGACCCCCCGCGTCCTGGTGGTCGACGACGATCCCGGCCTGCGCTACACGCTGCGCGAGATCCTGAGCGGCGAGGGGATCGAGGTCGAGGAGGCGGCCGACGGGGCCGAGGCGCTGGCGCGCTTCGAGGCCTCGCCCTTCCCGCTCGTGGTGACCGACCTGCGCATGCCGGGGCTCGACGGCCTCGAGCTGACGCGCCGGCTGGCCGCGCGCTCCCCCCCGCCGCGGGTGGTGGTCGTCACCGCCCACGGCTCGGAGCGGCAGGCGGTGGAGGCCATGAAGGCGGGCGCCTGGGACTACTTCCGCAAGCCGTTCGAGAACGACGAGCTCCTGGCGGTCGTGCGGCGGGCGCTCGAGGCCGCCCACCTGGTGGAGGAGAACGCGCGGCTCACCGGGGCGCTGGCGCTGTCCGGCTCGCTGGTCTTCGCCTCGCCGGCCATGGCGCGGCTGGCGGAGCTGGTGGCGCGGGTCGGCCCGCGCGACGTGACCGTGCTCATCGAGGGCGAGAGCGGCACCGGCAAGGAGCGGGTGGCGGAGGCGCTCTGGCGCGCGTCGCGGCGCGCCGATCGGCCGCTCGTCCGCTTCAACTGCGCCGCGCTCAGCCCGGAGCTGGCCGAGGCGGAGCTGTTCGGGCACGCCCGCGGCGCCTTCACCGGGGCGGTGCGGGCGCGGGCCGGCCTGTTCGGCGAGGCGGACGGCGGCACCCTGCTCCTGGACGAGATCGGCGACCTCGCCCCCGCGGCGCAGGCGAAGCTCCTCCGCGTGCTGCAGGACGGCGAGGTGCGCGCGGTGGGCGAGGACCGCGCGCGCCGGGTGGACGTGCGGGTGCTGGCCGCCACCCACCGCGACCTCCGCGCCCAGGTGGCGCGGGGGGCGTTCCGGGAGGATCTGCTCTACCGGCTCGACGTCGTGAAGCTCCACCTGCCTCCCCTGCGCGAGCGGCCGGAGGACATCCCGCTCCTGGCGCGCCACTTCCTCGCCCTGTTCTCGGCCCGCTTCGGAGTCCAGTGCCCGCCGCCCGGGCCGGAGCTCCTGGCGCGGCTCGCCGCCCACCCCTGGCCGGGCAACGTCCGGGAGCTGGAGCACGCGCTGGAGAGCCTGGTCGCGCTCTCGCCCGAGGGCGAGCTCGACCTCGCGCTCGTCCCGGCGGCCGGCGGCGGCGCGCCCGCGGCCCCGCCGCTCGGGCTCAAGCAGCGGGTCGAGGCCTACGAGCGCGGCCTCCTGGTGGACGCGCTGCGCGAGGCCGGCGGCCGGCGCGCCGAGGCCGCGCGCGCGCTGGGCATCTCGCGCGTCACGCTCCACGACAAGCTGCGCAAGTACGCGCTCGGACCGGACGGCGACGGCGGCGGGTGAGCGCCGGCCGCGGCGCCGCTCCACACCCTCGCGAGGTGGGTCGTGGCGCGGCGCCCCGTTCGCCGGGGCGGCGAGCGCGCGGTGTGGCGCCCCGGTCACATCGTGCCGCCGCCGCACCTCGTTCGCTCGAGTCCCGCGTCCCGAGCGCCGGCGAGCGCGCGCCGGAAGTCCCTTCCGCCAGGCGCTTGCTGTCCGACCCGACCGTGCACAGCGTGGCTCGTAAGCTGCAACGGGAGGACCACGTGACCGCCGCCACCCACGCCGAGCCGCGCCTCCTCCGCCTCTACCTCGGGCTCTTCGCCCTCGTGGCGCTCTCGATGCTGCTCGCTGCCTCGTGGCTGCGCGGCTGGGTGCCCGTCCGTCAGGCGGTGCGGGTCCGCGACGTCAACTGGCTGCCGCCCGGGGGACGCTGAACCGCACCGCGGTGCCCACGCCGGGCACGCTCTCGACGGCGATGCGGCCGCCGTGCGCCTCGACCACCCGCTTCGCGAGCGCGAGGCCCAGCCCCACCCCGCCGGTGCCCCGCGCGCGGCTCCGGTCGGTCCGGAAGAACGGGGTGAAGAGCCGCGGCAGGTCGGCCGCGTCGATCCCGATCCCGCGGTCGCGCACCTCCACCTCGAGCGCGCCGTCGCGCTGGCGCGCCGAGAGGACGATGGGGCGGTCCGCGTCCGAGTACTTCCCGGCGTTGTCGAGCAGGTTGTCGAGCACGCGCCGCAGGAGGGCTGGGTCCGCCAGGACCTCCGGCAGCGTTTCCTCCACCTCGAGCGCCAGCGCGCGGCCCGGGTGCGCCGCCTGGAAGCGCTCGGCGGCGCGGAGCACGAGGTCCCGGGAGTCGGCGCGCTCGCGCCGCAGCGGCAGCTCCGCGCTCGCCCCGCGGTCCTCGGCCAGCTCGAGGCGCGCCGCGGTGAGGACGTCGTCCACGAGCCGCGACAGCTCGGCCAGGTCGGCGCCGATCTCGCCCAGGTAGCGGCGCGAGCGCGCGAGGTCCCCCTCCTCGGCCATCTCCAGCGCGACGCGGATACGGGCGAGCGGCGTGCGCAGCTCGTGCGAGACGTTGGCGAGCAGCTCCTTCTCGCTCCGCACCAGCGCCTGCATCCGGTCCGCCATGTGGTCGAACGCCTGCGCCACCTCGCCCACCTCGCCGCCCGCGGCGAGGCGCGCGCGCGCCCCGAGATCGCCCGCGCCGAAGGCGCGCACGGCGCGGCCGAGCCGCTCCAGCGGGGAGGCGATGGCCCGCGCCAGCGGGATGGACGCGAGCGCGAGCGCGAGCAGCACCGCCGTCAGGAAGGAGGCGCCGCGCAGGAGCGAGTGCTGCGGGACGTGCCCGGTGAGGATGAGGTAAGCGCCCGGCTCGCCGGGGACCGGCGCCGCCATCGTGAAGCGCCGGCCGGGCACCTTGAAGGCGCCCTGCGCCAGGCGAGGCCGCTGGTCCGGCCCGAGCGGCTCGAGCCGCTCCTCGTCGGAGGCGGCCACCGCCAGCTCGCCGCGGTAGTACGTCATGCGCGCGCCGAACGCCTCGTGGAGCCGCCGCAGCTCGCGGTCCAGGGCGGCCGGCTCCGACCTCAGCTCGCTCACCCGCGCCGCCGCGTAGGCGGCGAACCGCTCCGGGCTCCGGCCGGCGGGCTCGCGCCCGAGCGCCTCGGCGACGCCCGCCACCGCCAGCGCCACCAGCACGAGCAGGAGGAGGCCGTTCAGGTAGACCCGCCAGAAGAGGCGGAACGGGAGGCGCGCGTTCACCTACTCGCCCTCGGCAGCGAGCAGGTAGCCGAGGCCGCGGACCGTCTTGAGCAGCCGCGGCCGCTTGGGGTCGTCGCCGAGCTTGTGGCGCAGTCGCGAGACGTGGACGTCCACCGAGCGGTCGAACGACTCCTCGGCGCTCCCCTTGGCGAGCTCCATGAGCTGCTCGCGGGTGAGCACGCGCCCGGCGCGCTCCGCCAGCGCCTTGAGGAGCGCGAACTCGTAGGCGGTGAGCTGGAGCTCCTGGCCGTCGCGCGTGGCGCGCCGCGCCGCCGGATCGACCACCAGCGCGCCGACCCGCACCACCTCCAGGGACGGCCCCGCCTGGCCGCGCGCCCGGCGCACCACCGCCCGGATGCGCGCCAGGAGCTCGCGCGGCGAGAAGGGCTTCGCGAGGTAGTCGTCCGCGCCGAGCTCGAGCCCGAGCACCCGGTCCGCCTCCTCGCCGCGGGCGGTGAGGACGATGACCGGGACGTCGGAGCGGGCGCGCAGCTCGCGGCAGACGTCGAGGCCGTTCTTCCCCGGGAGCATGAGGTCGAGCAGGACGACGTCGTACCGGCGCGCCAGCGCCTCGGCCAGCCCCTGCCGGCCGTCGGCGGCGATCGTCACCACCACCTCGTGCGACGCGAGGTAGTCGCGCGTCAGCGCGGCCAGCCTCGCGTCGTCCTCGACGAGGAGCGCGGTGAGGAGCGGGGTGTCCGTGGAGGTGGTCACGGGGCGATTCTAGTGCGAGCCGGGGTGCTGCTGGAGGTGCTCCTGGAGGTGCGCGCCGACCTGGGCGCGCTGCGCCGGGGTGAGGATGCCGTGCACCTGCAGCATGGCGTCCGCCACCTCGTCGGCGAAGCCCTTCATCGCGTCGGCGCGGCCGTCCACCAGCGCGTGCACCTGGGCCGCGTCGGGCTGGTCGGCGTTCCAGAGCGCGAGGAGCTTCTGGCGGGTGTCGGCGTGGCTCGCCCGGAGCGCCTTCCCGTCGGCGACGAGCTTGTCCTTGATGGCGAGGATCTGCTGGCGCTGGTCGGGGGTGGCCTTCACCTCGTCCAGCATCTTGTCGACGCGCTTCGTCAGCATCTGCTCCATCTGCGCGGGATCGCGGTGGTGGCGGAAGGCGGTGAGGGTGAGGGCGCCGAGGCCCAGGGCGGCCACGGCGAGGACGGAGGCGAGCTTCTTCATCATGGGTGCTTCTCCTTTCGAGGCTTCATCCTGGCCTCGCCGGGTGGCCGGTGCTTGTTCCCCACGTGAAGAAAGGTTAAGAGCCACCCCCGCCCGCGATGTCCCTCCTCACCGCCAGCGGCCTCGCGCTCGCCTACGGACCCAAGGTCCTCCTCCACGAGGCCGGCTTCGCGATCGGCCCGCGCGACCGGATCGGGCTGGTCGGCGCCAACGGCACCGGCAAGTCCTCGCTGCTGCGCATCCTCGCCGGCGAGATCTCGCCCGACGCCGGCACCCTCGCCTGGCGCCGCGGCGGGCGCGCCGGCTACCTGCCCCAGGACGTGGCGGCCCTCCCCTCCGGCCCGCTGGTCGAGGTGGTCCTCGCCTCGGTCCCGGGACGCGGCGCGGTGGAGGCACAGCTCGCCGCCACCGAGGCGGCGCTGCGCGAGGAGCGCCAGCCGGAGGAGCAGCTCGAGCTCTCCCAGGCGCTCGCCGATCTGCACGCCGAGCTCGACCACTTCGAGGAGCGCTTCGGGCGACACCGCGCCGAGCGCATCCTGACCGGCCTCGGCTTCGCGCCGGCCGAGCTCGAGCGCGACTCGGCGGCGCTCTCCGGCGGCTGGAAGATGCGGGCCGCGCTGGCCGGGCTGCTCCTGCAGGACCCCGACCTGCTCCTCCTGGACGAGCCGACCAACCACCTCGACATCCCCACCCTCACCTGGTTCGACGCCTTCCTGCGCGGCTCGCAGAAGGCGCTCCTCCTCATCAGCCACGACCGCGAGTTCCTGAACCGCCAGATCGGGCGGGTGCTGGCGCTCGAGCCGGAGGGGCTGCGCGGCTACGCCGGGAACTACGACGACTACCGGCGGCTGCGCGCCGAGGAGGAGGAGCGGCTCGGGGCGGCGGCGCGGCGGCAGGAGGCGCGCCGGGCCGAGCTGCAGGGCTTCATCGACCGCTTCGGCGCCAAGGCCACCAAGGCGCGGCAGGCGCAGAGCCGCCAGAAGATGCTCGACAAGATGGAGGAGGTGCAGGTCCTGGAGGAGCGGGCCACCCTCTCCTTCCGCTTCGCCGAGGCGCCCCGCTCCGGCAAGGAGGTGGTGCGGCTCGAGGGCGTGGCGAAGGCCTTCGGCGACCGGATCGTCTACCGCGGCCTCTCCGGCCAGGTGCTGCGCGGCGAGCGCGTCGGCATCATCGGGCCGAACGGGGCCGGCAAGACGACGCTCCTGCGGCTCGTCGCGGGCGAGCTCGCCGCGGACGCGGGCGAGGTGAAGCTCGGGCACTCGGTGGTGCCGGGGTACTACGCCCAACACCATTTCGAGGCCGCCCCCGGGGACGCCTCGCGCGGCTTCGGCGCGCTCGACCCGCGGAAGACCATCCTCGACACGCTGTGGGACGTGGTGCCGGACCAGGGGGAGGCGTACGTCCGCGGCGTGGCGGGCGGCTTCCTCTTCTCCGGCAGCGACGTCGAGAAGCCCATCGGCGTGCTCTCGGGCGGGGAGCGGGCGCGGGTGGCGCTGGCGCGCATCCTACTGCTGCGCTCGAACCTGCTGCTCCTCGACGAGCCGACCAACCACCTCGACCTCACCTCGTCCGAGGCGCTCATCGAGGCCTTGCGCGGCTACGACGGCACGATGCTGTTCGTCTCGCACAACCGCAGCTTCCTGAACGGCCTCGCCACCCGGATCTGGGAGGTGAAGGACGGGGCGATCCTCGACCAGCCCGGGAACCTCGACGACTGGCTCTACCACCAGCGGCAGCTCGAGGAGCAGCGCGCCGAGGGCCCGGCGCGGGGCGCCGAGGCGCGCCTGGACGCGAAGGCCGCGCCGGTCAACGACCGCGACCGCCGCCGCCTGGAGGCCGAGGCGCGCAACGCCCGCTACGCGCGCGAGCGGCCCCTGCGTCAGGCCATCGCCGCCCTGGAGCGCCGCATCGCGGAGCTGGAGGCCGCCCAGAAGACGGCCGAGGCCGCGCTCGCCGATCCCGCGCTGTACCAGGACTTCGCCCGGGCGCGCCCGCACGTCGAGGCCCTCGCGGCGGCGAAGGACGAGCTCGCGGCGCTGTACGCGGACTGGGAGGCGAAGCAGGTCGAGCTGGAGTCGCTCGCCGGCTGACGCTCGCGGTCCACCCGCCCCCCCGCCCCCCCGCTCACCCGCCCTCCCGCCCTCCCGCGCGCACCTCGGGTGCAGCCGCGCGCGGCGGGGATCCGGGCCGTTGCCGGCCGGGCCGCGAGGACCCCACATTCGCAGGGACACCTCCAACGAAGGGATCCCTCGTGGCAAAGCTCCCCGTCCTCTCGAGCTGGCCCGTCGCCCGTCAGCTGGCGCACCGCGATGCGATCGGCCTCGGAGCGAGCGCCTGGTCCGAGCGGACCCGCCAGCTCGCGCCGCGCACCGCCTCCGCGGACCGGGTGGCGCGCTCGGTCTGCCCCTACTGCGCGGTGGGCTGCGGCCAGCTCGTGTACGTGAAGGACGAGCGGATCATCGACATCGAGGGCGACACCGACTCCCCGGTCTCGCAGGGCTGCCTGTGCCCGAAGGGCGCGGCCACCTTCCAGCTCGTGACCGGGTCGCACCGCGAGAAGCGGGTCCTCCACCGCCGGCCCGGCGCCACGGACTGGGAGGTGCTCTCGCTCGAGCAGGCGATGGAGCTGGTGGCGGAGCGCGTGCAGCGGACGCGCGAGGCCACCTGGACCGAGCGCGTGACCGACCCGGCGGCCAAGGAGCATGGCCAGCTCGCCAGGCACACGCTCGGCATCGCCCACCTCGGCGGCGCCACGCTCGACAACGAGGAGAACTACCTCCTCAAGAAGCTCTACACCGCGCTCGGCATCATCCAGGTGGAGAACCAGGCGCGGATCTGACACAGCTCCACGGTCCCCGGTCTGGGGATCTCCTTCGGCCGCGGCGGCGCGACGACGTTCCCGGGCGACCTGCAGAACTCGGACGTGGTCGTGATCCAGGGCTCCAACATGGCGGAGTGCCACCCGGTGGCCTTCCGCTGGGTGATGGAGGCGAAGAACCGCGGGGCCACCGTCATCCACGTCGACCCGCGCTTCACCCGGACGAGCGCGGTGGCGGACCTGCACGTCCCCATCCGCGCCGGGAGCGACATCGCCTTCCTGGGCGGGATCATCCGCTACATCCTCGAGGGCGACCGCTGGTTCAAGGAGTACGTGACCGAGTACACCAACGCGGCCACGATCATCGACGAGCGCTTCCGCGACCCGGAGGACCCGGGGCAGGAGGGCTTCTTCAGCGGCTTCGACGCGAAGACCAACAAGTACGAGTGGGACAGCTGGAGCTACGAGGGCGTCGAGGGGGTGATCCCGGCCGCGGGCCACAAGCACGCCCACCCCGACCAGCCCGGCTCGGGCGGCGCCCCGGCCGACGCGTCGGGCATGACGAAGCGCCACCAGGATCCCACCCTGCAGCACCCCCGGTGCGTGTTCCAGCTCCTCAAGAAGCACTACGCGCGCTACACGCCGGAGCTGGTCGAGGAGACCTGCGGCGTCCCGAAGGCGCTGTTCCTGCAGGTGGCCGAGACGCTGTGCAAGAACTCGGGGCGCGAGCGGACCGGCGCCTTCGTGTACGCGGTGGGCTGGACGCAGCACACCGTCGGCGTCCAGTACATCCGCACCGCCGCCATCATCCAGCTCCTGCTCGGCAACATGGGCCGGCCCGGCGGCGGCGTGATGGCGCTGCGCGGCCACGCCTCCATCCAGGGCTCGACCGACATCCCGACGCTGTTCGACCTCCTCCCCGGCTACCTGCCCATGCCGCACGCCGTCCTCCCGGACCAGGGCGCGCTGGCGCGCTACATCGAGAACAACCGCTCCGCCACCGGCTGGTGGAGCGAGTTCCCGAAGTACATCGTCTCCCTGCAGAAGGCGTGGTTCGGGGACGCGGCGACGAAGGAGAACGACTACCTGTTCGACCTGTTGCCGCGGCTCACCGGCAACCACTCGCACATGACCACCGTCTCCGAGATGGCCGACGGCAAGGTGAAGGGCTACTTCGTCGTCGGCGAGAACCCCACCGTCGGCTCGATGCACGGCGCGCTCCACCGCGAGGGGCTGCGCAAGCTCGACTGGCTGGTGGTGCGCGACTTCGCGCTCACCGAGACGGCCGAGTTCTGGCGGAACGCCCCCGAGATCGACCGCGGCGAGGTGCGCACCGAGGACATCCAGACCGAGGTGTTCTTCTTCCCGGCCGCGGCCCACACCGAGAAGAGCGGCTCCTTCACCAACACCCAGCGCATGCTGCAGTGGCACCACAAGGCGATCGAGCCGCCCGGCGACTGCCGGAGCGACCTCCAGTTCGTCTATGACCTCGGGCGCCTCCTCAAGCGGCGCTACGCCGGCTCGACCGACCCGAAGGACCGGGCGCTCCAGCTCCTCACCTGGGACTACGGCGAGGTCGGACCGCTCCGCGAGCCGGACGCGGAGCGGGTGCTCTTCGAGGTGAACGGGTACACGGTCGCGGACCGGAAGCCCGTGCCCGGGTTCGCCAAGCTCACCGACGACGGCTCGACCGCCTGCGGGTGCTGGATCTACTCCGGGTGCTACGCGGACAGCGTGAACCAGACCGCCCGCCGCCGGCCCCAGGCGGAGCAGACGTGGGTCGCGCCGGAGTGGGGCTGGGCCTGGCCCATGAACCGGCGGCTCATGTACAACCGCGCCTCGGCGGACCTCGAGGGCCGGCCCTGGTCGGAGCGCAAGCGCTACGTCTGGTGGGACGAGGCGAAGCGGCGGTGGACCGGCCACGACGTGCCGGACTTCATCGCGGACCGGCCCCCGTCCTACCGGCCCGAGCCCGGCACCGTCGGCACCGCCAGCCTGGGGGGCAACGACCCCTTCATCATGCAGGCCGACGGCAAGGGCTGGCTCTTCGCGCCCTCCGGCCTCATGGACGGCCCCTTCCCCACCCACTACGAGCCGGAGGAGTCGGTGGTCGAGAACCCGCTCTACGCCCAGCAGTGCAACCCGGCGCGGCTGGAGTGGCACCGGCGCGAGAACCCGTACCACCGCGCCTACGGCGATCCGCGCTTCCCGTACCTGCTCACCACCTACCGCCTCACCGAGCACCACACCGCCGGCGGCATGAGCCGCTGGCTCTCCTGGCTCTCCGAGCTGCAACCCTCCATGTTCTGCGAGGTGTCGCGGGAGCTGGCGGAGGAGAAGGGGCTCAGGAACGGCGGCTGGGCGACGATCACCACCGCCCGCGGCGAGATCGAGTCGCGGGTGCTGGTGACGGATCGGCTGAAGCCGCTCAAGGTGCGCGGGCGCTGGGTCCACACCATCGGGCTCCCCTACCACTGGAGCTATGTCGGGCGGGTGCGGGGCGATCCGGCGAACGAGCTCATCGGGTTCGTGGCCGACCCGAACGTCTCGATCCAGGAGTCGAAGGCGCTCACGGGGAACATCCGGGCCGGCCGGCACGGCTTCGGGCGCCGCTCCGTCACCGACGGGCTCGAGCTGCGCCTGCCGGAGCCGCCCGCGGGCGAGGCGCCCCGCGACCGGCCGGGCCTCCACGCGACCCAGCGCGAACCGCCGGCCTATCCGAGGAGGTGAGCGATGCCCGTGAACCTCCAGACCGACTACGGCGTCCCGGGCGGCTCGCGCGCGCTCGCGCCCGAGCACGGCGCCGCCCCGGCGCGCAAGCAGATGGGCTTCTTCACCGACACCACGCTCTGCATCGGCTGCAAGGCGTGCGAGGTCGCGTGCAAGCAGTGGAACCAGCTCCCCGACGACGGCTTCCTCTTCACCGGGATGAGCTACGACAACACCGGCCAGCTCGGCGCCTCCACCTGGCGGCACGTGGCCTTCGTCGAGCGGACCACCCGGCTCCCGGGCCAGGGGACCCCGCGCGACGGCACCGAGGCGGGGACGATGGCGTTCGCGCCGCTCAGGCCCGCCGGCCAGCCCGGCACCACCAGCCTGCTGGCGGACTTCGTGGCGCCGTCGCACATCGAGTCGCCGGTACCGCTCGGCCCGACCCAGCGGGCGCTCTCGAACTTCTCCTGGCTCATGATGTCGGACGTCTGCAAGCACTGCGAGCGCGCCGGCTGCCTGGAGGCGTGCCCCACCGGCTCGATCGTCCGGACCGAGTTCGGCTCGGTCTACGTGCAGCCCGACGTCTGCAACGGCTGCGGCTACTGCGTCTCGGCCTGCCCGTTCGGGGTCATCGCCCGGCGCGAGGACGACGGGCGCGCCTGGAAGTGCACCCTCTGCTACGACCGGCTCAAGGACGGGATGGTGCCGGCCTGCGCCAAGGCGTGCCCGACCGCCTCGATCCAGTTCGGGGAGCTGGGCGAGCTGCGGGCGCGCGGCGCGAAGCGCGTCGAGCAGCTCCTCGCGCGCGGGGTCGCCGAGGCGCGCCTCTACGGCGAGAGCGCCCTCGCGCAGCCGGGCACCGAGGGGCTGCACGCGTTCTTCCTGCTGTGCGACGAGCCGGAGGCCTACAACCTGCCGCCCGATCCCGTCGTCCCGACGAAGCACATCACCCGCGCCTGGTACGCCATGGCGGCGAGCGTGGTCGGGCTGGCGGCGCTCTGCCTGGGCGCCGTCGCCGGCGCGAGGAGGACCTGAGATGCGCGCGAGGCACCTTCCGGACGACCGTCCGCACGACGGCAGGAACGTCGATCCCGAGCTGGGCGCGCTCCTCGGCGAGGGCTCCCACCAGCGCGTGAAGGACCTCGCGCCTTCCCCTGCCGCGCCACGCTCGGACGAGGTGCCCTCGCTCGCCTACGAGGCCGACCGGGGCCGGAGCTACTACGGCCTGCCGCTCCTGAAGGAGCCGGTGTGGCGCTGGTACGTCCCGGCCTACTTCTACGTGGGCGGGGTGGCGGGGGCGGCGGCGGCGCTGGGGGCGGCCGCCCAGCTCGCGGGCTGGCGCGGCAGCCCCGGCCCGGTCCGCCAGCGTCACCCCGGCGTCGAGCACCGGCTCATCGGGCGGTGCCGCCTCATCGCGACGGCCGGCGCGGGCGCCTCGGCGGTCCTGCTCATCGCCGATCTGGGCCGGCCCGCGCGCTTCCTCGACATGCTGCGCGTCTTCCGCCCCACCTCGCCCATGAACATGGGGACCTGGTTCCTCTCCGCCTTCGGCGCCTGCTGCGCCGCCTCGACCCTGCCGCACCTCTGGCCGGCGCGGCGGCCCTGGCAGCGGACGGTCTCCGACGCCGCGGCCTTCGGCGCGGGGGTGATGGGCCTGCCGCTCTGCACGTACACCGGCGTGCTCATCGCCAACACGGCCGTGCCGATCTGGCACGGGACGCGCAACGCGCTGCCGGTCCTGTTCGGCGCGTCCGGGGCCGCCGGCGCCGCCTCGCTCCTCGAGCTGTGGCCGCCCGGGGGCACCGGCGACGACGTGGTGCACCGGTTCTCCCTGCTCGGGAAGACCCTCGAGCTGGCGCTCGGCGAGGTGTTCGCCTACGAGGCCCGGCGCGTGCCGCGCGTCGCGCGTCCGCTCCGCCGCGGCGCCTCGGGGGCGCTGTGGCGGACCGCCCAGGTGCTCTCGGCGGCCGGGCTCGCGGCGACGGCGCTCTCCCGGCGCGGCTCGCCGCTGCGGCGGACGGCCGGCCTGCTCGGCACGCTGGGCGCGCTCACGCTGCGGTTCGCGATCCTGCAGGCGGGGCGGGCGTCCGCGCGCGACCCGCTCGCCACCTCCGAGCAGCAGAGGGCCGGGCGCGGGGGCGCCGCCGAGCTTACGGAGAGGGATCGGGCGGGCGCTTCCCACCCCGCTTTGCGCGGGGTGGGAGCGGGCAGGGAGACGGAGGCCGCACCACGTGAAGAGCACCCCTGAGACGCTTTCCATCCCGCCCCTGCAGGACGCGCAAGGGCGCCTCATCGCCTACCTGCGGCTGTCGCTCACCGACCGCTGCAACTTCCGATGCAACTACTGCTCGCCGTCGGAGTACGAGGAGCCCTCCTCCGTCCTCACCCGCCCCGAGCTCGCCCGCCTGGTGGGGGTGTTCGCGCGGCTCGGCGTGCGCCGGGTGCGCCTCACGGGCGGCGAGCCCACGCTGCGCAAGGACCTCGTCGCCATCGCCGGCGACGTCGGCGCCACGCTCGGGGTGGAGGAGGTGGCGCTCACGACCAACGGGCACCGCCTCGCGGAGCTGGCCCGGCCGCTGCGCGCCGCGGGCGTGGGCGCGCTCAACGTGTCGCTCGACACCCTCCGGCCGGAGCGGCTCGGCGCCATCTCGGGGCGCGGCGCGCGCCTGGCGGACGTGCTGGCCGGCGTGGACGCTGCCGCCGCCGAGGGCTTCCCGCACCTCAAGCTCAACACGGTGGTGCTGGGCGGGGTGAACGAGGACGAGCTGGGCGACCTCGTCCGCTACGCCTGGGCGCGCGGGGCGTCGCCGCGCTTCATCGAGCTCATGCCGTTCGCGCAGGGTACGCCGGTCCCGACCGCGCGCGTGAAGGCGCTGCTCGCGGCGCAGGGCGTGGCGCTCGAGCCGTGCGAGAAGCGCGGCTGGGGGCCGGCCCACTACATGCGGGAGCGCGGCGCCGGCGCGGCGGCGCGGCACGTCGGCTTCATCGGCGCCATGACCGAGAACTTCTGCGAGCGCTGCAACCGCGCGCGCGTGGCCGCCGACGGCGGCTTCCAGGTGTGCCTGGGCGGCGAGGCCCAGGTGCCGCTCGGCGCGCTGCTGCGCGGGGGCGCGAGCGACGAGGCCCTCGAGGTTTCCATCCGCCAGGCGCTGGCTCACAAGGCGCCGCGGCACCACATGGAGGAGGCGAGCGCCGGGCTCGTGAAGCTCCGGCCGATGATGGGCATCGGCGGCTAGCGAAGCTCGGCGCTCGCGAAATGTCATGACCAGCAATCGATGGGCGATCGCGGTCGCCGGCACCATCGCGATGATCTGCCTCGGCACCGTCTACTCGTGGAGCATCTACACCCAGCCGCTCATCGCGGCGTTCGGCTGGTCCAACACCACCACCACCTGGGCCTTCGCGCTCGCCATCTTCTTCCTGGGCGTGGGCGCGATCCTGGGCGGGCGCTGGCAAGACCGCTCCGGGCCGCGCGCCGTCGCCGTCACGGGCGTGGTGGTGTGGGGGATCGGCAACATCCTGGCCGGCCTCGGCACCGCCCACCTCGGCGCGTGGTGGCTCTACCTCACCTACGGCGTCATCGGCGGGCTCGGGCTCGGCCTCGGCTACATCACGCCGGTCGCCGCCGTGACGAAGTGGTTCCCGGACCGGCGCGGGCTCGGCAGCGGCATGGTGGTGATGGGGTTCGGGCTGGGGGCCTTCTTCTTCAGCAACATCATGAAGGCGATCCCGTCGTTCGCCGCCGCCTCGCGGGAGGCGGCGGGCATCCTCGCCGGCCGGGGCGGCGGCCCCGCCGCGGCTCACCTGTCGCCCGCCGGCGTCGACGCGGTCATGAACGCGTTCCTGATCCCGGGGATCGTCTTCGCGGTGCTCGGGGGGCTCTGCGCGGCGCAGGTGAGGAACCCGCCCGCCGGCTACGCCCGCCCGGGCGCGGTGGCCGCGGCGGCCGCCACCGGCCGCGACTACCCGCCGTCCGAGGCCATGCGGACGCCGCAGTTCTGGATGCTCTGGTTCATGCTCTTCCTCAACGTCACCGCTGGCATCCTCTTCATCTCGAACGCCGTCCCGATCATGCGCGAGCTCACCGGGGCCCGCCCGGCGGTCGCGCTCTCCGTGTACGGCTTCATCGCGGTGTTCAACGGCGTCGGGCGCTTCTTCTGGGGAGCCATCTCCGACCGCATCGGCCGGAACTGGGCCTACATCCTCATCTACGGCAGCCAGGTGCTCATCTTCTTCTTCGTGGGCGGCATCCACGCCTTGCCGCTCGTGGCGACGCTGTTCGCGGTCGTCCTGCTCTGCTACGGGGGCGGCTTCGGGACCATGCCGTCGTTCACCGCCGACTACTTCGGGACGAAGTACATGGGCGTCAACTACGGGTGGATCCTGCTCGCCTGGGGCGTCGGCGGGATCGTGGGGCCCATCTTCGTGGCCTTCGTGAAGGACCACACCGGCTCGTTCGCGGGCGCCCTCCCCTACATCGGCTTCATGCTGCTGGCGGCGGCCATCCTGCCGGTGGTGGCGCGCCGGCCGGGGACCGCCGCGGCGGGGCCGGGCGAGCGATGGGCTCACCTCCGCCTGCCGCGGCGGGCACACGCGCACTGAGGGGGACGGGCGGCGCGCCGCTAGAAGTAGAACCCGGCCCCCACGAAGAAGCTGGTCTGGTGGAGGCTCGAGACCTCCAGGCCGTGGTCGGTGTCCTGGGTGAAGGCGCGCTGCTTCAGCTCGGCGGTCAGGAAGAAGTCGCGGGCGAGGTAGAGGTCGACGCCCCCCGACACGCTGCCGGTGGGGTGCCAGGCACGGTCGAGGTCGATCCGCTCGAAGCGGGCGGCGCCCACCCCCAGGGCGAGGAAGGGCCGCACGAGGCCCCCCTCGTTGAAGTCGAACTTGAGCGCGGCCTCCGCCACGCGCGTCCAGCGCGTGTACTCGAACCCGAGCCGGAGCCGGGCGCCGCCCCGGACGCCCCTGAGCTCCATCGCCACGCCGCCGGCGCCGTCGCTCGTGGTGCCGCGGTCGAGCGTGGCGGTGCCGGGCATGAGCACCAGCGCGACCTGGTGCCGGGGCTCGCCGCGGCCGCGCCAGGCCGGCTCGTACGCCGGCTCGGGGGGATAGGCCGGGGCGGGCGCGGGCGCGGGCGCGGCGTAGGCGTCGGGGCCAGGGCCGGGCGGCGGGGCCGGAGCGGGCGCGGGCTCGGCGCCCCACCCGTACGCCGGGTCGCACGCGTAGGTCACGTGGCCGAAGCGGTCCACCTGGCGGCGGTAGCCGGGGAGGCACCCCGGCACGTTGGCGGCCGCGCACGGCGGCGGCCCGTAGCGGGAGTCGGGCGCGGGGCAGGCCTGCCCGAGGGCGGCGGCGAGGACCAGCGGGGCGAGCAGCATGGGGGCTCCTCCGTTCGTGAGCAGCGCTCCACGATGCGACGGGCGTGCCTGCCGGGGTATTCAGGCGGGACGCGGGGTTGGACGCCGCGGCGCGCGTGCCCTCCCGGCACAGGCGTGGCCGACGGACGCCACAGACCCCATCATGCAACCACATGGCGCCCGCCCTCCTGCACCGCGCGATCGACGCGCTCGCCGTGTGGAGCGAGGACCTCGTCCGTCGCGCGCCCGAGCCCTGCCGGCTGGCCGCCCCCGAGCCGCTGCGCTGCTTCGCGCCGCTGCCGGCGTTGCCGGCCGAGCCGGCGCCCGGGCGGTCCTGGTCGGCGCCCTCGCCCCGGCCGGCCGGCGCGGGCGATCGCCTGTCGGTGCACGTGACGCCGGCGGTCGGCCCGCGGCGCGGGACCGTCCTGCTCGTGCCGCCGTGGAAGATCCGGAGCCCGCGGCTCGTCCGCGGTTACGTGGCCCTGCTCGCGCGCGCCGGATGGGAGCCGTGGCTGGTCTGCCCGCCGCACCACCTCGAGCGCACGCGCCCGGGCGCGCGCAGCGGCGAGGGGTTCGTGAGCCTCGACGCGCAGCGCCAGCGCGAGGTGTTCGAGCAGCTCGTGCTGGAGCTCCGCGTCTGCGCCGCCCTGGCCGCGCGCCGCGGACCGGTCGGGCTGGTCGGGCTGTCGCTGGGCGCGCTCGCCGGCGCGCTGGCGGCGACCGCGCCGGAGCGGCTCGCGTTCGCGGCGCTGGTCGGCCCGCCCAAGCTGGCGCTCGTGCTGAGCCAGACCGGGATCGGCCGCCGGTACCGCCGGCTGGCGGAGCGCGCCGCGGGGGGCGGGCCGTGGCCCGGCGACGCCGCGCTCGCCGAGGCGCTCGCGCCGCTCGATCCCGCGGGCCGGGCGCCCACCGCGGCGCGGCTGTTCGTGGCGGCCGGGCTGCACGACGGGATCGCGCCCCTCGCCGGCGCGCGCGAGCTGTCGGAGCGCTGGGGCGTCGCCCCGCACCTCTACCCGCGGGGCCACCTCAGCCTGCTGTTCCTGTGTCGCGCGCTCCGGCGCGACCTGGCGGCCTTCACCGGGGGAGCGGCAGACGATCGTACGGGAGCTCTGCGGGCCGGCTGAGCGGCGCACGCGCCGTCGCGGACATGAGAAGAGGCCCGTCGTGGGGGCCTCGTCTCGGTTCGACCTGGGGTGCTCTTGGGCGAGCACCGGTCCGGCTGGCGCCGGTGGAGACTGCGCTATGTCGAGCTCCGCAACGGTTCTGCTATCTCGACCTCCTGGTGTCGAACACTTCGAGCTGATCGTACGCTCTCCCGCGTCGGACGCAATCCCCCGCCAGGTCGCGTCCGGAGAACGCCCGCTTACGGCCCATCCCGGGCCTCGGCGGGTCGCTCGGGGCTCACGCCCCCGGCGCCTCGTCGAGCCGAGCCCTGGCAGCGGCCCGGCCCTGCTCGACGTAGGCGCGGCGAAGCTCGCGGCGGAAGAACCCCTTGAACGCGTTCCCCGCCAGCAGGGCCGGCGGCCGGATCTCGACCAGCTCGACCGGACGCACCGCGCCGGGCTCCCGGCCCGGGTAGAGCGCCTGGACGATGTCGGCGCGCGCCGCGCTGGAGAGCGCCCCCTGGCGCTCGAGGCGGTCCAGCACCGCAAGCCAGGCGTTCACCGCCCGCGCCTCCGCGAGGTCGCGGGTGAGCCGCTCGTCGATCAGCAGCTCGACCAGCCGCAGCAGCAGCGCGCTCCCGCCGAGCGCGGCGGCCGCGGAGGGAGCGAGCGTCAGGTCCGCCGGCTCGGCCGAGATCACGTAGATCGCCTCGACCTCGCGATCCTGATCGAGCGCCTCGCCGATGGGCGTGTTGTTCACCAGGCCGCCGTCGACGCAGGGCCCGGCGCCGTCGAGCGGCACCGGCTGGAAGGCGAACGGGAAGGCGGCGGAGGCGGCCGCGGCCTGGAAGATGCGCCGCCGCCCGCTGGCGGAGTCGAGGTCCGCCCCCGCGAAGCGCTCGACGTGCTCGAACGAGGTCCCGCCGGCCGCGGCGAGGGTGCCCGCGAGCGGCGCCACCACCAGGCGGAGCGCCACCTCCGGCGCCGCGCTCCCCTGCGCGCGCTGGGGGCACTCCGACGCCAGCAGCTCCACGATGCGCTCGGTGCCCGAGAGGCCGCGACCGTGCCACCAGCTCCCGGGCTCCGGCTCGAACACGTGCCAGACGTCCACCTTCTGCTCCCACAGCACGGCGAGCCGGTCCGCCGCGCCGGCGGGATCTCCGGCGCGGACGCCGGCCGCGACCATCGTCGCGTTGAGCGCACCCGAGCTCGTCCCCACCAGCGCGCGGATCGGGGTGCGCTCGCGCTGGAGCCTCCGCGTGAGCTCCGCCAGCGCGCCGGCGGCGAAGGCCCCCTTCGCGACCGCTCCGCCGACCACGATCGCCGCCGCGCGCGCCATCGCGTCCTCGCCGTCCGTGAGGCTTCACCGTAGATGCCGGCCAGGCGGCTCGTCCAGGCGCGACGTGGAGTGCTCCCAAGGGAGCACCGCCTCACGGGCGGTGGGCGGGGGCCCCGGGGCACGGCGCGCGCCCGCCTGCCCGGCCGCGCGTGAGATGCGCCCGGGCGCCGGAGGGGCCCCTCCCCTGGCGCGAAGCACACGCCATGTGGACGATGAAAGCAGGAGGCCGCTGTGACGCGGACGCAGTTCCTCCTCGCGCTCCTGCTCGCCGCCGTCCTGGGGTTCGGCGTGGCCATCGTCGCGCGCGGCGGCTGGCTGGCCGCCGGGGATCGGCTTCGCGACACCGCCGCAGCCCTGAAGAAGATGTACCGCGAGCGGCCCTCGCCGCCCGCGCAGCGCCAGCAGCTCATCGCCCCGGCGCCGGCCCGGTGAGCGCCACCGCGAGGCACAGAGCGCTCCCGAAGCCCTTACCCGGCGCGCCCTCGCGCGTCGCGGCTCCCGCCGCTCCCCGCGCGCTGCAGGAGGGCGTACCCGCCCGCCACCAGCACCGTGAGCCACGCGACGGTGTAGGCGCGCGCCTTGCCCTCCCAGCGGCTCGCCACCCAGGCGTTGAGCTCGCTCGTGAAGACCGCCGCCTTCCCCCCGATGCGCTCGAGGTCGCGCAGCGCCTTCTTCGAGTGCTCCATCTCGTAGATCTCCGGGTCCTCGACGACCGGAGGCGTGGTCACGTACAGCGCGGCCGCAAGGGTCCAGCCGGCGACGAGGATGGCCGCCACGACCAGGCGGCGGCGCGTGCGCGGGTCCTGCCAGCTGGAGCGGTCGAGTCGCATGCGCGCGGGCGCCGGCTTCGGCGCTTCCGGCGCAGTCTAAGCCGATCCGCCACGCGCGGCGGCGTCTACTTCTTCTCGGACGGGGACGCCCCCGGCGGCCACTTTGCCGGGGGCCGGAGGTCGCGCGAGGTGGTCTCTCCCGCGCTTTTGCTCAACGTGAGCTCCAGCGTGACGTCCACCTCGGTCCGTGGAGCGGGGCGACGCCAGATGGTCCCGGGCCTCGCCTCGGCCTGCTCACCGGAGCTGCCGGCGTCGTCAGCGTCGTCAGGAGGGGTCGTCTTGGAATGGTCCGGCATGAACGGGCGCACGAAGACCACGATCGTCGATCGCGCGCAAGCGGTTTCATCGACCTGCGCTCGAGGGCTCGGCGCCTCGGCGAGGCGACTGCACGTGGTCCGAGCAACAGTCAACGGCAGGGGACGAAGCGCACCGCCTCGCGCGCCTCGCGGAGCGCGGCGGCGATCCGGGAGAGCGCCTCGTCGACGTCCGCGGCGTCGTTCCCGGCGCCCAGCGAGAACCGGACGGCGCCGTGCGCCTCGGCGGCGCTGAGCCCGAGGGCCAGGAGCGCGTGCGAGGGATCGGGGTGCCCCGACTTGCACGCCGAGCCGGACGAGAGCGCCACGCCGCGCCGGGCCAGGTCGAGGACGAGCGACTCGCCCCGCACGCCGGGCAGGACGACGCAGAGCGTCCCGGGCAGGCCGTCGGCGCTCCCCACCCGCCGCAGCCCGGGCACCAGCGCGCGCAGCCCCACCTCCAGCCGTTCGACCAGCGCGCTCAACCGCGCCGGCTCCCCGGCGCGCAGCCGGCGGACGGCCAGCTCGCAGGCCTTCGCGAACCCGACGATGCCCGCCACGTTCTCGGTCCCGGAGCGCAGGCCGCGCTCCTGCCCGCCCCCGCGGACGAGCGGCGCGAGCGGGACGCCTTCCCGGACGTACAGCGCGCCCACACCCTTCGGCCCGTGGATCTTGTGCGCCGAGACGGAGAGGAGGTCGACGCCGAGCGGGCCCACGTCGATGGCGAGCTTGCCGAGCGCCTGCACCGCGTCGACGTGCACCAGCGCGCCCGCGCGGTGCGCGACGGACGCCAGCGCCGCGATGGGCTCGACCGTCCCGAACTCGTTGTTCGCCATCATGACGCTCACGAGCACCGTGTCCGGGCGGAGCGCGGCGGCCAGCCTCGCGGGCTCCACGCGGCCTTCGCCGTCGACCGCCAGGCGCGCGACCTCGAACCCGAGCTCCTCCAGCGCCGCGCACGCCTCGAGCACCGCCGGGTGCTCGATGGCCGTCGTCACGACGTGCCGGCCGCGCGCCCGGAGCGCCCAGGCGGCGCCGCGCACGGCGAGGTTGTCCGCCTCGGTGCCCGACCCGGTGAAGACGACGCGCCGCGCCGTGCACCCGAGCGCGCTCGCCACCGTGCGCCGCGCGGCGTCGAGCGCGGCCCGGGCGCGGGCCCCGGGGCCGTGAAGGCTCGACGGGTTCCCGTGCTCGTCGCGCAGGAAGGGGAGCATCGCCTCCAGCACCTCGGGGTCGAGCGGGGTGGTCGCGTTGTGATCGAGGTAGAGCGGGCGGGGTGCGGGCGCCGGCTCGAGGGCGGGCTCGAGGGCGGGCGGGCCGCCGGGGGCGGGCGCGCTGCGGCGAGACCCCTCGGCGCGGCGCACCTGGCACAGCAGCGCCTTGTACACGGGGAAGCCCGAGATCGGGTCCACCTGCCCGGGATCGGTGAGGACGTTGACGTTGCAGGCGCGCCACGCCGCGGGCCCGAGCGGACCGCCCCCGCCCATGCACGCGTCCACGCAGCCGGCGGCGATCCCGTCGTCGAGCCGCGCCCGGAATGCGGCCGCGCCGCGCGCGGTCTCGATGACAGCGGGGTCGCCGTCGGCGATCCCGCGCGCGGCCGCATCGGCCGGGTGCATCGTCACCAGCGGCTCCGGCTGCCGCTCGGCCAGGCCCCGCACGCCATGGTGCTGGCTGCGGAAGTCGAAGCGCGTGCGCGTGCCGGAGCCGAGCACGAGCGGGAAGCGGCGCGCCAGGTCGGGGCGGCTCTGCGGGCTCTCCGGCGGCTCCCCGTAGCTCGGGAGCGGATCGTAACCGTGCTCGGCCAGGATCGAGGAAGCGATCTCGAGCTTGCCGCTCGGCGTGTCGAAGCCGGGGCGCCCGTCCGGGCGGAGGAGCCCCTTCTCCCACTTGCGGTACTCCATGCCCGGCGCTGGGACGCGCACCGTGCCGCCGGCCCGGCGCACGTCCTCCAGGGTGAAGCCGCTCCCCTCGAGGGCGTGCCGGACCACCTCCTCCTCGGTCTGCGGGTAGAGGTGGCCGTACCCGAGCCGGCGCGCCAGCTCCCCCAGGATCACGGCGTCGCTGCGCGCCTCGCCGACCGGCGGGACCAGGCGCTCGCGGAGGCGGAACGCCGGGCCGCTCCGCAGGTACGAGAGGTTCTCGTACCCGGTCGTCGCGGGCAGGACCAGGTCCGCCCAGGCAGCGTCAGCGGTCAGGTAGCGGTCGATGCAGACGAGGAGCTCGAGCCCGCCCAGCGTCCGCCGCCAGAGCGCGGGATCGGGCCAGGCGGTGACGAGGGAGCCGCCCAGGACCAGCAGCGCCCGGATCCGGTACGGGTCGCCGTCGAGGACGGCGGGCGGCAGCGCGATCGCGTGCGACTCGCCCCGGTAATGCGTGTACAGCGGGAACCGGTCCCGCCCGAGCGCCTTGCCGACGTCCGGGTTCGGCTGGAGCCGGGTCCGGTTCTGCGGGAACAGCCCCTGCTTCATGCGCAGGAGGAGCCCGCCCGGCACGTCGAGCTGACCGGCCAGGGCCCAGAGCACGAGCTGCGCCCGGAGCGCCTGCACGCCGTTCCCGGAGTACTCGAGGCCGGTGTACGTGACCGGCGCCGCGCCGCGGGCGGCGGCGATCCGGCGCGCCAGCCGGCGGACCGTCGCCGCCGGCACGCCGGTGATCCCCTCCACCACCTCGGGCCGGAAGTGCTGCACCAGCCGGCGCAGGTCGTCGAATCCGACCGTGAAGTCGCGCGCGAAGCGGTCGTCGTGGAGCTCCTCGGAGAGGAGCACCTCGATGAGCCCCAGCGCCAGCGCGCCGTCCGTGCCGGGGCGGATCGGGATCCACTCCGCGCCCGCCGCCACGGCCGTCTCGCCGCGGCGGGGATCGATGGCGATCACCTCGGCGCCATTCCGGCGCGCCTGGAGCACCTGGTGGTGCGCCCGCGGGGGCGAGTCGGTGGCGGGGTTCGCGCCCCACAGCACGACGAGCTCGGCGCGCTCGAGGTCGCTCTCCATCCCCACCAGCATCTCGCCGAGCGTGACGTGGGGCGCGATCATCGCGAACGCGACGTAGCAGAGCGCGCCGACGCCCAGCGTGTTCGGCGAGCCGAACGGGAACAGCACGCTCGAGGCGGACGACACCGTCACGCCGGCCGGCTGGTAGATGTCGCACAGCGCCTGGTCGAAGCTGCCGCGTCCGGTGTAGATCGCGACCGCCTCCGGGCCGTGCTCCTCGCGCAGGCGCAGCAGGCGCCGGGCCAGCCCGTCCATCGCCTCGTCCCACCCGACGGGCTCGAAGGCGAGGGTGCCCTTGGGGCCGCGGCGCCGCAGCGGCGTCGCGACGCGGTCCGGGTCGTGGACGACGTCGGGCGAGCGGCTCCCGATGGTGCAGAACAGGCCGGCCGGCGCGTCCGGGGCCGGCTCGACGCGCACGAGCCGATCGCCCGCCACCACGGCGCGGATCGGGCACCCGGCCGGGCAGATCCCGCACAGCCCGTCCCGGCCCTCCTCCCGCGCCGCGATCATGCGGCCCATCGTCCGGAGATCGGACCCGGCGCGCACGCGCCCGGCTGGGGCCGCCCCGTCTACGCTGCGGCGCTGCGGCGCGCGAGGCCGGGCGGGCTACGGCAGCACCGTCTCCCCGTACATCAGGTACTTGTCCACGCCCCGCGCCGCCTTGCGGCCCTCGTGGATCGCCCACACAACCAGGGACTGGCCGCGGGAGCAGTCGCCGGCGGCGAAGACGCCGGGGACGCTCGTCATCTTCTCGGCGTCGGTCGCGACGGTCCAGGTGGCGCCGCGCTCCTCGAGCTTGAGGCCGAGCTCGCCGACCAGGCCCTTCTCCGGGCCGAGGAAGCCGAGCGCGAGCAGCACCAGGTCGGCGGGGATGACCCGCTTCGAGCCCTCCACCTCGCGCGGGCCCACCGGGCGCCCGTCCTGGCCGTGCAGCCAGTCCACGCTGACGAGCTCGATGCCGGTCACCCGGCCCGCCTCGTCGCCGAGGAAGCGCTTGCTGGAGACGGCGTACTGGCGGGGATCCTCGCCCCAGAGCGCCTTCGCCTCCTCCTGCCCGTAGTCGAGCTTGTAGACCTTGGGCCACTGCGGCCACGGGTTGTCGGCGGCGCGCTGGTCGGGCGGGCGCGGCATGATCTCGAGCTGCGTGACGCTCCGCGCCCCGTGGCGCAGCGCGGTGCCGACGCAGTCGGTGCCGGTGTCCCCGCCGCCGATGACGACCACGTGCTTGTCCTTGGCCGAGAGGTACTTCCCGTCGCGGTGGCCGGAGTCGAGCAGGGACTTCGTGTTCTGGTGCAGGAAGTCCATCGCCAGGTGGATGCCCCCGAGCTGCCGGCCCTCGAGCTTCAGGTCGCGCGCCTGGGTGGCGCCGGTGGTGAGCACCACCGCGTCGAAGTCGGTGAGGAGGCGCCCGGGGGCGAGGTCCTTGCCCACCTCGACGCCGGTGACGAACTTCACGCCCTCCTCCGCCATGAGGCGCACGCGCCGCTCGACCACGCCCTTGTCGAGCTTCATGTTGGGGATGCCGTACATGAGCAGCCCGCCCACCCGGTCGGCGCGCTCGTAGACGGTCACCGCGTGGCCCGCCTTGTTGAGCTGGGCGGCCGCGGCCAGGCCGGCCGGGCCCGAGCCCACCACCGCCACCCGCTTGCCGGTGCGCGCCAGCGGCGGCTGGGCCTTCACCCAGCCCTGCGCGAAGGCGCGGTCGACGATCTCGCGCTCGATGTTCTTGATGGTGACCGGCGGCGCGTTGATGCCGAGCGTGCAGGAGCCCTCGCAGGGCGCCGGGCAGACGCGCCCGGTGAACTCGGGGAAGTTGTTGGTCTTGTGGAGGCGGATGATCGCCTCCTGCCACTGGCCCCGGTAGACGAGGTCGTTCCACTCCGGGATGAGGTTGTTCACCGGGCAGCCCGCCGCCATGCCGGCGATGAGCTGGCCGGTGTGGCAGAAGGGCACGCCGCAGTCCATGCAGCGCGCACCCTGCTGCCGCATCGTCTCCTCGGCGTAGGGCGGGTGCTCCTCGCTCCAGTCCTTGGCGCGCTCGAGCGGCGGGCGCACGTGCGACGGCTCGCGGTCGTACTCCAGGAATCCGGTCGGCTTGCCCATGGCTAGTTCCCACCCACCCGCATCGCGTCGCGCGCGTTCTCTTCGAAGGCCGCCATCGCCGCCTCGTCGGGCGAGAGCCCGCGCTTCAGCATGCGCGCCTGCGCCTCCAGCACGCGCCGGTAGTCGTTCGGCATGACCTTCACGAAGCGCCCGACGCTCTCCTTCCAGGCGTCGAGCACCCGCATGCCGAGGCCGCTCTCGGTGTACTGCACGTGCCGCTCGACCAGCCGGCGCACGAGCGCGATCTCCTCCTCGTCCTCGAGCGGCGCCAGCGAGACCAGCTCGCGGTTGCACACCTTGGCGAAGGCGCCGCCCTGATCGAGCACGTAGGCGACGCCGCCCGACATGCCGGCCGCGAAGTTCCGGCCGGTCGGGCCGAGCACCACCACCCGGCCACCCGTCATGTACTCGCAGCCGTGGTCGCCCACGCCCTCGACCACCGCCTGCGCGCCCGAGTTGCGCACGCAGAAGCGCTCGCCGGCCACGCCGCGGATGTACGCCTCGCCCCCGGTGGCGCCGTAGAGGGCCACGTTGCCCACCAGCACGTTCTCCTCGGGCACGAAGGTGGCGGCGCGCGGCGGGTACACCACCAGCTTGCCGCCGGAGAGGCCCTTGCCGAGGTAGTCGTTCGCGTCGCCCTCCAGGGTCAGCGTGAGGCCGCGCGGGATGAAGGCGCCGAAGCTCTGGCCCGCCGAGCCCTGGAACTGGAGCTGGATGGTGTCCTCGGGCAGGCCCTCCGGGCCGAAGCGCCGCGTCACCTCGGAGCCGAGCATCGTGCCGACCACCCGGTTCGTGTTGCGGATGGGGAGCGTCGCCTTGACCGGCTTCTTCCCCTCCAGCGCCGGCCGCGCCAGCTCGAGGAGCGTGGTCGCGTCGAGCGCCTCGTCGAGCCCGTGGTCCTGCGGGATCTGGCAGGTCCGGCCGAAGTGCTTGGGGACGGTGGGCTTGAAGAGGATGCGGCTGAAGTCGAGGTTGCGCGCCTTCCAGTGCTCCACCGCGCGGCGCATCTCGAGCCGCTCCGAGCGCCCGACCATCTCGTCGAGGGTGCGGTAGCCGAGGAGCGCCATGTACTCGCGCACCTCCTGGGCGATGAACCGCATGAAGCTCACCACGTGCGCCGGATCCCCGGTGAAGCGCTTGCGCAGCTCGGGGTCCTGGGTGGCGACGCCCACCGGGCAGGTGTTGAGGTGGCAGGCGCGCATCATCACGCAGCCCAGCACGACGAGCGGCGCGGTGGCGAAGCCGAACTCCTCGGCGCCGAGCAGCGCGCCGATGACCACGTCGCGGCCGGTCTTGAGCTGGCCGTCCACCTCCACCGCGATGCGCGAGCGGAGGTTGTTCATGACCAGCACCTGGTGGGTCTCGGCCAGCCCGAGCTCCCAGGGGATGCCGGCGTGCTTGATGGAGGTGAGCGGCGAGGCGCCGGTGCCGCCGTCGTGGCCGGCGATGAGCACCACGTCCGCGTGCGCCTTGGCGACGCCGGCGGCGATGGTCCCGACCCCCACCTCGGCCACCAGCTTCACGCTGACGCGCGCGCCGTGGTTCGAGTTCTTGAGGTCGTGGATGAGCTGCGCCAGGTCCTCGATCGAGTAGATGTCGTGGTGCGGCGGCGGCGAGATGAGCCCCACGCCCGGGGTGGCGTGGCGCGTCTTCGCGATCCACGGGTACACCTTGGTGCCGGGGAGCTGCCCGCCCTCGCCGGGCTTGGCGCCCTGCGCCATCTTGATCTGCAGCTCGCGCGCCTGGGTGAGGTAGTGGCTCGTCACCCCGAAGCGCCCGCTCGCCACCTGCTTGATGGCCGAGTTCCTGGAGTCGCCGTTCGGGAGCGGCTGGTAGCGCTCCGGGTCCTCGCCGCCCTCGCCGGTGTTCGACTTGCCGCCCAGCCGGTTCATGGCGACGGCGAGCGCCTCGTGCGCCTCCTTCGAGATCGAGCCGTAGCTCATGGCGCCGGTCTTGAAGCGCTTCACGATGGCCTCGACCGGCTCCACCTCCTCGAGCGGGACCGACCGCGCCGGCGGCACGAGCTCCATCAGGCCGCGCAGGGTGCAGAGGTCGCGCGCCGTGTCGTCGACGAGCTTCGTGTACTCCTTGAACAGGTTGTAGTTGCCGGTGCGGCAGGCGTACTGGAGCTTGTGGATGGTGAGCGGGTTGAAAAGGTGCTGCTCGCCGTCCTGTCGGTACTGGTACTGGCCGCCGGTGCCGAGCTGCTTGTGGACGATGGGCCGCTTGGGCGGGAAGGCGCGGTCGTGGCGCATCTTCACCTCGCGCGCCACCACGTCGATGCCCACCCCGCCGATGCGGGTCGGCGTCCAGGTGAAGTACTCGTCGATGAAGTCCTGGTTCAGGCCGATGGCCTCGAAGACCTGGGCGCCGTGGTAGCTCTGGATGGTCGAGATGCCCATCTTCGAGATGACCTTGACGATGCCCTTGTTGACGGCCTTCACGTACTTCTTCTCGGCCGCCTCGGGGGGGCCCTTGATCATCCCCAGCTTCACCTGGTCGTGGATGGTCTCGAACGCCAGGTAGGGGTTCACCGCGCTGGCGCCGTAGCCGATGAGCAGCGCGAAGTGGTGCACCTCGCGCGGCTCGCCGGTCTCGAGCACCAGGCTGACGCGGGTGCGGGTCCCCTCGCGCAGGAGGTGGTGCTGCACCGCCGCCACCGCCAGGAGCGCCGGGATGGGGGCGTGGTCCTCGTCGTGGCCGCGATCGGAGAGGATGATGAGGTTGCGCCCCTCGGCGATCGCCTCCGAGGTGGACCAGCGCAGGTCCTCGATGGACTTGCGCAGCCCGGCGCCGCCGTCCTTCACCTTGAACAGCATGGGCAGGGTGATGCTGTTGAAGCCGTGCGCGCCCGCCTTGCCGTCGAGGGCGCGGATCTTCTCCAGCTCCGCGTTGCGCAGGACGGGGGTGGGGAGCGAGAGCTGGTGGCACGAGGCCGGCGTCGGCTCGAGGAGGTTGCCCTCCGGGCCGATGCTGGTCTCCACCGCCATGATGATCTCCTCGCGGATGGCGTCGACCGGCGGGTTCGTCACCTGCGCGAAGAGCTGCTTGAAGTAGCTGGAGAGGACCTGCGGCTTCTGCGACAGCACCGCCAGCGGCGCGTCGTTGCCCATGGAGCCGATGGGCTCGGTGCCGCTCTCCGCCATCGGGTTCACGAGCAGGCGCACGTCCTCGGCCGTGTAGCCGAACGCCTCCTGCCGCCGGAGCACCGTCTCGTGATCCGGCTCGATGACGTTCGTGGGGGCGGGCAGGTCGTCGAGCTTCACCAGGTGCTGCTCGAGCCACTTCGCGTAGGGCTGCTCGCGCGCGATGCGCTGCTTCAGCTCCTCGTCCGAGACGATCCGCTTCTCGGCCGTGTCGACGAGGAACATGCGGCCCGGCTGGAGCCGGCCCTTCTTGAGGACGCGCTCGGGCGGGAGGTCGAGCACGCCCACCTCGCTCGCCATGACGACCAGGTCGTCCTTGGTCACGTAGTAGCGCGCCGGCCGGAGGCCGTTGCGGTCGAGGGTGGCGCCCACCAGCGTCCCGTCGGTGAAGGCGATGGACGCCGGCCCGTCCCACGGCTCCATGAGGCAGGAGTGGAACTCGTAGAAGGCCTTCTTCTCCGGCGACATCGACTCGTGCCGGCTGTAGGGCTCCGGCACCATCATCATCATGGCGTGCGGCAGCGAGCGGCCCGAGAGGTGGAGCAGCTCGAGCACGTTGTCGAACATCGCCGAGTCGGAGCCCTCCAGGTCGATGATGGTCAGGATCTTCTTGAGGTCGTCGCCGAAGAGCGACGACTGCATCATCGACTGCCGCGCGTGCATCCAGTTGATGTTGCCGCGGAGCGTGTTGATCTCGCCGTTGTGCGAGATGTAGCGGTACGGGTGGGCGCGCGACCAGCTGGGGAAGGTGTTGGTCGAGAAGCGCGAGTGGACCATCGCGATGGCCGACTCGAAGGCCGGGTCGGCGAGGTCCGGGTAGAACGAGACGAGCTGCCCGGCGTTCAGCATCCCCTTGTAGACGACGGTCCGGCAGGAGAGCGACGGCAGGTAGAATTGCCCGCGCTGCGGGAGCGCCGAGCGCGAGACGCCCTTCTCCACCAGCCGGCGGATGACGTACAGCTTGCGCTCGAAGGCGGCCTCGTCGCGGCAGCCGTCGCCGCGCCCCACGAAGAGCTGCCGGATGGCGGGCTGGCTCGCGCGCGCGGTCGGCCCGAGGCTGCCGTTGTCGGTGGGGACGTCGCGCCACCCCAGGACCGTCTGGCCCTCCTCCGCGACCACCTGCTCCACCAGCTTCTCGCAGGCGCGGCGGCTCGCCTCCTGCTGCGGCAGGTAGACCATGCCCACCGCGTACCGCCCGGGCGCCGGCAGCTTCACGCCGGCGGCGGCGGCGGCGCCCTCGAGGAACCGGTGCGGCAGCTGGCAGAGGAGCCCGGCGCCGTCGCCCGAGTTCTTCTCCGAGCCCGCCGCGCCGCGGTGCTCGAGGTTCACGAGCACGGTCAGCGCCTTCTGGACGATGTCGTGCGACTTTCGGCCCTGGATGTCGCAGACGAAGCCGAAGCCGCAGGCGTCGTGCTCCTGCTGCGGATCGTACAGGCCCTGGCGCTCGGGATAGCCGTGCTCGCTCATCGCACCTTCCTCGGCTGCGTGGAGAAAAAGCTCTAGGCCTTCCCGGCGCGCGCCGGCACGAGAGAGCCGTGGGCGAACCTCGCCCGCTCCATCTCGCTGGCTCGCTGAGAAGGACCTTCGACCTGCGTCGCCCCGCTGCGCGGGGCGCAGGGACACCCGGCCGGCCAGGCCCGGGAGCGCTGCTCACCTTCCGACATGGAAGGGTCAGTTTCCACCACGGCGGCGCGCACCGTCAATAGCGGGCGGCGCGCCGCCGCGTGCCCGAACTCCGGGCAGCCGTCGCACGAAATCCAGGCACGCGAGCAGGGGCCGGCCGGAGCTCCGGCGCGCGGCTCAGCGCCCCCGGCGCGCGCTGCCGCCCGCCGATCGCGCCTGCACCCTGGGCCCCGCCTCGGCGCTCGCGGCGACCACCCCCGCCTCGCCCGGCTTCGGCAGGGTGCCGGCCAGGATCGGCTGCCGCTGCGCGGGCGCCGCCGCGGGAGCCGCCGCGCCGGCGGTCGGCCCGCCCGCGCCGCCCTTCGCGCCAGGCCCCTGCCCCTGCCCCTGCCCCGCCGCGGCCTTCGGCACGAGGGCCACCTCGACCGCGGACGCGCCCTCCGGCACGTCCCGCACGAGCAGCGCCGCCGCGCCGCGGTCGTCGGGGGTGAGCGCGCCGAGCAAGGTCTCGCGCCGCTCGGGATCGGAGACGATGACGCGGTACTCCTGACCCTCGGGCGCGGCCGCGAGGTTGTAGGCGTAGACGGCGAGCGCGTGGCGCTCGGGGTGAATGCGCGCCACGCCGCTCGCGCCGTTCTCCTTCTTCACCGCGGCGAGGACGGCCGCCCCTTGGCCGGGCGTCGACAGGACCGCGATGTCGGCGCGCGCGTCGCGGAGCTGCGCGTCGCGCTCCTCGACCACCTTGTTCGCCTCCGCGAGCTGGTTCTTCGCGTTCTGCACCTCGGTGGTCAGGGCCGAGGTGCGGGAGATGGAGACGGCGGCGAACCCGATGAGGAGCGCCAGGATGACGACGGCGGGGAACACGATCAGGGCCGTTCGCTTCTCGGCCCTGCCACCGGAGAGGACGTTCTCGAACGCCAGATCGCGATCGGCCATGCTCCAAAGGTAGGGAGCGCCCGCGCGGGCGGCACGCGCCGGACGCCCGGGCGGAGCTGCGACCACCCGAGTCGGCAAAGACCCCCGCCAGCCCTCGGCCGCCCGGAGGGCAAACGAGCTGTGCCAGCGCGAGGACGCCAGCCCGGATGGCGGGCGGGCGGCTGGCCCGTTGCTTGAAATGAACGCTTGGTCAATGCGACCCGCTGTCGCAGGGCATCGCACCGCCGCGCACCTCGCGCGGCCGTTCGCCTCGAGGAGCCCGCCCATGCCTGGACGATCCGCCACCCGCCTCGCGCTCACCTTCGCCGCCTCCCTCCTCCTCGTGGCCGGGAGCGCGCGCGCCGAGCAGCCCGGCACGAAGCCGGAGGCCAAGGCGCTGGTGGAGAAGGCCGCGGCCTTCATCAAGAAGAGCGGGAAGCCGGCCGGCCTGGCCGAGATCACGGCCGCCGCGGACAAGCAGGGCACGCTCCTCGATCGCGACCTCTACATCTTCGCCTACGACTTCACCGGGAAGGTCGTCGCGCACGGCGCCAACAAGAAGCTCGTCGGGAAGAGCCTCTACGACATGCAGGACACCGACGGGAAGTACGTCATCCGCGAGCTCATGGCCGCCGCCGGCAAGGGCTCGGGCTGGGTCGACTACAAGTGGTCCCACCCCGAGACGAAGAAGATCCACCAGAAGAGCGCGTACGTCCTGAAGATCGACGACGAGCTGTGGATCGGCTGCGGCGCCTACTCGAAGTGATCGGTCGGCCGGCCGGCGCGCGGCGTCGCCCGCCGGCCACTCCGGCCTCTGGAACGCGAGGAGCGGACCCATGCGGCGGATCCGAGATCTCGGCGTGGAGCGGAAGCTGCTCCTGGCGCCCGCCGGCAGCGTCGTCGCCTTCGTCGTGCTCGCGGCCCTCGCCTTCTCGAGCGTCGCCTCGCAGCGCTCGATGCTCGCGGACTTCAACGCGGTGCAGGACGCGTCGCGCTTCTCGGCCCGGCTCGGCCGGATCCACGCGAACGTCTACAAGGTGACGAGCCTGGCGAGCTCCAGCACCGACAGCCGCGGCACCGAGGCGCTGGCGGCGAAGCAGCTGACGGACATCGACGCGCTCGCCTCGGAGCTGACCGCGTGGGCCGGCGCGCGGGAGGCCGAGCACGCGCAGGTGCCGCTCGCGCGGAAGGCGCTCCCGCTCCTGGCGGAGTACCGCAAGCAGTGCGCCGGGGTGGCCGACATCGCCACCACCGACCTGGGGATGGCGAACACGTACATGACGCTCGCCGAGCGCTCCTACCAGGAGATCTCGCAGCTCCTGGACTCCCTCCTCGAGAGCGAGGCGACCGCCGCGCGCGATCACTCCCAGGACGTCGCGCGCGCCTCGCGCCGGACGATGGTGCTGTTCGTGCTCGTGTCGCTGCTCGCGATCGCGCTCACGGGGTCCCTGGCGATCGTGATCGCCCGCTCGATGGTCGAGCCGATGCGCCGCCTGCTGGCCGCGGCCGAGGCGCTGCGGGTCGGCGACCTGGGCCACACCATCGAGGTGACGAGCCAGGACGAGCTCGGGAAGCTGACCGCCGCCTTCGGCGCCGTGCTGGAGTCGGAGCGGCAGATGGCGCAGGTGGCCACCGCGGTCGGGAAGGGCGACATGTCCTCGGACGTCGCGCCCCGCTCCGAGCAGGACGGCCTCGGCCTCGCCTTGCAGGACATGGTGCTGGCGATCCGGCGGCTCGTCGCCGACGCGGGCGCGCTGGGCGAGGCGGCGGTGGCCGGGGACCTCGAGCGCCGGGTCGAGGTGTCGCGGCACCAGGGCGACTTCCGGCGGATCGTGCAGGGCGTGAACGCGGCGCTGGACGCCGTCCTCGCCCCCATCCAGGAGGCGACGGCGGTGCTGCAGCGCCTCTCGGAGCGCGACCTGCGGGCCCGCGTCCAGGGCGAGTACCGGGGCGACCACGCCAAGATCAAGGAGGCCCTGAACGTCACCGCCCAGGCCCTGCACGACACCATCGGGCAGGTGGCGGACGCGGTGAGCCAGGTCTCCTCGGCCGCGGCCGAGATCGCCGGCTCGAGCCAGGCGGTCGCGCGCGGCGCCTCCGAGCAGGCGAGCTCGCTCAACGAGGCGAGCAGCAGCCTCGCCGCCATGGCCACGACCACCAAGAGCTCCGCCGGCAGCGCGCTCCGGGCGAGCGAGCTCGCGCAGCGCGCCGAGGCCTCGGCCGCGGCCGGCGCCAGCGCCATCGGCCAGATGAGCGAGGCGATGGGCAGGATCCGGGGGGCCGCGGAGAGCACCTCGCAGATCATCAAGGACATCAACGAGATCGCCTTCCAGACCAACCTCCTCGCCCTGAACGCGGCGGTCGAGGCCGCCCGCGCCGGCGAGGCGGGCCGCGGCTTCGCGGTGGTGGCCGAGGAGGTCCGCTCGCTCGCCCTGCGCTCGAAGGAGGCGGCCACCAGGACCGAGGTCCTCATCCGCCAGTCGGTGAAGGAGGCCGGCGAGGGCGAGGCGCGCTCGGGGCAGCTCGCGGCCCAGCTCGGCGAGATCGGCGGGGCGGTGACGAAGGTCACCGGCATCGTGGCCGAGCTGGCCGCCAGCGCCCGCGAGCAGTCGGCCGGGATCGAGCGGGTGAACGGCGCGGTCGCCCAGGTGGATCACGTGACCCAGCAGAACGCCGCCAGCTCGGAGGAGTCCTCCTCGGCGGCGGCGGAGCTGTCGGCGCAGTCGGCCGAGCTGGCCGAGCTGGTGGGCTGCTTCCAGCTCGACCGCGAGGCGCAGGAGGCCCCGGCGCCCGCGGTCACCACGGCGGCGCGCTGGCGCCCCGCCGCCTCGGCTCGTGCTGCCCGAGCCGGTACTCCCGCAGGCGGTACTGGATCTTCCGGACGCTGACCCCGAGCGCCTGGGCGGCGCGGACGGTGGAGCCTCCCATCCGGTCGAGCGTGCGCAGGATCGCCTCGCGCTCGATCTCGAACAGGGTGGCGCCGGGGACGAGCGCGCTCGCCTCGCCCGCCCCGCCGCCCGTCAGCGCCGGCGGGAGGTCCTCGAGCGCGAGCTCCCGCCCCCCGCACCGCGCCACCCCGCGCTCGACCACCGCCTGCAGCTCGCGCACGTTGCCCGGCCAGTCGTGGGCGAAGAGCGCCGAGAGGGCGCCGGGCGAGACGGCGGTGACGCCGCGCGCCCGCGCCGCCGCCGACCGGGCCAGGAACGCCTCGACCAGCGCCGGGATGTCGCCCTTGCGCTCGCGCAGCGGCGGGAGCGTCACCGCCACCACGTTGAGCCGGTAGTAGAGGTCGTCGCGGAAGCGGCCCTCGCGCACCGCCTCGGCCAGGTCGCGGGTGGAGGACGCCACCACCCGCACGTCGCACCGCAGCGTCTCGCGGCTGCCCATGCGCTCCAGCTCCCCCTGCTGCAGCACGCGCAGGAGCTTCACCTGGAGCCCGAGCGGCAGGTGCGCCACCTCGTGCAGGAAGACGGTCCCGCCGTGCGCCGCCTCCAGGCACCCCTCGCGCCGGAGCGCCGCCCCGGGGAACGCGCCCGGCTCGTGCCCGAAGAGCTCGCTCTCCAGCAGGACCTGCGAGCGCGCCGCGCAGCTCACGCGCACGAAGGGGCGGTCGCGGCGGGGCGAGGCGTCGTGGAGCGCCTGCGCCACGAGCTCGCGCCCGGTGCCGGTCTCCCCCAGCACCAGCACCGTCGCCCGGGTGGGCGCCGCGCGCCGCAGCACCTCCTGCACGAGCTGGAGCTCGGGCGCGCTGCCGACGAGGGCGTGGCGGCGGCGGAGCTGGGCGCGGAGCCGCGCCGCGTCGGCGCGCAGGCGCCGCTTCTCGAGCGCCTTCCAGAGCAGCACCGCCGCCTGCGCCGCCCCGGCCGGCCGGACGAGGTAGCTCTCGGCCCCGGCGCGGAGCGCGGCCACCGCGGCGCCCAGCTGCTCCGGGTCGGCCATCACCACCAGCGCCGCGTCCGAGCCCAGCTCGGCGAGGCCGCGCGCGAGCAGCACCCCGTCGGCCGGGCCGGTCACCGCCGCCAGCAGCGCGTCCGGGGCCAGGCTGGGGACCGCCAGCAGCGCCGCGCCCGGATCGGCCGCCTGGCACGGGTCGAAGCCGTGCTGGGCGAGCACGGCGCACAGCGCCTCCGCGCCGTGCGGCTCGACGACCAGGATGCGGGGGCGCGCCATGACGGAGCGGATCTAGCAGAAACGGTGCCGGCGCGCGGGGGCCCGGGCGCCGGGGCGACGGCGGCTCGCGCGCCGCCGGCCCGCGGACGCACGTCCGCCCGGCTCTTTGCAGCGCGCCACGGCATCCCCAGGCTTGGGCTTTCCAGGGAGGGACACATGCGAGCCGTGGTGTGGAAGGGACCGGGCAAGGTCTCGGTGGACGAGGTGCAAGATCCGCGCGTCGAGCGCGCGACCGACGTGGTGGTTCGCATCACCACCGCCGGGATCTGCGGCAGCGACCTGCACATGTACGAGGGCCGGACCGCCGCCCAGCCGGGCGTGGTCATGGGGCACGAGAACATGGGGGTGATCGAGGAGGTGGGCAGCGCGGTGCAGCAGCTCCGCAAGGGCGACCGGGTGGTGCTGCCCTTCAACGTCTCGTGCGGGACCTGCTTCAACTGCACGCGCGGCTACACCAGCGCCTGCCTGGTCGCCAACGACGACGCCGCCGGCGCCGCGTACGGCTACGTCGGCATGGGGCCGTACAAGGGCGGCCAGGCGGAGCTCCTGCGCGTCCCCTGGGGGGAGGCGAACTGCATCAAGCTGCCGGGGACGCCCGGGGACGAGCTGGAGGACGACTTCCTGCTCCTCTCGGACATCTTCCCCACCGGCTACCACGCGGCGCAGATGGCGAACGTGCAGCCCGGCTCCACGGTGGCGGTCTTCGGGGCGGGGCCGGTCGGCCTCCTCGCCGCCTACAGCGCCATGCTGCGCGGCGCGGCCGAGGTGTACGTGGTGGACGCCATCCCGGAGCGCCTGAAGAAGGCGGAGCAGATCGGCGCCATCGCGGTGGACTTCCGCAAGGGCCCGCCGGCGGAGCAGATCCGCAACCTCCGGCTGCAGAACCCGCTCGTGCGCGGGGCGATGCGGCGCGGCGAGGAGAAGATGGCCGGCGTCATGTGCGGCATCGACGCGGTGGGGTACCAGGCGAAGGACTTCGCGGACCCGAGCCAGGAGGACCACACCTCGGTCACCGAGCAGCTGGCCGAGGTGGTGAACCCCACCGGCGCGCTCGGCATCATCGGCGTCTTCCTGCCCCAGGATCCGGGCGGCAAGGGCCAGGCGGCGAAGCACGGGGAGTACCAGCTGCCCTGGGGCAAGCTGTGGGAGAAGGGCGTCCAGCTCGGCATGGGCCAGACGCCGGTGAAGCACTACAGCCTCGTCCTGCGCGACCTCATCATCGCCGGCCGCGCCAAGCCCAGCTTCATCGTCTCGCGCCACATCCCGCTGGCGGACGCGCCGGACGCCTACCAGAAGTTCGACCGGCGCGAGCCGGGCTACACCAAGGTCCTCATCCGGCCCGCCGAGCAGGTCGCGACGCCGCTGTAGCGCCGCCGGCGCGCGGGTTCAGCGCCGCCGGGGCCCTCGCGCTCCGGCGAGCGCCGCGCCCGCCACGGCGACCGCGACGAGCGCGAGGACCGCCCCGCGCGCCGCGCGCGCCCTCCAGGGCAGGGCCGGCAGCCGGCCCACCACCCGCCGCTCGGGCAGCGGCCCGGGCGCGCCGCCCTGGCGGGCGAGCTTCAGCACCTCGGCGAGGTGGAGGCCGCGCCGCCGGGTGCCCTGCGCGATCTGCTCCTTGCAGGAGAAGCCGTCGGCGAGGATGAGCGCCTCCTCCGGCGCCGCGCGCACGGCGGGCAGGATCCCGCGCTCGCCGGCCGCCAGCGACACCCGGTGCGGCTCGCCGCGCTCGAAGCCGAACGAACCCGCCATGCCGCAGCAGCCGGAGTCGGGCCGCTCGACCTGGAGCCCCATCCGCTTCAGGACCGCCAGCTCCGCGTCGAGGCCCATCACCGCGTGGTGGTGGCAGTGGCCCTGGAAGACGGCGCGGGCCTCGAGGCGCGGCAGCGGGAAGCGCTCCCGATCGCGCTCGATGAGCTCGGACAGCATGAGCGTGTGCTCGGCGAGCCGCTTCGCGCGCGGATCGTCCGGGAAGAGGCCCAGGAGCTCGTCCCGCAGCACCGCCACGCAGGAGGGCTCGATGCCCACCACCGGGAGGCCCTGCTCGACCGCGGGGGTGAGCACCTCGAGCAGCTCGACGAGCTGCGCCCGGGCGCGGTCGAGCATGCCGAAGTCGTAGAGCGGCCGGCCGCAGCAGACGCGCCGGGAGGGGAGCTCCACCTGGTAGCCGGCGCCCTCCAGCGCCTCGAGCGTGGCGATGGCCGCCTCGGGGTGGAAGTGGTCGTTGAAGGTGTCGACGAAGAGGACCGCGCGCCGCGCGCCGGGGGCCGGCGCCGGCCGCGCCCGCCTCGTCGCCTCGTACCACCGGCGGAAGGTGTAGGGCGCGAAGCGCGGCACCTCGCGGGCGCCGGCGATGCCGCCGGCGAGCTTGGCCAGGCCGGCGAGGCCGGGCGCGTGCGTGACGAGGTTCACGAGCCGCGGCGCGAGCGAGGCCAGGCGCGCCCAGACCATGATGAGCCCCATGGCGTAGGCGTGCCGCGGGCGGAGCCGCCCGCGCCAGTAGTGGGCGAGGAACTCCGCCTTGTACGTCGCCATGTCCACGTTCATCGGGCAGTCGGACTTGCAGCCCTTGCACGCGAGGCACAGGTCGAGCGCCTCCTTCACGTGCGGGTCGCGCCAGCCTCCGCGGAGCGGCTCGCCCTGCATCATCTCGAACAGCAGGTGGGCGCGGCCGCGGGTGGAGTGCCGCTCCTCGCGCGTCACCATGTAGGAGGGGCACATCACCCCGCCCTGCTCGCGCCGGCACTCCCCCACCCCCACGCAGCGCGCGGCGGCGCGGCCGAAGCTGCCGCCGTCCTCCCGGAAGCGGAAGAAGGTGGCGGGGCGCAGCTCCTGGTAGCCCGGCCCGAGGCGCAGGTTCTCGTCCAGCCGGTAGGGATCGACCACCTTGCCCGGGTTGAGCTTCCAGGCCGGGTCCCACAGGCGCTTCAGCTGGGCGAAGGCCGCCACCAGCTCGTCGCCGAACATGATGGGGAGGAGCTCGGCGCGCGACTGGCCGTCGCCGTGCTCGCCGGAGAGCGAGCCGCCGTGCGCGACCACGAGGTGGGCGGCCTCGGTGACGAAGGCGCGGTACCTCCGGACGCCCTCGGCGCTCGTCAGGTCGAAGTCGATGCGGGTGTGGACGCAGCCCTGCCCGAAGTGGCCGTACAGCGCGCAGCCGTAGCCGTGCTTCTCGAACAGCTTCCGGAGCTGCCGCAGGTACGCGCCGAGCTGGTCCACCGGGACGGCCGAGTCCTCCCAGCCCTCCCAGGTGTCCTTCTGCCCCGGCACCCGCGCCGTCGCGCCCAGGCCGGACTCGCGCACCTTCCAGGCGATGTGCTCCTCCTCCGGGTCGTCGAAGAGCTTCATCGACGGCGCGCCCGGCTGCCCGCGCAGCGCCTCCATCATGCGCCGGCCGGCCGCGTCGGCCTCCTCGCGGGTGGCGCCGCCGAACTCCACCAGCAACCAGCCGCGGCCGTCGGGGAGGATCTGCGTCCGCTCGGGGTGAAGCCGCTTCTTCTTCATGTCCTCGACCAGGCGGTCGTCGAGCCCCTCCAGGCCGATGGGGCCGTGGCGCAGGATCTCCGGGATGTGGTCGCCCGCCTCGTAGACGCTCGGGTAGCCCAGCACCACCAGCGTGCGGCTGGGCGGGCTGGGGACGAGGCGCACCTTGGCGCGCAGCACGATCGCGCAGGTGCCCTCCGAGCCGACCAGCGAGCGCGCCACGTGGAAGCCGTTCTCGGGGAGCAGCTCGTCGAGCGCGTAGCCGGAGACGCGGCGGGGGATGTGGGGAAAGCGCCGCCGCACCAGCTCGCCGTAGCGGTCGCGCAGGCCGCGCAGGCCGGCGTAGAGCTCGCCGCGGCGCCCGCCGGCCCGCACGATCTCCTCCAGCTCCTCCTCGCTGGTGGCGCCCACCCGGAGCCGCGTCCCGTCGTAGGTGAGGACGTCGAGCTCGAGCACGTTGTCGGCGGTGCGGCCGGCCATGACCGAGTGCACGCCGCACGAGTTGTTGCCGATCATGCCGCCGAGCGTGCAGTGGTTGTGCGTGGACGGGTCGGGGCCGAACGTCAGGTGGTGCCGCTCGGCCGCCCGGCGCAGGTCGTCGAGCACCAAGCCCGGCTCGACCCAGGCGGTCCGCGCGACCGGATCGAGCTCCAGGATGTGGTGGCAGTACTTGGAGAAGTCGATCACCACCGCCACGTTGCAGCACTGCCCGGCGAGGCTCGTGCCGCCGCCGCGCGCCAGCACCGGCGCGCCGTGCCGCCGGCAGGCGGCCAGGATCTCGGGCACCTCGTCGATCGAGCGCGGCACCACCACGCCGATCGGCACCTGGCGGTAGTTGGAGCCGTCGGTGGCGTAGAGCGCCCGGCTGCCCGGGTCGAAGCGCACCTCGGCCTCGACGTGGCGGCGGAGGTCGGCGGCGAGCGCGCGCGCCGCGGCCGGCGGGAAGGCGCGCCGCGCGCCGCGCGGCTCCTCCTCGTGGCGCAGGCGCGCCAGCGGCTCGGCGGCCGGGCCGATCCCGGGGACGTGCGGGCGGCGGGCGGGCTCCTGTTCGCGGTGGACTCTCACGGGCGCGCTCCTCCTTCAGAAGGTGATCTCGTACCGCTCCAGCTCCGAGCGCTTCAGCTCCACGCCCAGCCCCGGCCGGCCCGGGTCGGGCCGCAGCTCGCCGCGCTCGGGCGCGAGCGCGCCGTCGAAGAGCAGCGCCTCGATGCGCGCGTGGTCGTGGAAGTACTCGACGTGCACGGCGCGGGCGGCCGCGCAGCAGAGGTGGGCGTGGAGCTGCGGCGCGCAGTGCGCCGAGAGCGGCAGCTGGAAGGCGTCGCACAGCGCCGCGGCGCGGAGGAAGCCGGTCGGGCCGCCGCAGCGGGTGGCGTCCGCCTGCAGCACGTCCACCGCGCCGGCCGCCAGCATGCGGCGGAAGTACCAGGGCGTGTAGCCGTACTCGCCGGCCGCCACGTCCAGGCCCGCCGGGGCGCGGTCGCGCAGGAGGCGCAGGCCCTCGAGGTCGTCGGACGAGACCGGCTCCTCGAACCAGGTGACGCCGAGCGGCGCGAGCGCCTCGGCCTGGGCGAGCGCCAGCTTGCGGCCGTACGCGCCGTTCGCGTCCACGAACAGCTCCACCGCCGGCCCGATCGCCTCGCGGGCCGCCCTCGCCCGCGGCACGTCGGCCGGCGGGTCGCGGCCGATCTTCATCTTCACCCGGGTGAACCCCTGCTCGGCCCAGCCCCCCAGCTGCGCCTGGAGCCGCGCCACCGTGTAGGACGTGAACCCGCCGGAGCCGTAGGCTGGGATGGCCGGGCGCGCCGCGCCGAGCAGCCGGAAGAGGGGGACCTCGAGCAGCCGCGCCTTCAGGTCCCAGAGCGCCGCGTCGAGCGCCGAGATGGCCATGGCGGCGACCCCGGGCCGGCCCAGGTTGCGCACCGCGCGCGAGAGCTCGAGCCAGGCGCCCTCGACGTCGAGGGCCGGGAGGCCGGCCAGCCGCGGCGCCAGGAGCTCGCGCGCCAGCCGGGCGGTCGCGGCGTCGGCGTAGGTCCAGCCGAGCCCGGTCGCGCCGCCCCCGCGCGCCTGCGCCAGGACGATCGTCGTCCGGTCCCAGGCGAAGGTGCCGTCCGACTCGGGCGCGTCGGTGGGGATCGTGGCGGCCCGGACCTCGATCGCCTCGACGGGCGCGGCGGCGCGGAGCCTCGCCACCGCTACGCCTTGTCCGGGAACCAGGTGTCCGTCATCTGCTTCCACGAGCGGCGGATCATGGCGCCGCGCTCCGGGTCGCCCTTGAGGATGGCGGACAGCATGCCCTTCGCCTGCTCGACGGTGATGTGCGGCGGGAGCGGCGGCACCTCCGGATCGGTGACCGCCTCGACCACGCACGGCCGGTCGGCGCGCAGGGCGGCGTCCCACGCCGGCCCGATCTGCTCCGGCCGGTCGACCCGCACGCCCATGAGTCCGAGCGACTCGGCGTAGCTCGCGTACGGGAAGTCCGGGATGTCCTGCGAGGCCTTCAGCTTCGCGTCGCCCTCCATCACGCGCTGCTCCCAGGTCACCTGGTTGAGATCGCGGTTGTTGAGGACGAGGACCACCAGCCGCGGGTCCTTCCAGCGCCTCCAGTACTTCGAGACCGTGATGAGCTCCTCGTTGCCGTTCATCTGCATGGCGCCGTCGCCGACCAGCGCCAGCACCACCCGGTCCGGGTGCGCGAACTTGGCCCCGATGGCGTACGGGACGCCGGGCCCCATGGTGGCGAGGTTGCCGGAGAGCGACGCCATCATGCCGCGCCGGATCTTGAGGTCGCGCGCGTACCAGTTGGCGGACGAGCCGGAGTCGGCGCACAGGATGCAGCCGTCCGGCAGCCGCGGCGAGAGCTCCCAGTAGACGCGCTGCGGGTTGACCGGGTTCGCCTTCGCCATGGCGCGCGTCTCGAGCACCCGCCACCAGCGCGCGACCTCCTTCTCCAGCTTCTCGCGCCACCCGCGGTCGGTCTTGCGCCGGAGCCGCGGCGCCAGCGCCCGCAAGGTCTCCTTCGCGTCCCCGACGAGCGCCAGCTCCATGGGGTACCGCAGGGAGAGGAGCCGGCCGTCGAGGTCGATCTGGACGCCGCGCGCCTGGCCCTCGGTGGGCAGGAACTCCGAGTACGGGAAGCTGGAGCCGACCATGAGCAGCGTGTCGCACTCCATCATGAGGTCCCAGCTCGGCTTGGTGCCCAGCAGGCCGATCGCGCCGGTCACCCAGGGCAGGTCGTCGGGGAGGACGTCCTTGCCGAGCAGCGCCTTGGCGCACCCGGCGCCGAGCAGGTCGGCCACCTCCTCCACCTCGGCCGCGGCGCCCTTGGCGCCGGCGCCCACCAGCATCGCGACGCGCTGGCCCGCGTTCAGGAGCTCGGCCGCGCGGCCGAGGTCTTCCTCCCGCGGCACGACGCGCGGCGGCAGCCAGCCACGCCCGATGCCGGTGTGCACGGTGGCGTGCTTGTCCGGGGGATCGCCGGCGGGGAGCTCCTGCACATCGTTGGGGACGATGAGGCAGGTGACGGTGCGCTCGGCCAGCGCGGAGCGGATGGCGCGGTCGACGAGCTGCCGCGCCTGCTGCGGCACCATCATCGTCTGCACGTACTCCTTGGCGACGTCCTTGAAGAGGTTCTGGAGGTCGACCTCCTGCTGGAAGTCGCCGCCCAGGGCGGTCCGCGCCGACTGCCCGACGATGGCCACCACCGGCTGGTGGTCCATCTTCGCGTCGTAGAGGCCGTTGAGGAGGTGGATGGCGCCGGGGCCGGAGGTGGCCATGCAGACGCCGACCTGGCGCGTGAACTTGGCGTGGGCGCAGGCCATGAACGCCGCCATCTCCTCGTGGCGCACCTGCACCAGCTCCAGCTCCTTCACGTGGTGGAAGCCGGCGAAGATGCCGTTGATGCCGTCGCCGGGGTAGCCGAACACGCGCCGGATGCCCCACTGCACCAGACGCTCCAGGATGTACTGCCCCACCGTCGTCGCCATGTGGAATCCTTCCCGCCTCGCCTAGTCGCCGGCGAACGCGATGGTGCTGAGCAGCGCCGTGTCCGCCTGCCGCGCGTCGAGGCGCGTGTGCTGCACCACGATCGGCACGTCGGACTCGACCAGGCTCGCGTAGTCCGTGGCGCGCGGGATCGGCTCCGGGTCGCGCAGGTCGTCGAAGCGCAGGTGCAGCGTGCGGCGCGCCGGCACCGTCACCTGGTACGGCCCGGCGGGCTCGCGGTCGGCGAAGAAGACCGTGAGCTTCACGTGGGCGTCGGCGTCGCCGGCGTTGAGCAGGCAGGCCGCCTCGTGGCTCTCCAGCTCGCGCCCCCGTCCGTGGAGCCGCTCCGGGAGGAATCCCTCCGGGATCGCCCACGTCCTCCGCCCGACCTGCCCCCCCATCACCGATCCGCGCCCCCGTGCTGCGAAGCTAGGGACGCGCGCCGCGGGCCGCACCGCCGGTCGCGGCGAGCGGGTGCCCCGCGCGCGATCGCCTGCTGCCGGAGGGGCGGGCGGCCCCTACCCTTCCATGAGGAGGCTGCGGATGCACAGGGACGTGGCGGCGAGCGCGCTCAACGCGCTCCTGGGAGCGTGGCTGGTGGCGACGTCGTTCCTCTGGCACCACGACGCCGTGCACCTCGTCACCGCGTGGCTGGTGGGGCTCCTGGCGGTGGGGATCGGGCTGGCGGCGCGGCGCCGGCCGGGCGTGCTCTACCTCGACCTGCTCCTCGCCGCCTGGCTGACCGCGTCCATCTGGCTCTTCTCGCACCACCCGTTCGCGAGCTGGAACGAGGCGATGGTGGCCATCGGGCTCGGGCTCGTCCCGGTCACCATGCTCCTCTTCCCCGAGCCGCCACCGGAGCGGGCCACCGCCTAGCGGCCGCGGAACGCGCGAGGCCGGGGGGCTGCGGGGTGGCCCTCCGGCGGTGCTCGGCAGACGACCTGACGGCTTGCTCCGGCTGCCGTCCCGGAAACGCTCCGCGGCTTGCACCGCATCGTGCCGCGCCGGCGAGGACCGAGGGTTCACGCGTCGGCGCGGCACCGGCGGTGCAGCGCGCCGTCTGGCGGTCGGGGTCGTCCGCAGGTCGGCCTGCGCTCCGGCGGAGGGCCACCCCTCCGCCCCCCTCTGCTCACGCCTCGCTCACGCCCATGGGTCGGGGCGGGGGGACCGCCCGTCGCCGTCGGCGCCGCGGGACCTGCGTCCGCGGCTCCCGTCACCTCATCGGCCCTGGCGCGGGGCTCGGCTTGGGGACGTCGCGGCCCTCCTGCTCGGCGCCGGGGGCGTCGACGCGGGACTCGGGCGCGGGCGGGCCGCGGGGGGTCAGGATGTCGGGGCCGGGCGGCTCGGCCTGCAGCGTGCCCTCGTGGCCGGGGTTCGTGAGCTCGAAGCGCGTGGCGTTGTCGAGCACCACGAGCGAGATGAGCAGGGCAATGAAGAAGATGCTGGTGGCGAAGATGAGGCGCGTCGCGCCGGTGTGATCCCACAGGTGCATGAAGAACAGCACCACCAGCATGGACTTGCCGCTCGCGATGGCCAGCGCCACGAGCAGGTGGAAGGGCGGCGGCAGGTGCACCCGCGAGAGCGCGAAGGTGAGGATCGTGCCGACGAGCAGCAGCACCCACACCACCCAGTAGCGCAGCGCGCCGGGGCCGTGCTCGTGCTCCGCGTGACCGTCGTGCGTGGCGATGGCCATGGGGCTCCCGTCAGATCAGGTAGAGCAGCGGATAGAGGAAGATCCAGATGAGGTCGACGAGGTGCCAGTACATCCCGCCCAGCTCGACCGGGGTCGAGTAGCCGTGGTCGTAGGCGCCGCGCCAGCAGAGCACCATCAGGATGGCCAGCACCGTCATGCCGATGAGGACGTGGATCCCGTGGAGCCCGGTGAGGATGAAGTACAGGGTGAAGAACATCGGCGCGCCGGTGGCCGTGAGCTCCGAAGAGTGGAAGTAGCGCCCGGGGAGCAGGCCCTCCTCGAAGTCGTGCGTCCACTCCCAGCCCTTGATGACGAGGAAGACCGCCGCGAAGGCGAGCGTGATGGCGAGGCAGAGCGCCGCCGTCCGGCCCTTGCCGTGGCGCGCGAAGTGGTGCGCGAGCGCCACGGTCAAGGAGGAGGTGATGAGGACGACCGTGTTGATCGTCCCCGCCGCCACGCTGAGGTGCTCGCTCGAGGCCGCGAAGCCCGCCGGGTAGAGGAACCGGTACACCGAGTAGGCGGTGAACAGCCCGCCGAAGAGGAGCAGCTCGGTGGCGAGGAACAGCCACATCCCGATGCGCGCCGCGTGCTCCTGCTGGCGCAGGTTCGGGAAGTGGTGCGCGACGTACGCCTCAGGCTGCATGCGTCACCTCGGCGGCGTGCGGGTCGCCGGACTGGACCGACCCCTCGGTGTAGTCGTGCGGGGGGGACGGGTAGACCGGCTGGCCGATGAAGTTCTCCGGCGGCGGCGGCGAGAGGGTGCCCCACTCGTAGCCGCGCGAGCCCCACGGGTTCGCGCTCGCGACCCGCCCGTACTTCAGCGACCACAGGAAGTAGATGAGGATGAGGAGGAAGCCGAAGCCGAGCAGGGTCGCGCCGAGCGTCGAGGCGACGTTGAGCGGCCAGAAGCGCTCCGGGTACGAGTAGTAGCGGCGGGGCATGCCGTAGTTCCCGAGGAGGAACTGCGGGATGAAGGTGGCGTTGAAGCCGAAGACGATGGTGACCGCCCCGACCAGCCCCCAGCGCTCCGGGTACATGCGGCCGAACATCTTCGGCCACCAGTAGTGGAGCGCCGCCAGCCAGGCCATGATGGTCGCCCCCACCATGATGAAGTGGAAGTGCGCCACCACGAAGTACGTGTCCTGCCAGTGCACGTCGAGCGAGACGGTGGCGAGCGCGATCCCGGTCATCCCGCCGAAGACCAGGAAGAACAGGAAGCCGCAGAAGTAGGCGAACCAGGCGGTGAACGCGACCGACCCCTTATAGAGGGTGGCCGTCCAGTTGAAGACCTTGATGGCGGTGAAGATGCCCACGAACATCGAGAGCACGCCGAAGATGCCGGCGTCGAGCGTGGACTGCCCCGAGGTGAAGAGGTGGTGGCCCCAGGTGAAGAACCCGACGAAGGCGATGCCGAGCGAACTGAAGGCGACCGCCTTGTAGCCGAAGATGTTCTTGTGCGCGGCGGCGCAGATGACCTCCGAGATCACCGCCATCGCCGGCAGCACCATGATGTAGACGGCCGGGTGCGAGTAGAACCAGAACATGTGCTGGAAGAGGATGGGATCGCCGCCGCGCGCCGGGTCGAAGATGCCGAAGCCGAAGGCGTGCTCCACCGCCACCATGAGCAGCGTGATGCCGAGCACCGGGGTGGCCAGGATCTGGATGATCGAGGTGGCGTAGATCGACCACACGAAGAGCGGCATGCGCATCCAGGTGATCCCGGGGGCGCGGAGCGTGTGGGCGGTGACGATGAAGTTGAGGCCGGTGACGATGGAGGAGAACCCGAGCACGAACGCGCCGAGCAGCACCGGCACCACCTTGGTGATGGTGGTGGTGCTGTAGGGCGCGTAGAAGGTCCAGCCGGTGTCGGTGCCGCCGTGGATCATCCCGTACAGCGCGATGCCGGCCCCGATGACGTAGAGGTAGAGCGACAGCAGGTTGAGGCGCGGGAAGGCCACGTCGCGCGCCCCCAGCATGATCGGCAGGAAGAAGTTGCCGAAGATGCCGGGGATGGCCGGGATCATGAAGAGGAAGATCATGACCACGCCGTGCAGCGTGAACATCCGGTTGTAGGTCATCGCGCTCATGATGGTCGGGCCGGGCGTGAGGAGCTCGATCCGGACCAGCAGCGCGAACAGCCCGCCCACGAAGAAGAAGAGCGTGGTGAGCGCGAGGAACATGATGCCGATGCGCTTGTGGTCGCGCGTCAGCAGCCAGGAGCGGATCCCGGCCTCCGCGTTGAGGTAGTTGCGCGGGTTGTAGGCCGGCGCGTCAGCGGGAGATGGTGGGGTCGTAGCCGGGGACTGGGACATAGACGGGGCCCTTGGACGGCTCGGGGCGCACCGCGTCGGTGCGCAGGGACTTGATGAACTCCACGATGGCGGCGATCTCCGGTCCGGGGACGCGGCCCTGGAAGGTGGGCATCACGTTCTGGTAGCCCGCCACCAGCTTGGCCGCGGGATCCATCATCGACTCGGTCAGGTAGGCCTCGTCGGCGATCACGGTCTTGCCGTCCTGCAGCTTCTCGTTCTTGCGGTACAGGTCGAGCCAGGTGGGCCCGATGTGCCGCGTGCCGTCGACGGTGTGGCACTTGAAGCAGCCGTACTCCGCCGCCAGCCGGCGCCCCTGCTCGGCGAGGCTGGTGCGCGGGTCGGCGCGGTCGTCGGGCGAGTCCTGCGCCGCGACCTGGGTGGCGCGGCGCGCCTCGGCCAGCCAGGCGTCGAACTCGGCCGGTGGCATGGCGACGATCTCGGCCAGCATGGCCGAGTGGCCGATGCCGCAGTACTCGGCGCACAGCACCTGGTGGCTGCCCGGCGCCTTGGCGGTGAACCAGATCTGCGAGTAGCGGCCCGGGACGGCGTCCTGCTTCAGCCGGAAGTCCGGCACGAAGAAGGAGTGGATCACGTCGCGGGAGGTGATGAGCAGCCGGACCGGGCGGCCGGCCGGGACGCGCAGCACGTCCACCCCGTTCGGCCCGCCGGGATAGGCGAACTTCCACATCCACTTCTTGCCCTGGACGTAGACGTCCATCGCGTCCTTGGGCGGCGTCTGGAGGCGCACGAAGAGCGGGAACCCGATGGCGAACCAGAGCAGGAAGAAGGCGAGCGGGACGCCGATGAAGAGCACCTCGTGGATCGCCTTCGGCTCGACGTGCGGGGTCGGCTGGTGCGCCGCGCGCCGGCGGTAGCGCAGGTAGAAGAGGACGGCCGCCAGCGCGACGCCGGTCGCGCCGATCATGGTGATGGTGATGACGAAGAAGTGGAGGTGGTCCACCTCCGTCGCGTACGCCGATCCCTGCTCCGGGAGGAACAGGATCCTGCGCATGAGGTCGTTCATCGCTTCGCGTCCTCGGGGTGCGCCGCGGTGGGCTGGCCGGCCCCCCCGCCGCTCACCCGCTTGGCCTTGATCTCGCGCCGCCAGAACACGCCCAGCATGATGCCGAGCCCGCCCAGCACCCCCAGCATGGCGAGCCGCACCACGCCCATCACGTACGGCTCGTACTTGCGGCTGGCCGGGTCGTAGCGGAAGCAGGTGAGGAGCAGCCGGTCGAAGCTGGTGCCGACGCGCCCCTCGCTCGCCTCGACCAGCGCGAGCCGCAGGTCGCGGGCGGGGAACTCGATGCCGTACAGGTACCGCGACACCCGGCCGTCCGGCGTCAGCACGAAGATGGCGGCCGCGTGCGCGAACTGCTTCGAGCGCTCGTCCCAGGCGTACTTGAAGCCGACCGCCTCGGTGACGGCCTTGATCTCCGGGGCGGCGCCGGTGAGGAACGTCCAGGCCTGCTTCGCGGTGGGATCGCCGAACGCCTGCAGGTACCCGCGCTGCCGCTCCGCCGCCGTCCTGGTCGAGTCGCGCGGGTCGAAGCTGACCGTCACGGCGTCGAAGTCCTTGCCGAGCGCGAGGCCGGTCTCGCGCATGCCGCGCGCGGCGCCGGTGAGGATGAGGCCGCACAGCATCGGGCAGTCGAAGTAGACGAGCGAGAGCACCACCGGGCGGTGCCCGCCGAGGAGGTCGCCCAGGCGGACGGCCCGGCCGTCCTGCGCCGTGAAGCGCGCGTCGAGCGGGAGCTTCGACCCGAGCTTCTCCTCGATCTCCACGTTCTGCAGCGCGGGCGGGAGCTGGGCGTTCCCCTCCACCGGCACCGGCTTGTGCAGCGCCTGGCCGATGGGGAGCGCCAGCGCCAGCGCGGGCGCGAGGAGCGCGATCGCGGCGAGCCGCCTCACGGGTGCTCCCCCTTCACCACGCGGTCCATCGCGCGGTCGATCGGGATGTGGACGAGGCCCTTCTGGCGGTCCACCCAGCCGGTGGACTCGAGGCGCCGCTGGGCCTGGGCGCGCCAGGCCGGGCCCTGGTTCGAGTGCTCGAACAGGCGCTGCTCGACCATGCCGATCTTGGCCTGGCCGGCGGCCGCCGGGCGCGGGGCGGGGCCGTCCGGGTTGAGCTCGCGCCGCAGCGTGCGCATGCCCAGCCCGGCCGCCAGCGCGCCGACGGAGAAGACGATCAGGGCCGCCGCGCCGACGAGGACGATCCGCTTCGAGGGGACGAAGTCCTCCTCGGCGGGAGGGTGCGCGAAGCCGTGCGCCTGCTCCTCGGGGGACGGCGGCTGGCGGATGGGGGCGTCGCTCATGACGGGTCGTACCTCAGCGACTCGGGGAGGTAGGGATCGCCGACCGGCACCACCGCCCGCCCGCGCATGCGCCAGACCACGAAGGCGAGCAGGGCCGCCCCGACGCCGATCACGGCCGGCAGGTCGGTCCAGTGCACGGCGAGCGCGTGCGCGGGGTCGTGGCGCAGCGCCGGCATCATGACCCAGTACACGTCGACGTAGTGGATGACGAGGATCCACACCGCCATGAAGCCGAGGCTGCCGGGGCTGCGCTTGAGCTTGCGGGAGAGGAGGATGAAGAACGGCACCACGAAGTGGAACAGCACCAGCGCGACGCTCACCGGCACCCAGGTGCCGCGGTTGCGCGCCAGGTACCAGGGCACCTCCTCGGGCAGGTTCGCGATCCAGATGAGGAGGTACTGGGAGAAGGCCATGTAGGCCCAGAAGGCGACGAAGGTGAGCAGATACTTGCCGAGCGAGTGGTAGTGGTTCTCGTTCATGAGCGCGCCGGGCATCCCGGCGGTGCCGCGCGACGCGTTCACGGCCAGGATGACCACCGCGAAGGCGGACAGGAACGAGCCGGCGAAGTAGTAGAGGCCGAAGATGGTCGAGGCGAGGTGGAGGTCGAGCGACATCTGCCAGTCGAAGGCGGCGAAGGTCATGGCGATGGCCACGAACGGCAGCGCGCCCGCGCCCAGCCGGCGCTGCTTGGCGGTGAGCTCGACCCCGCCCTCGGTGTCCTGGCGCACCGACCAGCCGTGGAGCAGGTGCCCCACCCCGATCCAGACCGCGAAGTAGACGAGGGTCCGCACCACGAAGAACGGCACGTTGAGGTAGCCGCGCCGGTGCTCGGCCAGGTGGCGCAGCTCGTCGTCGAGGCCGGCCGGGTTCACCCACGGGAAGAGGCGCGCCATCCCCAGCAGCACCGGGAGGGCCAGCACCAGCAGGAGCGGCGCCGCCAGCGGGATGCTCTCCAGCACCCGGCGAAGCACCACGTACCACTTCGCCTTGCCGGCGTGGAACGCCATGTTGATGAGGAGCGCCCCCACCGCGATGCCGGCCCAGTAGGTGAAGGCCACGTGGTAGGCCTGCAGCGCGCGGCTCGCGTCGAACAGGCCGCCCACGAGCGTGAGCCCGAGCCCGGCCGCCGCCAGCACCAGCGCGCGCCGGATGGTGGTCTGCCCGCCCTCGAAGCGCGTCGCGTTCATCGCCCCTCCTTCTCGAGCCGGGCCCGGTCATCGGGGGCGAGCTCGCCGATCGTCCTCGACTGGCTGAGCTGCAGCGCCCGCAGGTAGGCCACGATCGCCCAGCGGTCCTCGGGGGTGAGCGCGCTGGCGTAGGAGGGCATGACGCCGAACCCCTCGCTCATGACCTGGAAGTACCAGCCGTCGGGCATCTGGGCGCGCGCGAGCAGCGAGGGCGGCGGCCGCAGGGCCATGTTGCGGGCGACCAGGCTCACCCCGTCGGCGAGGTAGCCGTGGCAGACCGCGCAGTTCACGTCGAAGCGCGTCCGGCCGCGCTCGAGCAGCGCGCGCGTGAGCGGCACCGGCACCCGCGCCAGCGCCTTGCCGTCCGGGCCCCGGCCGGTGGCGATCTCGGGCGCGAGCACGTCCTCGCGCGACACCGCGCCCGGCTGCGGCGGCCGCTGCGAGATGCGGTCGGGCCAGAACTCGCTCTCGCGGTAGGCCTTCACCTTCTGCTGCGAGATCATGGGGTCGAACACCTCGCACCCGCCGAGGAGCGCCACCGCCGCCGCCGCCAGGAGGAGCCGCCTCATCGCGCCGCCTCCTCGACCGCCGACACCTGCAGCGCCCCCAGCCCCTGGAGCTCCTTCACCACCGCCGCGCTCTCCTCCGGCTTCACCTCGGCCGAGAGCCACAGCGCGTCGACCGAGGCGGTGCGGAACGCCTCCAGCTCGAAGGTGGGGTGGTAGGTGCGCGGGAAGCCGCACAGCGCGAACAGGCCGAGCACGATGCAGAGCGAGGCGAGCAGCACGCCGCACTCGAAGGTGACCGGGATGTTGGCGGGCGGGCTGTGGGGCGGCCGGTTGCCCACGTTGAGGACGTAGTCCACGCCGTTCATCCACCACTGCATGAGGTACCCGCCGCTCGCGCCGGCGACGCCGCCCACGAGCGCGATGAGCGGCACCTTCGACTTCGAGAGCCCGAGCGCCTCGTCCGCCCCGTGCAGCGGGTACGGCGAGTGCGCGTCGAGGCGCGCGTGGCCGAGCGCGCGCAGCCGCCGCGCCGCCGCGAACAGCGCCTGGTCGTCCTTGAACTCCGCCAGCACGTACGCCATCGCCTATCTCCCGTGCGCCGGCGCCGGCCCCGGCTCGTGGGGCGGCGCGTGCGCCTCGTGCTCCAGCTCGCGGCGGAGCTCCTTCACCTCGCTCGCCGAGACGGAGGGGACGAAGCGGAGGAAGAGCAGGAACAGGAAGCCGAAGAACCCGATCGTGCCGACGTAGATGCTCCAGTCGACGATGGTGGGCCGGTACATGGCCCAGGACGAGGGCAGGAAGTCGCGGTGGAGCGAGGTCACGATGATGCTGAAGCGCTCGGTCCACATGCCGACGTTGACCAGGATCGACGCCACCCACAGCACCACCACGCTCGCCCGCGCCCGCCCCCACCAGAAGATCTGGGGCACGAGCACGTTGCAGAACAGCATGAGCCAGTAGACCGGCGCGTACGGGCCGCGCTGGCGGGTGTTGAAGAAGACGAACGCCTCGTACTTGTTCCCCGAGTACCAGGCGATGAAGTGCTCGCACAGGTAGCCGTAGGCCACCATGAGCCCGGTGGCGAGCAGCACCTTCGACATGTTCTCGAGGTGCCGCGCGGTGATGACGTGCTCGAGCCGGAACACCTTCCGGGCCGGGATGATGAGCGTCAGCACCATGGCGAAGCCGCTGAAGATGGCGCCGGCCACGAAGTAGGGCGGGAAGATGGTGGTGTGCCAGCCGGGGACCTGCGCGATGGCGAAGTCGAAGGAGACGATGGTGTGGACGGAGAGCACGAGCGGCGTCGCCAGGCCGGCGAGCAGCAGGTAGGCGATGCGCCAGTGGCGCCAGTGCCGCGCCGAGCCGCGCCAGCCGAGGGAGAAGATGCCGTAGGCGACGCGGGCCGCCTTCGACTTGGAGGCGTCGCGCAGCGCGGCCAGGTCGGGCAGGAGCCCCACGTACCAGAAGAGCAGCGAGACGGTGAAGTAGGTGGAGACGGCGAAGACGTCCCACATCAGCGCGCTCTTGAAGTTCGGCCAGACGCCCAGGGTGGCGGGGTACGGGAAGAGCCACCAGGCGAACCAGGGCCGGCCGAGGTGCAGGATGGGGAACAATCCCGCCTGCATGACGGCGAAGAGCGTCATCGCCTCGGCGAAGCGGTTGATGGAGGTGCGCCACTTCTGCTGGAAGAGGAGGAGGATGGCGCTGATGAGCGTGCCGGCGTGGCCGATGCCGATCCACCAGACGAAGTTGATGATGCCGAAGGCCCAGGCGACGGGGATGTTGTTGCCCCAGGCGCCGACGCCCACCGCGAAGGTGTAGCCGATGGCGGTGAAGAGGAGGCCGGTCAGCGCCGCGCACACCGTGAGCAGCGCCAGCCAGCCCTTGCGCGTCCGCGCCCACACCGGCTGGAACAGGTCCTCGGTGAGCTGGCGGTCGCTCGGGCGGCCCACCAGGACCGGCGGGCCCTCCAGCCGCTCCAGCTCCGCCGCGTGGGCGGCCATCTCTCGGGTCTCGACGCTCATGTGAGCTCGGGGTTCGGGTTGCGGATGCGGACCAGGTAGGCGGTGCGCGGGCGGGTGCCGAGCTCGTGCAGGACGTCGTAGCGGCGCTCGTCCTGGTGCAGCCGGGACACCTGGGACTTCGGGTCGTTGAGGTTGCCGAAGACGATGGCGCGGCTCGGGCAGGCCTGGGCGCAGGCGCTCGTGAAGTCCGTCTCGCGGATGAGCCGCCCCTCCACCCGCGCGTCGATGCGGGCGCGCTCGATGCGCTGCACGCAGTAGGTGCACTTCTCCATCACGCCGCGCGTCCGGACCGTGACGTCCGGGTTCATCGCCATCTTCTCGGTGGGCGAGAGGTCGCCGCGGTAGTCGAGGTAGTTGAAGCGGCGGACCTTGTACGGGCAGTTGTTGGAGCAGTACCGGGTGCCGACGCAGCGGTTGTAGACCATCTCGTTCAGGCCCTCGTCCGAGTGGACGGTGGCGTTCACGGGGCAGACGTACTCGCAGGGCGCGGCCTCGCAGTGCTGGCAGAGCATCGGCTGCGCCACCACCTGCGGATCCTGGGGCGGTCCCTCGAAGTAGCGGTCGACGCGCAGCCAGTGCATCTCGCGGCTCCGCATCACCTGCTCCTTGCCCACCACCGGGATGTTGTTCTCGGCCTGGCAGGCGGTGGAGCAGGCCCCGCACCCGATGCACTTCGTCAGGTCGATGGCCATGCCCCACTTGTACTGCTGGTGCTGGTAGTCGACCGGCTCCTGGATGGTCTCGACCGGACCCCGCAGCCCGGCCACGTGCTCCGGCTTCCACTCCTTGCGGTCGAAGGCGAGCGCGATCTCGCGCCCCTCCATCGAGAAGTGCTCCTGCGTCACCGCGAAGTCGTGCTTCTTGCGCCCGAGCTTCGCGACCGCCAGCCCGCCCGCGAACCAGGGCGCGCCCGCGGCGCGCAGCCGCCCGGCGTCGAAGCCGACGTCGGTGCCCACCGGCCCGGCCCGGCGCCGGCCGTACCCGAGCGGCAGCGTCACGACGTCGTCCGCGTGGCCCGGCACCACCCAGGCCGCCGCCTCGACCGTCCGCCCGGACAGACGCAGCTCGACCCGGGTGCCGTTCTCGAGCCCGAGCTTCTCGGCGGTGGCGGGGGAGACCTGGGCCGCGTTGTCCCAGGTGATCTTGAGCAGCGGATCGGGGAGCTCCTGCAGCCAGGCGTTCTCGGCGAAGCGCCCGTCGAGCAGCTTGTAGTCGGGGATGAAGCTCGCCTCGATCCCCGCCGCGGCCGGCGGGACCGCCTCCACCGCCGCGGCCACCGCGGCCGCGTCCGGCGCGGCGCGCTCGGCCGGGGTGGCGGTGCCCTCCAGCACCCCCTTCGCGAGCCAGCGCTCCCACCGCGCCTCGAAGTCGGCGCCGGGCGCCCGCTTCTGCCAGGTCTCCCGCAGCACCTGGTAGGCGCCGGCGTCGCCGAGGTCGACGAACGAGGCGAGCAGCTCGAGCTCGGAGAGGCTCTCGAAGAGCGGCTGGATGAGGGGCTGCACGATGGAGACGGTCCCGTCGTGGGCCCGGGCGTCGCCCCAGGTCTCGAACGGATGGCTGCGCGCCAGCACCCAGCTCGCGCGCGGCGCGGTCTCGTCGTCGCGGTAGGCGAGGTAGACGGAGTCCTTCGCCTTCCCGAGCAGCGCCGCCAGGTCGACGTCGGCCGGCGCCGCGTACACCGGGTTCTGGGCGGTGACGACCAGCGTGTCGACCTGGCCGGCGGCGAGCTCGGCCGCGAGCTCGCGCAGCGCGCCGGGGCCGGCCGCCACGTCGTGGAGCGCGGGCGCGTACTCGACGGTCTTGCCGGCGTTGCCGAGCGCCGCGTTGAGGGCGTGGGCGAGGGCGTGCACCGCCGCCGGCTGGCGCGGCCCTGCCGTCACCAGGCACCGGCCGCGGGCGCGGGCGAGATCGTCCGCCACCGCCTGGGCCTGCTTGCCGAGGCGGGTCTCGCCGCCCCCGAGCGCGGCGAGCTCGGAGAGCCCGTGCGCCGAGGCGAGGCGCGCCGCCACCGCGCGGGCGAAGCCGAGCACCTCCGAGGGCTTCATCCGGAAGCGGTGGTCGGCCGAGGTGCCGGTGACCGAGTGGTGCGCCTCGGCCACGTAGAGCCGGTTCATCTCCGCGCCCGGCTCGCGGTGGGCGGCGAACTCGCGGGCGAGCCGCAGCGCCTCAGGGCCGTGGTGCAGGAAGTCGTCGTCGAGCGCGAGGATGACGCGCGCCTCGAGGAGCTTGCGGCGGACCTCGAGCGGCCGCCCGAAGGCGAGCCGCGCCCCCTCGTAGGCCTGGTCGGCGCCCGCGCTCTCGAAGGCGGTGAAGCGCGCCCTGGGGAAGCGCGCCAGGATGCGCCGGCGCAGCTCGACCAGCACCGGCGCGCCGAGGTCCCCGGTGAGGAAGCGCAGCCTGGCGCCGCCGTCCGCCTCGTGGGTCGCGGCGAGCGCCGCCAGGTCGCGCAGCAGCGAGCGGTACGAGACCGGCGCCTGCCCCTTCTTGAAGCCCTTGGCGCGGCGCGGGTCGTAGAGGTCGAGCAGGGTCGCGAGCTCGAAGCTCCCCACGCCGCCCAGGCTGGAGGGGTGGTCGGGGTTCCCCTCCACCTTCACCGGCCGGCCGTCGACGCAGGTGACGAGGAGCCCGGTGGCGTGGCCGCCCCAGGCGAGCGCGGTGGCGTAGTGCACGGCGGTGCCGGGCAGGAGCGCCTTCTCCGGCGGCCGCACGTAGGGGAGGATCTTGTGCCGCGGCGGGCGGCAGGCGTCGAGCGAGGCCAGCGCGGCCGACGCGCCCAGGAGCTGGAGGAAAGTGCGCCGCGAGACGCCCTCCGGCGGCTCGGCCGCGCCCTCCGGGAACTCGGGCGAGGGGAGCGCGCGGTTCGCGAGCTCGTCGAGGCTGCGCCAGCGGGCGCGCCCGTCGGCGCCGGGACGGCCGGTGGCGCTCTCCTGGCCGTAGATGGGGAGCTTCGAGCCTAGCGATGGCATGTCGTGCAGCTCGTCCGGGAGTGAACGTCGAGGCGCTTCATGAGCTCCTGCGCGAGCGCTGCGGGGTCACCCTCCGGCCGCCAGCCCATGGTCGTGATCTGGTCGAGCGGACGGAGGTTCGGGGCGGGGTTGCGGTGGCACGCGAGGCACCACCCCATGGTGAGCGGCGCGACCTGCTGGATGGCCGGCATCTGATCGACGCGGCCGTGGCAGGTCTCGCACCCCACCCCCTTGTTCACGTGGATGGCGTGGTTGAAGTAGACGAAGTCGGGCAGGCGGTGCACCCGCTCCCAGGCGATGGGCTGCCCGGTGAAGTAGCTGACGCGCACCGGCTCGAGCCGGGGGCTCTTGTTCCAGACCTGCGAGTGGCAGTTCATGCAGAGCGCGGTCGAGGGGAGGCCGGCGCTGGGGGCGCGCTCGACGCTGGTGTGGCAGTAGCGGCAGTCGATGCCGTCGTCGACCACGTGGTGGCGGTGGTCGAACTGGACCGGCTGCACGATCTCCTCCGCCTGCCCGGTGCCGGCCGGCACCCGCGCCCACACCATGAGCCCGCCGAGGGTGCCCAGCGCGCCACCCACGAGGAGGAGGAGGACCAGCCTGAATGCAGTGTTGGAGCGGGGACGAAAGAGAGAGCTCATTGACCGTGGGTGTGGCCCACTCACTCCGGCGGCTCCGTCGCGCGCCGCCCTGGGCTCGGGTGGCGTGTAACTGTCGTTTCACCGGGCACGGCGCAGTTCCCTCTTGGGTCGAGCGCTTGCTTTCCAGGCACCCGGCTTTCCCCTCGGTGAACCGGCGCGGCCACGGCCGCCGCGCCGCCGGGCGCCAGCGCCCGGGGGACGGCGCGGGCGGCGGGCGTTAGACTCCCCCGCCGTGCCCGTCTACCGCCTGCCGCGCGAGCCCGTCTTCCCCGAGCCGGAGGAGGCCGAGCCCGACGGGCTCCTGGCCGTCGGGGGCGACCTCTCGCCCGAGCGGCTGCTCGAGGCGTACGCGGCCGGGATCTTCCCCTGGTACTCCGAGGACAGCCCCATCCTCTGGTGGTCGCCCGACCCGCGGCTCGTCCTCGACCCCGCCGCGCTGCACGTCCCGCGCTCGCTGGCGCGGACGCTCCGCCGCGGCCGGTTCGAGGTGCGCGCGGACACCGCCTTCGGCGAGGTCATCCGCCGCTGCGCCGGCAAGGCGCGCCCGGGACAGGACGGGACCTGGATCACCGGGGCGATGGTGGCGGCCTACGAGCGCCTGCACCAGCTCGGGTTCGCTCACGCCTTCGAGGCGTGGGAGGACGGCGCGCTCGCCGGCGGCCTCTACGGCGTCTCGCTCGGCGCCGCCTTCTTCGGGGAGTCGATGTTCGCCGACCGCCCCGACGCCTCCAAGGCGGCCTTCGTCGAGGGGGTCCGCTGGCTCGCCGCCCGGGGGGTGGAGCTCGTCGACTGCCAGGTCCGGACCGAGCACCTCGCCCGGTTCGGCGCGGTCGAGGTGCCGCGCCCGGCCTTCCTGGCGCGCCTGGCCGCCGCGCTCCGGCGGCCCACGCTCCGGGGCCGCTGGGACCTCGGGCACCGCGCGGGTCCTCCGGCCGGGTGAGCGCTTCTGCGGCGCGGACGCACGCCCGGCGAGGAGGCGGCCTCGCCCCGCGGGCGGGGCGTCGCCATTTTGCTTACAATGATGGCCCCATGGCCGAGCCCCCCCGCTCCCCGGGCGACACGGCTGTCGCGATCCCGAAGACCCGGACCGCGAAGAAGCTCGCAAAGCCGCCGCTCTTCAAGGTTCTGTTGCACAACGACGATTACACGACCATGGAGTTCGTGGTCGAGGTGCTGAGGACGGTCTTCCACCACGACGCCGAGCGCGCGACGCGGATCATGCTGGCGATCCACCACCGCGGGGTCGGCGTGGCGGGGACCTACCCGATGGAGATCGCCGAGACGAAGGCCGAGAAGGTCATGTCGCTGGCGCGGGCGGCGCAGTTCCCGCTGCTGTGCACGGTGGAGCCGGAGTAGGAGTCGATGGTGACGGTCACGAAGGAACTGCAGCTCACGCTCCAGGCGGCGGTCGCCGACGCGAAGAAGCGCCGGCACGAGTACGTCACGCTGGAGCACCTGCTCCACGCGATGACGAAGGACAAGGTCGCGACGGAGATCCTCCTCGCCTGCGGCGCCGATCTCGAGCTGCTCCAGCGCGAGCTGGAGGACTACCTCGACCGCACCCTCGAGGCGCTGCCCAACCGCGCCCAGGACCCGGAGCAGACGGCCGCCTTCCAGCGCGTGCTGCAGCGCGCCGCCTGGCACGTCCAGGGCTCGGGCCGCAACGAGCTCAACGCCGGCGACGTGCTCGTCGCCATCACCCGCGAGCGGGGCTCGCACGCCGTCTACCTCCTCGAGCGGCAGGGCGTGCGCCGGCTCGACATCCTGTCCTACATCTCGCACGGCATCGCCAAGGACGGCGGCGGCCCGGGCGAGGACGAGTCGGAGGGGGGCGAGGGCGGCGACGAGGCGCCGCGCACCGTCCGCGACCCGTTCCGCACCTTCACCGTGAACCTCAACGAGCGGGCGGCCAAGGGCCTCATCGACCCGCTCATCGGCCGCCGCTCCGAGATCGCGCGCACCATCCAGGTGCTCTGCCGCCGGCGCAAGAACAACCCGGTCTTCGTGGGCGAGCCGGGCGTGGGCAAGACCGCCATCGTGGAGGGGCTCGCGCTCGCCATCCACGAGAAGCGCGTCCCGGCCGTCCTGCAGGACGCCAAGATCTTCTCGCTCGACATGGGCGCGCTGCTCGCCGGCACCAAGTTCCGCGGCGAGTTCGAGCAGCGGCTCAAGGGCGTCATCGCGGGCGTGAAGAAGACGCCCGGCGCCATCCTCTTCATCGACGAGATCCACACCATCGTCGGCGCCGGCGCAACCACCGGCAGCTCGATGGACGCCTCGAACCTGCTCAAGCCGGGGCTCGCCTCGGGCGAGCTGCGCTGCATCGGCTCCACCACCTTCCACGACTACAAGCAGACCTTCGACCGCGACCACGCGCTGGCGCGCCGGTTCCAGAAGATCGAGGTGGTGCAGCCGACGGTGGAGGAGACGATCAAGATCCTGAAGGGCCTGAAGAAGGTCTACGAGGACCACCACGGCGTCGCCTTCACCCCCAAGGCGCTGCGCGCCGCGGCCGAGCTCTCGGCGAAGCACATCAACGACCGCCAGCTCCCGGACAAGGCCATCGACGTGCTCGACGAGGCCGGCGCGGCGGACCGCCTCCGGCCCGAGGGCAAGCGGCACGTCAAGATCACCGCCCGCGACGTGGAGCGGGTGGTCGCCCGGATCGCCAAGATCCCCGAGCGCACCGTCTCGGCGGACGACGAGCTGGCGCTGGCGCAGCTCGAGCCCGAGCTGAAGCGCGTCATCTTCGGGCAGGACGCGGCCATCGGCTCGATCGCGAGCGCCATCAAGCTCTCGCGCTCGGGCCTCGGCAGCCCCGAGAAGCCCATCGGCTGCTTCCTCTTCTCCGGCCCCACCGGCGTCGGCAAGACCGAGCTCGCGAAGCAGCTCGCCCGCATCCTGGGGGTCGAGTTCCTGCGCTTCGACATGACCGAGTACCAGGAGAAGCACACCGTCTCCCGGCTCATCGGCGCGCCGCCCGGCTACGTGGGCTTCGACCAGGGCGGGCTCCTCACCGACGCCATCCGCAAGACGCCCTACGCCGTGCTGCTCCTCGACGAGATCGAGAAGGCGCACCCGGACATCTACAACATCCTGCTCCAGGTGATGGACCACGCCACGCTGACCGACAACAACGGCCGCAAGGCGGACTTCCGGCACATCGTCCTCATCATGACCACCAACGCCGGGGCCCACGAGCTGTCGGCGCGGCGGCTCGGCTTCGGGGCCGAGGGGCAGAACCTCGGGAACGCCCGCAGCGCCATCGAGAAGACCTTCAGCCCCGAGTTCCGCAACCGGCTCGACGCCTGGGTGGCCTTCGACGCCCTGCCGGCCGAGGTCATCCGCCGGGTGGTGGACAAGCTCGTGAAGGAGCTGGCCGAGCAGCTCGCCGAGAAGAAGATCGCGGTCGAGCTGACCGAGGCCGGCCGCGCCTGGCTGGGCGAGCACGGCTTCGACAAGACCATGGGCGCCCGGCCCATGGCCCGCCTCATCCAGAACGAGGTGAAGAAGCCGCTGGCCGAGAAGATCCTGTTCGGCGAGCTCCGGCACGGCGGCACGGTGCGGGTCGGGGTGAAGGACGGCGCGCTCCACCTCGAGATCGACCCGGCGGCCGCGCCGGTCCCGCCCGCCCCCGCGCTCGCGTAGCGGCGGCGGGCGCTAGCCGAGCTGCGCGACGAGCTCGAACGCCTCCGCCCTCGCCGCGCCGAGGGCGGCGTCGTCCATCTTGAGCGCCTTGCGGGCCTCGTGGAAGACGCCGTGCCAGTTGACGTCGAGGCCCTCCAGCGGCGGCTCGGGGGTGGCGGTGGAGAGCGGGTCCGCGTCGTCCGGCGGCGGGAGCATGCCCGCGCCCGCCTCCCAGCACAGCTGCTCTGCCAGCACGAGCGCGGCGTTCGCCTGCTCGGCGCGCCCGTTCACCACCACGTCGTGGTGGTGCGCCACGAGCTGCTGCAGGGGCGGCGGCAGCTTCCACTGGCGGGCGAGCAGGCCCGAGGCGTCGACGTGGACCGCGTCCAGGACCGGGCTGAGGGTGCGCATGGAGAGGCGCCGCCACGCCGGACGCTCCACGATCGCGAGCAGGGCGGCGGCGAACCCCACGTCGTGGAGCAGCCCGCACAGGAAGGCATACTCCGCGTTGACGAGGGTGCGCCGGCACACCGCGCGCGAGACGTGCGCCACCGCCGTCGAGTGGCGGTAGAGGCGCGCCATGATCTCGTCGTAGCCGGGGACGCGGAAGACCTCGAGGTGGAGCGCCGCCTCCAGCACCAGGTCGCGCAGGGTCTTGAGGCCGAGGCGGATGGCGGCCTGGTGCAGGGTCATCACCGGCGAGCGGGTGGCGTAGAAGGCGGACTGGGCGATGGAGAGCACCCGGGCCGCGAGCACCGGGTCGCGCTGCAGCACGCTCACCACCTCGTCGAACTGGACGTTGGAGCGCGAGGCGAGCTGCATGACCTCGAGCGCCACCGCCGGCAGCGTCGGGGCGCGGAAGCTCGGCGAGGCGAGCGCCTTTTGTACCGCCGCGGTGAGCTCGAGCGGATCCACCTCGGCGGTGGGCGCGGTGGCGACGATGAGTTCGCTCGGCAAGGGCATTCCTCCGCCGGGGGCGTTAGCGACCTCCGTGCCAGGGCCGGCGCGCCTAACCTCGCGTAGACCAGGCAGTTCGGGCCGGGTCCTGGGCGTCCTGGGTCGCCCGCCGCCCGGTCGCGCCTCCGGGGGAGGCGCTTCCGGGTTATGACGCGGCGGTGGATCCGCTCCCCATCGACCCCCTCCTGCCCGAGGTCGTCTCGGCGCTGCGCGCCGGGCCGGCGCTGGTGGTGGAGGCGCCGCCGGGCGCGGGCAAGACCACCCGCCTCCCGCCGGCGCTGCTCACCGCCGGGCTCGCCGGCGACGGCGAGGTGGTGGTGCTCGAGCCGCGGCGGCTCGCCGCACGCATGGCGGCGCGGCGGGTGGCGGCCGAGCTCGGCGAGCGGCCCGGCGAGACGGTGGGGTGGCAGGTCCGCTTCGAGGACGTCTCCGGCCCCCGCACCCGCCTCCGCTACGTGACCGAGGCGCTGCTCACGCGCCGCCTGCTGGCCACGCCCGAGCTGCCGGGGGTGGGGGCGGTGGTGCTCGACGAGTTCCACGAGCGGCACCTCGACGGCGACCTGGCGCTGGCGCTCCTGGCGCGGCTCGCCGCCCGGCGCCCGGACCTGAAGCTGGTCGTCATGTCGGCCACCCTCGACGCCGGCCCGGTGGCGCGCTTCCTCGGCGCGCCTTCGCTCCGCTCGGAGGGGCGCGCCTTCCCGGTCGAGCTGGAGCACCTCTCGCCCGAGGAGGCCGCGCGCGACCAGCGGCTCGAGGAACGGGTGGCCTCGGCGGTGCGGCGGGCCTTGCGCGACGAGCCCGACGGGCACGTGCTGGTCTTCCTGCCCGGCGCCGCCGAGATCCGGCGCGCGCGCGAGGCGCTCTCCGGCCTCACGCTGGCGGAGGTCCTGCCGCTCCACGGCGACCTGCCGCCCGAGGAGCAGGACCGCGCCGTGGGCCCGTCCGCCCGGCGCAAGGTCATCCTCTCCACCAACGTGGCGGAGACCTCGGTCACGATCGAGGGCGTGGCTGCGGTGGTGGACTCCGGGCTCGCCCGCGTGGCGGCGCACTCGCCGTGGTCGGGGCTCCCCACCCTCGAGCTGCGCAAGGTGAGCCGCGCTTCGGCGGCGCAGCGGGCAGGGCGCGCGGGGCGGACGCGGGCGGGCCGGTGCCTGCGCCTCTACACGCGCCACGACCACGACGCGCGGCCCGAGTTCGACCTGCCGGAGATCCGGCGCGAGGACCTGGCCGGGACCGCGCTCGCGCTCGCCCAGCTCGGCGTCGCGGCGGGCGAGGGCTTCTGGCTCGACGCTCCGCCACCGGCGGCGTGGGAGGCGGCGCACGCGCTCCTGCGCGACCTCGGCGCGCTCGACGCCGCGGGCCGGATCACCGCCCTCGGCCGGCGGCTCGCGCGCTTCCCGCTCCACCCGCGGCTGGCGCGGCTGGTGGTCGCCGCGGAGGAGGCGGGCGATGGACCCGGAGGCGCGCTGCTGGCGGCGCTGCTCGGCGAGCGCGACATCCGCGCCTTCGAGGCGGGGCGGCTCGCGGGTCCGGGCGCGCCCGCGCCGCGGCGGGACGTGCCCACCGGCCCCTCCGACCTGCTGGAGCTGGCCTCGCTCTTCGAGGAGGCGGCGCGCGCGCGCTTCGCGGAGGGGGCGCTGCGGCGGCTCCGCCTCGCGCCGGGCGCAGTGCAGGCGGTGGAGCGGGCGCGGCGGCAGCTGGAGCGGCTGGTGCAGCGGCGGTCGACCTCGACCGCGAATTCGACCGCGACTGCGACGGCGACGGCGGCCGAGGAGGCCCTCCTGCGCGCGACCCTGGCCGGCTTCCCCGACCGCGTGGCGCGGCGGCGCGCGCCGGGGTCGGACGAGGTGGTGCTGGCGGGCGGCGGCAGCGCGCGGCTCGCGCCGGAGAGCGCGGTGCGCGAGGCGCCGCTCCTCGTGGCCGTCGACGCGGAGGAGCGCCGGGTGCGGGTCGCGGGGCGGCCCGGCGCGGGCGGGGCGGTGGTGCGGCTCGCGAGCGCCGTCACCCAGGAGATGCTGCTCGACCTCTTCCCCGACGCGCTCCGCTACGAGGAGGAGGTGCGCTGGGACGCAACCGCAGAGCGCGCCGACGGCTTCGAGCGCCTCGTCTACCGCGACCTCGTGCTGGAGGAGGCGCGCGCCGCGCGCGTCGACCCCGACCGCGCCGCGGCGGCGCTGCTCGAGGCGGCGCGCGCGCGCGGGGCGCGCTCCTTCGCGGGCGAGGGCGCGCTCGATCGGCTGCTCGCCCGGCTCGCCTTCGCCGCCCGCCACGCTCCCGACGCGGGGCTGCCCGCGCCCGGGGAGGACGGGGTCGAGGCGGCGCTGCGCGCGGCGTGCGTGGGGCGGCGCAGCTTCGCCGAGCTGCGCGAGGTGGGGCTGGAGGGCGCGCTCCTCGGCGCGCTGGCGCCCCCGGCGCGGGCGCTGCTCGAGCGGCTGGCGCCCGAGCGGGTGACCCTGCCCGGCGGGCGGAGCGTGAAGGTCGAGTACGAGGCGGGCGACAAGCCGCCCTGGATCGCGAGCCGGCTGCAGGACTTCTTCGGCCTGGCGGACGGGCCCCGGCTCGCCCAGGGGCGGGTGCCGCTCGTGCTCCACCTGCTCGCGCCGAACGGGCGGGCGCAGCAGGTGACGACCGACCTGGCCGGCTTCTGGTCGCGCCACTACCCTGCGCTCCGCCGCGAGCTCATGCGCCGCTACCCGCGCCACGCCTGGCCCGAGGACCCGCTGCGCGCCGAGCCCCCGCAGCCGCGCAGGCGGTGAGCGAGGCCCCGCTCCCCGCGTGCTTACCTTCGCCCCATGGGCCGCGTGCTCGTCGGGACGAGCGGGTTCGTCTACCAGCACTGGCGCGGCGTCCTCTACCCGCGGGACCTCCCGCCGCGGCGCTGGCTCGCGCGCTACGCCGCCGAGTTCCCCACGGTGGAGCTCAACGCCACCTTCTACCGGCTGCCGCGGCCCGAGGCGGTCGCGCGCTGGCGCGCCGAGACGCCGGACGACTTCGTCTTCGCGGCCAAGGGCAGCCGCTACCTCACGCACATGAAGCGCCTCCTCGACCCGAGGCCCGGCGTCGCGAGGTACTTCGAGCCCGTGTCGCGGCTCGGCCCGAAGCTGGCGGTGGTCCTGTGGCAGCTCCCCCCGCGCTGGAGCGCGGACGCGGCGCGCCTCGACGCCTTCCTCGCCGCCCTCCCCCGCGGCCTCCGCCACGCGGTCGAGTTCCGCGACGCGCGCTGGTACGACGAGGCGATCTGCGAGGTCCTCGACCGCCACGGCGCCGCGTTCTGCGAGCACGACCTCGTGCCGCGGCCCCCGCCCCGCCTCACCGGCGGCTTCCGCTACCTCCGGTTCCACGGCACCACCGGCCGGTACCGGGGGCGCTACGGCGCCGAGGCGCTCGCCCCGGTGGCCCGCGACCTCGCCCGCTCTGCGGCGCGCGGCGACGCCTTCGTCTACTTCAACAACGACCTCGGCGGCCACGCGATCCAGGACGCGCGCGACCTCCTGGCGATGCTGCCGCGGGAGGTCCGGGAGCCGCGGGCGCAACGCGCGGCACCGCTCGACTCCAGGGCGCCGCCGAGGTGAGCCGGCGTCAGAGCTCGAACAGCAGCCGCTCCGGGTCCTCGATGCACTCCTTCACCCGCACCAGGAAGGAGACCGCCTCGCGGCCGTCGACGAGCCGGTGGTCGTAGCTGAGGGCGACGTACATCATGGGCCGCACGACCACCGCGTCGCCCGGCCCGACCACCGCGCGCTTCTCGATCTTGTGCAGGCCGAGGATGCCCGACTGCGGCGGGTTGAGGATGGGGGTCGAGAGCAAGGAGCCGTAGACGCCGCCGTTCGAGATGGTGAACGTGCCGCCCTCCAGGTCCTGCATGGTGATGCGGTTCTCCCTCGCCTTCTTGCCGAGCTCGCCGATGGCCTGCTCGATCTGGGCGAAGGAGAGCTGGTCGGCGTCGCGCAGCACCGGGACGACGAGCCCCTTGCCCCCGCCGACCGCCACGCCGATGTCGTAGTGGTCCTTGTAGACGATGTCCTGCCCGCGGACCTCGCCGTTCACGCCGGGCCAGGCGCGCAGCGCCTCGACCGACGCCTTCACGAAGAACGACATGAAGCCGAGCTTCACGCCGTGGGCCTCCAGGAACGCGGCGCCGTGCTTCTCGCGCAGGGCGAGGACCCGCGACATGTCGACCTCGTTGAAGGTCGTCAGGATGGCGGCGCCCTGCTGCGCCTCGAGGAGCCGCCGCGCCACCGTGCGCCGGAGCGGGGTCATGGGCACCACCCGCTCGCGCGCGGCGCTCGCGCCGTCGCGACCGGCCCCGGGCGCGGGCGCGGGGCGCGCCTCCAGCGCGCGATCCAGGTCGGCGCGGCGCACGACCGCGCCGCCCGCCACGTCCGCCGCGGCGAGCCCGCGCTCGGCCATGAGCCGGCGCACCGACGGCGGGGCGCGGACGCGCCCGTGTGCGCCGTCGCCGCCGCGTCCCGAGGTCGCCGCTGCCGCCGCGGCGGTCGCCGTCGAGGTCGCGGTCGAATTCGCGGCCGGGGCCGCGGTCGAGGCCGAGGCCGGTGTCGCGGGCGCGGGCACCGCCCGGACCGCGGGCTGCGGGGCGCCCGGCCTCGGCGGCGCCGCGATCGCGGCCGCCCCCTCCTCCAGCTCGCCGATGACCTCGCCCACCGCCACGTTCGCGCCGCTCGCCTTCACGATCCGCCGCAGCACGCCGGCGGCGGGCGCGGGGAGCGCCACGGTGGCCTTCTCGCTCTCTACCTCCACCACCGGCTCGTCCACCTGGACCGCGTCGCCTTCCTTCTTCAGCCAGGTCCCCACCGTCGCCTGGGTGATGGACTCGCCCAGCGCGGGGACGCGCAGCTCGATCGACATCGGTTCATCCACCTTTCGTCAACGGGAAGCCTGCGCGGCGACCGGCTCGACCGGCGCGCCGACGGCCTGCTGCACCAGCGCCGCCTGCTCCAGCTTGTGGCGGGTGGCGGAGCCGGCCGCCGGGCTGGCCGAGGGCGGCCTGGAGAGGCACGACAGCTCCGCCGCCCCGCGCAGGAGCGGCGACAGGTGCAGGTTCACGAACTCCCACGCCCCCATGTTGCGCGGCTCCTCCTGCACCCAGACCACCTCGCGCAGCCCGCCGTAGCGCCCGAGCTGCGCGAGCAGGTCGGACGTGTTGAGCGGGTAGAGCTGCTCCAGCCGCACGATCGCCACCTGGCGCGCCTCGGCCGCCGCCCGCGCCGCCCGGAGCTCGTACGCGATCTTGCCCGAGCAGAGCACGACCCGCGTCACCTCGGACGGGTCGCCCAGCTCGTCGGCGATGAAGTAGCGCAGCCCCCCCTGCGTGAAGTCGGCGAGCGACGAGACGGCCTCGGGGTGGCGCAGCAGGCTCTTCGGCGACATCACCACGAGCGGCTTGCGCCAGTCGGCGAGCACCTGCCGCCGCAGCGCGTGGAAGATCTGGGCGGGGGTGGTGAGGTTCATCACCTGCCAGTTGTCGTCCACCGACAGCTCGAGGAAGCGCTCCAGCCGCGCCGAGGAGTGCTCCGGCCCCTGCCCCTCCATCCCGTGCGGCAGGAGCAGCACCAGCCCCGAGAGCCGGTTCCACTTCGCCTCGGACGACGAGAGGAACTGGTCGATGATGACCTGGGCCGCGTTCACGAAGTCGCCGAACTGCGCCTCCCAGATGGTGAGGCCGTCGGGCATCTCGAGGCTGTAGCCGTACTCGAACCCGAGCACGCCCGCCTCGCTGAGCGGGCTGTCGCGCAGCTCCACCACCCCCTGGCCCTCGCGCAGGTTCGACAGCGGCGCGTAGGGCCGCCCGGTCTGCTGATCGAACAGCACCGCGTGGCGGTGGCTGAACGTCCCGCGCCGCACGTCCTGGCCGGAGAGACGCACCCGCGCCCCCTCCCAGGCGAGCGTCCCGTAGGCGAGCGCCTCGCCCATGCCCCAGTCCACGGGGCGCCGGCCGTCGACCATCTCCGCGCGCGCCTCCAGCAGCTTCGCGACCTTGGGGTGCACGTGGAAGCCCTGCGGGGTGGAGGTGAGGCCGCGCCCGACCGCGGACAGCACGTCCGGCGCCACCGCGGTCGCGATGCGGGCCGAGGTGCCCGCGATCGGGCCGCCGCGGTAGCGCGCCCGCACCCCCTCCATGACCGGCGGCCCGGGCGAGACGGCGATGGCCGACGAGGCCTGGTAGGCCTCGTCCAGCTTGCGCCGCGCCTCCGCGGAGAGCGCGTCGACGTCCTCCGGGGAGACGACCTTCTTCTCCACCAGCTGCGCGGCGTAGGCCTGGCGCAGCGAGGGCTTCCGCTGGATGGCCTGGTACATGACGGGCTGGGTGAAGGCCGGCTCGTCGCCCTCGTTGTGGCCGTACTTGCGGTAGCACCAGAAGTCGATGACGGCGTCCGAGCGGAAGCGCTGGCGGAAGTCGACCGCCAGCAGCACCGCCTGCGCCACCGCCTCGAGATCCTCCCCGTTCACGTGGAAGACCGGGATCTGCAGCATGCGCGCGACGTCGGTGGCGTAGAAGGTGGAGCGCCCGTCGCGGGGCGAGGTGGTGAAGCCTACCTGGTTGTTCACCACGATGTGGATCGTCCCCCCGACGGTGTAGCCGTCGAGGAGCGACATGTTGAGGCTCTCCGCCACGATGCCCTGGCCGGCGAAGGCGGCGTCGCCGTGGATCACGATGGGCAGGACCCCGGAGCGCGCGAGGTCGCGGTACCGGTCCTGCCGCGCGCGCACCTTCCCCTGCACCACCGTGTCGATCCACTCCAGGTGCGAGGGGTTGAAGGCGAGCGAGAGGGTCACCGGGGCGCCCTCGGGCGTGGCGTGCTCGCCCTGGTAGCCGAGGTGGTACTTCACGTCACCGCCGCCCGCCGAGATGATGGCGCGGTCGCGGAACTCCGCGAAGATCTGCCGGACGGGCTTGCCCACCACGTTGGCGAGCACGTTGAGCCGCCCGCGGTGCGCCATCCCGATGGCGATGTCCTTCACCCCGTGCCCGACCGCCCGGTCGATGACGAGCTCGAGCATGGGCACGAGCCCCTCGCCCCCCTCCAGGCTGAAGCGCTTGGCGCCCAGGAAGCGCGTCCCGAGGAACTGCTCGAACAGCTCCGCCTCGGTGAGCTTCCGGAGCATGAAGCGCTCGACGTCGGGGGTGAGGGTGATGTGGTTGCGGGTCCGCTCCATCCGCTCCTCGAGCCAGGAGCGCAGGTCCATGTCGTGCAGGTGCGCCAGCTCCACCCCCAGCGTGCGGCAGTAGGTCTCCTGCAGGCGCGCCACCAGCTCGCGCAGGGTCCGGGCGCCGGCGGAGCGGCCCACGTCGGCCACCGGCAGGTCGAGGTCCGCCTCGGACAGGCCGAAGGTGGCGAGGCCGATCGCGGCCTCGGTCCCGCGCCGCTCCAGCCCGAGCGGGTCGAGCCGCGCGTGCAGGTGCCCGTGCTCGCGGTAGGCCTGCACCAGCCGGTCGACCTTGAACTGGAACGCCTCGCCGCGCGCGCGGCCGGGGTCCTCCGCCGCGGCGAGGGCGGCGCCGGAGGGCGCCCGCGCGGCGCCGTTCGCGGGGCGCGGGAAGGAGGCGGGCGCTGCGCGCCCCGCCGGCGCGGGGAGCTCCCTGAAGTAGGCCCGCCAGGTGGGGTCGACCGACTCGGGATCTTGGAGGTAGTCGAAGTAGAGCTTCTCGACGAAGGCCAGGTTCGAAAAGCTCGGGCTGGCCGTGATCGGCTCCGGCTCGGGCGTCATGGCCACCTATCTAATGGCGCGCCGCGCCGGGCGCGTGACACTCTGAGGCTCGATGGCCATCGGGACCCACCCTGAGCTGGTGTACCGCGCCGGCGGCGCCGAGCGGCGCGCCGCGTGGTGGTCGGAGGGTACGCCGCCGCCGGGCCGCCTGGCCGCGGCGGACGACCGCACCACCGCCGGCGCCGCGCTGCGGCTCGCCGCCGGCGGCACCGGGCTCGTCTACGGCGGCGACTGGCACAACGGGCGGCAGCTGCTCGCCGCCATGGGCCGGCGGCTGCGCGCGCCGCCTCCCGCGGGTCCCGGGGCCGCCGCGCTCTACCGCGCCGAGCGCGAGCGGCGCCGGCTGGAGCACGAGGTCCTCTCCCGGCTCTGCGTCCCGCTCGGGCCGGGCTGGAGCTCGCCGCTCCGGCGCGCGCCGCCGCTGGAGGCGCCGCTCGCGGCGGCCTTCGGCGCCCCGCCGGACGCGCCCGCGCTCATGCCGCTCCGGGAGCTGCTCGGCGCCGTCGGCGCCTACGAGTGGCTCCGGCGCGGCGTGCCGGTCCCGGCGCTGGGCGGGGCCGTTCACCCTGCGTACGGGGTGTTCGCGCCGGTGCGGGGCGAGTACGTCGAGCTGGTGGCGCGCGCCCTCTCGCGGCGCGGGCCGCTCCGCGGCGCGACCGCCTTCGACGTCGGCACCGGCACCGGCGTCCTCGCGGGGCTGCTCGCGCGCGCCGGGGCGCGCGTGGTCGCCACCGACCTCGACCCACGGGCGGTCGCCTGCGCGCGCGACAACGCGCGGCGGCTCGGGGTGGCGGCCGCGGTGGAGGTGATCGAGGCGGACCTCTACCCGGCGGGCCGCGCCGAGCTCGTGGTGGCGAACCCGCCCTGGCTGCCGGGGGCGCCGCAGGGCGCGCTCGACCGCGCCATCTACGATCCGGGGGGCGAGGTGCTGGCGCGGCTGCTCGCCGGGCTGCCGGAGCACCTCGCGCCGGGCGGGGAAGGCTGGCTCGTGCTCTCCGACCTGGCCGAGCGGCTCGGGCTCCGCGCGGAGGGGGAGCTCGCGGGGCACTTCGAGCGGGCGGGCCTGAAGGTCGCCTTCACGCTCGAGGCGCGGCCCACCCACCCCCGGGCGCGCGGGGGCGAGGACGCGCTGGCGCGCGCCCGCGCCGAGGAGCGGACGGTGCTCTACGGGCTCAGGGCGTGAGCGACCGGCCCCATGAGCGCGCAGCTCGGGGCCGCGGCCCGCAGCGAGCGCAGCACCTCGGCCGCCGGGCGCCGCGGCGTGGGCGCGAGCGCCCGGCCGAACCCGAGCCGGAAGAGGAGCTGCGGGTGCCCGCGCTCTCCGAGCGCCTGCCGCAGGCCGGCCCGCAGCCGCGGCACCTCCACCGCCTGGCTGAAGTAGGAGGCGGAGAGCCCGCAGGCGGCCGCCCGCAGGAGCACGCGCTGGAGCGCCCGCCCCGCGGCGACCCAGTCCTGGCCGTGGTCGCGGGCGGTGGAGAGGACGAGGAGCGCGCGGGTGTGGAGCGCGTAGTGGCGGTCGCGCCGCGTCTCCCCGCTCACGTCCGGCCGCAGGCGCAGGAGCAGCTGGCGCAGCACCGCGGCGGGCTCCGAGAGGCCCTCCGCGTAGCCGGGCATCCCGTCGCCGGTGGGCGCGCGGCCCTGGCGCGACCAGGCCGCCACCTCCGCCCGGAAGCGCGGGTTCGACCACTCGATCCGGTCGCCCTCCGCCACCAGCTCCGCCACCGCCGGCCGCGCGGGCGGCTCGACCACGCGCAGCCAGGCCCCGCAGGCCCCGGCGTCGCGGGCCAGCAGGGCGAGGAGCCCCGGCGGCGGCTCGCGCGCGTCGAAGGCGAGGCGGTTGGTCCGGCGCTCCGGCAACGCCCGGAAGAGCGCCTCGTCGAGCGGCCCCGCCGAGCACCGCTCCTCGAGCGTGAGCCGGGCGACGAGCGCGTCCTTGCGCACGGCCGGCAGGAGCTCGACGGAGGTGGCGCGGCCGAAGTGGAGCGCCGCCACCTCGACGTTGTGGAGCGCGGCGCCGCAGGCCATGGCGAGCTCGCGCCCGTCGGGGTCGGCGGCGGGCAGCGCGCGCCGGGCGTCGGCGTACACGCGCAGCTCCGGCCCCTCGATCTCGAACAGCCAGGGCTGGGTGTTGTGGCGGGAGGGGGCGAGGACGGCGTAGCGGACGAGGTGGGCGAGCAGCTCCGGCGCGCGCTCGGGCGCGGGGGCCACGCCCCCGGGAACGGCCGCTGTCCGCTGCTCGATCACCGTCTCTCCCCGCCGCGTGAAGTCGAGGCTACGCCGCTGGTGAGGGCCGGATCAAAGCCCCGCTCGGAGCCCGGACAGCGGCGCGCACCGGTCGGGCGGGCGCGTGCCCCCGGGCTCGGGGTACAACCGTGGGGTGCTGGCCGAGATCGCCATCCTCGTCGTGCTGATCCTCGCGAACGGGTTCTTCGCGGGGGCGGAGATGGCGGTGGTGGCCGTGCGCCGGGCGCGGCTGGCGACGCTCGTCGAGGAGCGGCGGCGCGGCGCGCGCGCGGTGGCGGCCCTGCGGCGGGCCCCCGAGCAGTTCCTGGCCACCGTCCAGATCGGGGTGACGGTGGTGGGCGCGACCGCCGCCGCGTTCGGCGGCGCCACCCTCGCGGCGCGGCTCACGCCGCTGCTGGCCGGGATCCCCGGGCTCGGCGCCTACGCGCACGACCTGGCCCTCGGCGCCGTCGTCGCGCTCGTCTCGTTCCTCTCCCTCGTGCTCGGCGAGCTCGTGCCCAAGTCGCTCGCGCTCCGCTCGCCGGAGCCGGTCGCGCTGGCCGTGGCGCGCCCGCTCCAGGCGCTCTCGGCGCTGGCGCGTCCGCTCGTCTGGCTGCTCACCCGGAGCTCGAACCTGGTGCTCGCCCCGTTCGGCGACCGCACGACGTTCACGGAGGCGCGCGTCTCGGTCGAGGAGATCTCGCAGATGGTGGAGGAGGCGACGCGCAGCGGCACGCTCGACGCCAAGTCGGGCGAGATCGCGTCCCGGGCGCTCGAGTTCGGCGAGCTGACGGCGGGGGACGTCATGGTCCCGCGCAACCGGATGGCCGCCATCCGCCGCGACGCCTCGGAGGAGGAGCTGCGGCGCGTGCTGCTGGAGGAGGGCCACGGGCGGCTGCCGGTCTACCAGCGCACGCTCGACGACGTGGTCGGCTACCTCGTCGCGCGGGAGGCGCTCGCGCTCGTCTGGGAGAAGGGCCTCGTCGTCATGGAGGACCTCCTGCGGCCCGCGCACTTCGTGCCGGAGAGCGCGCGGGCGGTGGACGTGCTGCGCGAGATGCAGGCGCGCCGGCTCCAGCTCAGCATCGTGGTGGACGAGCACGGCGGCGTGGCGGGGCTCGTGACGCTGGAGGACCTGGTGGAGGAGCTCGTCGGCGACATCCTGGCCGAGACCGAGGTGGTCTCGCCGTGGGCGACCCGCGAGCCGGACGGCCGGGCGCTCCTGCGGGGGGACGCGCCGCTGCGCGAGGTGAACCGGGAGCTCGACCTCGCGCTGCCGGAGGGTGACGGGTACTCCACGGTCGCGGGGCTCTGCATCGCCCTCGCGGGCGGCATCCCGGCCGCCGGCGCGCGCTTCGCGCTGCCCGACGGCGCGGCGCTGGAGGTGGTGGAGGCGACCGCGCGCCAGGTCAGGCGCGTGCGCGTCACGCCGCCCCCGCGGCAGCGGGCGCGGGAGGACTAGAGGCTCCGCGGCCCGTCCTGCGGGATGGGGAAGGCGGGCAGCGGGAAGGCGTGCGGGTTCGCCGGCGGCTCCGCGTGGAACGCGGGCCCGCCCTCCGGCGCGCAGCCGAAGGCGCTCCGCATCCGGCCCACCAGCTCGGACAGGTGCGAGGGCTCGGCCTCGGCGCCGGCGCCGAACGACCGCGCCACCTCGGGATCCTGCAGCATGCCGGGCGTCGTCATGTGCTCGCAGACGTACGAGGGCGTGAGGCACTGCTGGCGCATGGCGCGGTGCCACTCCACCCAGTTCGTCGGCTCGCAGCGGTCCGGCTGGAGGTGCCGGAGGAGCGGCCACGCCAGCACCGGCGCGGCGGCGAGCAGGGCGGCGAGGAGCCCGATGCTCGCCACGAGCCGCCGCCGCGTCCTCCGCTCCGGCCCGCCCGAGGCGGTGGCGGCCGGCAGGTCGCTGCGGCAGTGCTTGCACCGGATCGCGGCGTCCTGGATCTCCTCCGCGCAGTAGGGGCAGAGCTTCATGCGGAGCCTCCTCGTTCATCGACTTCACGGCTCCGCTTTCATGTAAGCCTCGCCGCGCCGCCGTGCTCGCCGCCTCGGTGGGCGGGCGGGAGAGCACCCGCGCGGGCTTCCGGCGGCGCCGGCGGCGCCGGCCGTCACGCCCGGAAGCGGCGCCGCGCGCCGGCGCGAACCAGGCGCACCAGCTCGCGCTCGCTCACCCCTGCGGAGGGCGCGCAGGCGAGCCGGAGGCGAGCGCCCTCGGGCACGCGCGCCCCGGCCGCGAGCGGCGCGCGGCCGGCGAGCACGTGGAGCGCGCCGCGCGGCAGCGCGATGCCGTGGGGCGCGAGGCACAGCTCGGTCGCGCGCCGGACGAGCGCGCGCGCGGTGAGGCGCGCCCGCTCGGCGGGGAGCATCTGGAACGCCAGGGTCGCGCCGTCGAGGCGGACCTCCTGCTCGGCGACGAGCCCGCAGGCCACCGCCGCCGGCCCGAGCGCGGCCACGCCCTCCGGCGGCCCGTAGACGAAGAAGCTCCGCAGGATCGCCGCGCAGCGAGGGCAGGCGAGCCCGTGGACGTCCTCGATGCCGCGGACGCGGAGCAGGTGGACGGCGTAGACGCTCTCGCCGCAGGCGCGGCACGCCTCGCGCGGCCCGAGCGCCACCAGCACGCGCGCCGCGAGCGCCCTCACCCCCTCGTCGGCGAGCGCCGCGCGGACGCCCGCGGCGAGGTCGGGCGCGGCGAGCTGGAGCCCGGCGGCGATCCCCTCGCCGCGCTCGCGCAGGCCCACCTCCACGGCGCGCGGCGGCTCGGCGAGGGCGGTGGCCAGGTCGGGGGCGCCGGTCCACCCGGCGCAGAGCGCCTCCCACCGGGCCGCGAGCTCCGCCGCCTCCTCCAGCGGCGCCGGGGGCCGACCCGCCTCTTCGGCCAGCCAGGCGAGGAGCGTGAGCGCCGCCTGCCACGGCGCCGGCCCGCGCGCCTCCTCGGCGAGCCGCTCCGCGAGCGCGCGCGCGCCCGAGGTGAGCGCGCGCCCCGCCCCGGCCGCTTCCCGGACGAGCGGGCTGGCGGCCGCCCGGCCGCCCGTCTTGGCCAGCTCCTTCTCCAGCAGCCGGGCGGCCAGCGCCAGCGCGTCGAGCCGCGGGAGGGCCGCCGCCCGCAGCGCAGCGGCCTGCTCGCGCGCGAGCTGGGCCGCCTCGGCCAGCGCGTCGCCGCCCGCTTCCCGCCGCCGCGCCGCGTCGGCGCGGAGCCGCGCCTCGGTCGAGCGCTCGAGCTGCGCGCGGGCGCCCGCGAGCCGCGCCAGCGCCGCCTCCATCGCGCCGGTGCGCCGCGCCAGGTGCGCGAGCCGCGCCCGGTCGTCGAGCTCGGCGAGCGGCCCCGGCTCACCGGCGCCGAGCCGCTCGGCGAGCAGCTCCAGCGCCACCCGGTCCCGGCGCCGCCAGGCCTCGTTCGCCTTCGCCATGAGGTCCGAGCGGCGCTGCCGCTCGGCGGGGCCGCCGCGGGCCAGGTCGGGGTGGAGGAGCCGCGCCAGGCGCCGGTAGAGGGTCTTGAGGTCCTCGGGCGCGGCGTCGGGCCCCGGCGGCGCGCGCGGCGCGGCCCGGCGCTCCTCGTCCCGCGCCCCGGCGCGAGCGCGTGCCCGCCGGGCCGCCTGCGGGCGCGGCGGCGCGGTCCGGCGATCCGCCGCCGGCTCGCCGTCGCGCGCGAGCCCGGTCAGGCGCGCGAGCTCGTCCAGGAGCCGCTGCAGCCTCCGCCCGAGGCGCTGCGCGCGCTCGAGCTCGGCGAAGGCGGCCTCGGTCGCCTCGCGCCAGCTCGCCTCGAAGGCGGAGAGCTCCCGGGCCAGGAGCTCGACGGCGGCCTCGGCCGCGACCACCTCCGCGACCACCCCGGCCAGCCGCTGCTCGGCCGCGAGGACGAGCGGCGACGGGGGGTCGCACGGGCGGAGGACGATCGCGCAGGAGGGCGCCACCCCTCCCTTCTACTGCCGGACCGTGCGGAGCTTCCAGAGGCCGTACGCCCACAGCGCGAAGCAGAAGTACTGCGCCGGGGTGAGCCCGAGGTAGCGCGCGTCGGCGTAGGGCACGTCGGTGGCGCGGAGGAAGTCGAAGAGGAAGCGGCTCGTGCCGTACATCAGCGCGAGCAGCGCCAGGAGGCGCCCGCGCAGGAGCCCGCGCCGGTCGAGCGCGAAGAGGATGGCCGCGAAGGCGAAGAGCGCCAGGGCGTCGTAGAGCCCCAGGTCGTGCCGGGTGCCGCTGAAGCCGAGGGTGTAGGCCGCTTCGGGAGGGAAGCGCACCGCGAGCGGGAAGCTGGTGAGGACGCCGGGGTGGTCGTGGATGACGAAGCAGCCGACGCGCGCGATGCCCCACCCCGGCGCGATCCCCAGCGCCAGCGCGTCGGCGTAGGTGTCGAAGCGGATGGGGCGCCGGCCGAAGAAGACCATCGCCGCCAGCACGCCGCCGAGCAGCCCTCCGAACGAGGAGAGCCCCTCCCAGAAGTAGAGGACGCGGCGCCAGTCGTGGAGCTCCTCCGGGTGGTAGAGGACGAGGTGCACCACGTGCCCCATGATCACGCCGGCCGCCACGCCCCACACCGCGAAGTCGGAGAGCGGCTGCGGGTCGAGCTTGCGGCGGGCGGCCTCGCTCACCGCGATGCGGGCGGCGGCGTAGACGCCCAGCGCGGCGAAGAGGCCGAACGCCTGGAGCGTGAACGGGCCGAGGTGGACGGTGGGGAGCTCGAAGTAGGGGATCACGGCGCCGCGGAGTATCGGGCCGCCCGCCCCCGCCAGCAAGGGAAAGCGCGCGGCGGGCCCGGCCTCAGGCGCCCTGGGCCGCGCCGCCCCACGAGAGCGCGAAGCTCTCGCCGTCGATCCCGGTCACCCGGTCGAAGACGGCGCCCCCGAGCGCGGAGAGCGCGAAGCGGGCGCGCGCGAGGCGGGCGCGGGTGAAGTCGGCGCCGGGCAGCCAGGAGAGGAAGAAGCTCGCGCCCTCGACCTTGGCCGAGGTGAGGTCCGCGCCGGCGAGCGAGCAGAGGAGGAGCTTCGCGCCGGCGAGGCTGGCGCGGGAGAGGTCGGCCCCGGCCAGCGACACCGCCGCCAGCCGCCCCTCCGCCAGATCGGCGCGCGCGAGCTGCGCCTCGGTGAAGGCGCAGGCGGCGAGGCGCACCTCGCGGAGCTGCGCCCCCTCGAGCTCCGCGCCGCGCAGGTCGCACAGCGCCAGCCGCGCCCCGCCGAGCTTGGCGCCGGCGAGCCGCGCGCCGCGCAGGTCGCAGGCGAGGAGCCTCGCGCCGGTGAGGTCGGCGCCGGTGAGGTCCGCGCCGCGGAGGGCCCGGCCGCGCAGCGCGAGGCCGGTGAGGTCGGCGCCGGCCAGATCCGCGCCGTCGAGCGCGTGCTCGGCCTGCGCCAGGGCGCGCCCGCCGGCGCCGGGGCGGCTCCGGGCGAGGGCGGTGGTGCTGGCGGGGGGGCGGGTCGCCGGACGGCGACGGCGGGGAGCGCGGGGCTTGGCCATGGCCTCGGCTTAGCGCGCCGCGGCGCGTCGCGCGGGCGGTCCGGCGCCGCCGCCCCGGGCGGGGCTCCCGGCGCAGGCCCCCGGCGGAGCCCCGGCCGCTGCTATGCTCCCCCGGCCACCATGGCCGCGCTCGACCCGATCGCCTTCCTGCGGGCGACCCGCCCCTTCGGCGATCTGCCGGCGCCGCTCTTCGAGCGCGCCGCCGGCTCGCTCGAGATCGCCTACTTCCCGGCGGGGGCGCGCCTCGCGGCGAGCGGCACCGTCCCGCTCGCCCACCTCTACGTCATCCGCAAGGGCGCGGTCCGCATCGAGCGCGACGGGCAGATGTTGCAGCTGCTCGAGGAGGGGGAGATCTTCGGCTACACCTCCCTCATCACCGGCAAGGCGACGCTCGACGTACAGGTGGAGGAGGACCTGCTGGCGTACCGCCTCCCCGGCGCCGTGTTCCACGAGCTCCTGACCGACGCGCGCTTCGCGAGCCACTTCGCGAGCGGGCTGGCCGAGCGGCTCAAGCACAGCCTGGAGCGGGCGCAGGTGGTGACCGCCTCGGCCGACCTGGGCGCGGCGGTCGAGACGCTGGTGCGCCGGCCGCCGGTGCGGGTGGGCGCCGGCGCCACGGTGGGCGAGGCGGCGCGCGTCATGCGCGAGCACCACGTCACCTCGGTCCTGGTGGAGACGGCGCCGCCGGGGATCGTCACCGACCGCGACTTCCGCAACAAGGTGCTGGCCGAGGGGCTCGGGCCCGACACGCCGGTGACGCGGGTCTACTCGGCGCCGCTCCGCACCGTCCCCGAGAAGACCGCCGTCTACGAGGCGTGGCAGATCCTGCTCGACACCGGGGTGCACCACCTGCCCATCGCGCGCGGCGGCGAGATCCTGGGCGTGCTCACCTCGAGCGACCTCCTCCGCTCGGCGGCGCAGGGACCGCCGGCGGTGCTGCGCTCGGTGGAGCGGCTCGGCTCGCGCGAGGCGCTCCCCGGCTACGGCGGGCGCGTGAGCGAGATGGCCTCGTCGCTCCTCGCCGGCGGCCTCGACGCGACCGTCATCGCGGGGTTCGTGGCGCGGCTCAACGACGCGCTGCTCACCCGCATCCTGCGCTGGGCCGAGGCGGAGCTCGGCCCGCCGCCCGCGCCGTACGCCTGGATCGCGTTCGGCTCCGAGGGGCGGATGGAGCAGACGCTCCTCACCGACCAGGACAACGCGCTCGTCCACGGCGGCGACGCGAGCTGCGAGCCGTACTTCGCCGCGCTGGCGGAGCGCGCCAACACCGACCTCGAGGCGGCCGGCTTCCCGCGCTGCCCCGGCGGCTACATGGCGCGGGAGCACCACGCGCCCCTGCCGGAGTGGGAGGCGCGCTTCCGGGGCTGGATCGACGACCCGAAGCCGCAGGCGCTCCTGCAGGCCGCGATCTTCTTCGACTTCCGCAAGGTGCACGGCGCGCTCGATCTCGGGCCGCTCGAGGCGGTGCTGGCGCGGGCGAGCAAGGCGCGTGTCTTCCTGGCCTGCATGGCCAAGGCGGCGCTCGAGTTCCGGCCCCCGCCCTCCCTGCTCATGCGCCTGCGCGGCGAGGAGGTGGACCTCAAGCTGCACGGCATCTCGCCCATCGTCTTCCTGGCGCGGCCGTACGCGCTCGAGGTGGGCTCGACGGCGCGCAACACGCTGGCGCGTCTCGACGCGGTGGTGGCGGCCGGGCTCATCGGCGAGGACGTGCGCGCGACGCTGCGCGAGGCCTACCGGTTCCTCCTGGGGCTCCGGCTGCGCGAGCAGGCGCGGATGCTGGCCGAGGGGAAGCCGCCGGTGAACCGCGTCTCCCTCTCGGCGCTGTCGTCGATCGAGCGCAGCCGACTCAAGGACTCGCTGCGGGCGATCCGCGACTGGCAGGACACCGCCGCCTACCACTTCAAGACGGATTTGTTCTGATGAGCCGCGCGCGGGGAGCGTGGAGCGGGGTCGCTCGCTGACGCATGCTCTGGCCCTCTCCACCCTGGGACGAGGTCGTCTACTGGGCGCTCGACCTCGAGACCGGCGGGCTCGACCCGCGGCGCGACCCCATCGTGGCGGTGGGGATGGTGCCGCTGCGCGAGGGCACGGTGCGGCTCGGGGAGAGCTACCAGAGCCTGGTGCGGGCGGACGGCGCGCGCGCCATCTCCGCGGCCTCGGTGACGGCCCACCAGCTCGTGCCGGGCGAGGTGCGCGAGGCGCCGCCGCTCGAGGAGGTGCTGGGCGAGATCGACCGGCGGCTCGGCGACGGGGTGCTGCTCGTCCACCAGGCGGCCATCGACGTGCGCTTCCTGCGCCGCGCGCACCGCGAGACGGGCCTCCGCTGGCCCTCGCCGGCGGTGGTGGACACGGTGGATCTCATCGTGAAGGCCGCCCGGAAGGCCCGCTTCATCGACCCCGCCGCGCAGGAGCACGAGCCCGACCTCAACCTGTGGGCGGCCCGGGCGCGCTACGGCCTGCCCGCCTACGGCGCCCACGACGCCCTCACCGACGCCATCGCCACCGCCGAGCTCTTCCTCGTGCTGCGCAGGGAGCTCGGCGCGCGGACGCTGCGCGACCTGCGCTGAGGGCCGCGCGGCCGCCGCTACGCCGGGACCGCGATCTGGAGGAGGAACCCCGCCTCGAGCGCGAAGGTCAGGATGATGATCGCGAGCGCCTTCGTCATGGTGTGCCTCCCATTCCGTTCAGGCAGTCCTACGCACGACCCCCACGCTCATTTCAGCCCTCCGGCGCGGCCCCGTCGACCGGGGTCCGGGTGCGCCCCGGTGGGCCGCTGCGGCAAGAGGCCGCGCGCCCGACTCGGCCGTTGCCCTCCGCGCGGCCCGTCCGGCCTTGTGCCGGCCCGGCCGGCGCCCCAGGTTCGGGCATGGACTCGAACGAGAAGCAGCGCCGGCGCGAGCTGGAGCTCCGCCGCGAGCAGGAGCAGAAGGATCTCGAGACCGAGCGGACGATCGGCCAGCGGCCGCTCGAGGGGTTCTCGGGCGCGCACACGAGCTGGACCGGCGATCAGGACGACCGCGCGGCGGGCGAGGTGCACGGCGACGACGAGCGCGCCGCGCGCGAGCGCTCCGAGTCGCAGATCCCGAAGCGGCCCTAGCGCGGGCGCGCCGCCTAGCCGTTCTGCGACAGGATGAGGTGCACGTACTGGGCGCGCTCGAAGGCGCCCGGGTCCCGGATGACGCGCTGCGAGAGCGTCCCGCGGAAGTCGGACAGGTCGGAGAAGCCGCGCCGGTCCATCCAGTCCTCGAGGCCCTCGCGGAGCGTCGCCAGGTACGGGATGCCGTGCTTCATCAGGGCCGAGGCGAGCTGCACCACCGCCGCCCCGGCGAGGAGCTGCTTCACCACCGCGCCCGCGTCGTGGACCCCGGTGGAGGCCGCCAGGTCGGCCGGGGTCCGGCCGTAGAGGAGCGCGATCCAGCGCAAGGACGGCAGCATCTCGTGCGGCTCGCTGGGGGGCATCACGTTCTGCAGGCTCATCCGCTCCAGCGAGATGTCCGGCTGCAGGAAGCGGTTGAAGAGGACGTAGCCCTTCGCGCCGGCGCGGTCGAGCCGGCGCACGAAGTGGGCGAGCGAGGTGAAGTAGGGCGACAGCTTCACCGAGACCGGCACCCGCACCGTCTGCACGATCGACGCGACCACCTCCTCGTAGCGCGCCTCGACCTCTCCGGCGGAGAGCTCCGGATCGGCCTGCACCGCGTAGAGGTTCACCTCCAGGGCGTCCGCGCCGGCCTCGACGACCTGCCGCGCGTAGGCGCTCCAGCTCCCGGCGGCGACGCAGTTCACGCTCCCGATGACGGGGATGCGCACCGCGCGCTTGGCGCGGGACACGAGCTGCAGGTACTCGACCGGCCCGATCCGCTGCGACGGGAAGAAGCTGCGGGTGGACTCGGCCCCGAGCCCCTCGCCCAGCGACAGCGCCTCCTGCAGCGCGGACTCGGCCGCCTCGAGCTGCTCCTCGAAGAGCGAGCGCAGCACGACCGCGCCGGCGCCGCTCTCCTCCGCCAGCTGGAAGTTCTCGACGCGGTTCGAGAGGGAGGAGCTCGCGAGGAGGAGCGGGCTCGGCAGGGACAGGCCCAGGTACGAGGTGGTGAGGTCGGCCATGCCCGGATCCTCGGCCTCCCTCCGGAGCTTGGGAAGGCCGCGCGCGGGCGCGACCCCAACGGGCCGAGGTCCCGGTCACTCCTTCCAGTTCATCGCCAGGAACTCGACGTCGTTCGGCGCCAGGTCGAAGCGCAGCGCCGCCTCGTCGATGAGCTTGAGGCGCGACGCGGCCGGGTCGGCCGTCCGCTGCTCCGACAGCCACCGCAGCGCGCTCTTCAGCGCGTCGCTGCCCGGCACCACTCCCCCTCGGCGCTCCGCCATGGCTCCTCCTCGCGCCGCGAATCTACCGGGACAGCAGCCGGGCGGCCACGCTAGAAGCGGTCCATGCCCTCGCCCACCCCACCGCCCGATCCCTCGCACCGCGCGCGGCGCGGCTTCGCGGCGGCGCTGGCGGCGTACGTCGCCTGGGGCCTCTTCCCGCTCTACTTCAAGTCCATCCGGAGCGTGCCGCCGCTCGAGATCCTCTCGCACCGGGTGGTGTGGTCGATGGTGCTCCTCGCCGGCCTCGTCACGTGGCAGCGGCGCTGGCGCGAGCTCGGCACCGTCTTCGCGGGCGGGCGGCTGCCCATCTACCTCGCCTCGACCACGCTCATCTCCGCCAACTGGCTCATCTACATCTGGGCGGTGAACACCGGCCACGTGCTCGAGGCGAGCCTCGGCTACTTCGTGAACCCGCTCGTCAACGTGCTGCTCGGGGTGATCTTCCTGCGCGAGCACCTCACCCGGCGCCAGGGCGCGGCGGTGGCGCTCGCGGCGGTGGGCGTGCTGGCGCTGGCGCTCCGCCTGGGCGCGTTCCCGTGGCTCTCCCTCGCGCTCGCCGCCACCTTCGGCCTCTACGGCCTCGTCCGGAAGAAGGCGCGCATCGACGCGGTCGTCGGCCTCCTCGTCGAGACCGCGCTCCTCGCGCCGCTCGCGCTCGCCTACCTCCTCGCGCTGGCGGGGCGCGGCGCCGGCGCGTTCGGGACGGGCGGCGCGGCGGTGACGTGCCTCCTCGCCGCGGCGGGCGTCGTGACGGCCGTGCCGCTCATCTGGTTCGCGATCGGGATGAAGGCGCTGCGCCTCTCCACCATGGGGCTCATCCAGTACATCACGCCGACGAGCCAGTTCCTGCTCGCGGTGGCGCTCTACCGCGAGCCGTTCACGGCGGCGCACGCCCTCGCCTTCGGCTGCATCTGGGTCTCGCTCGCGCTCTACACGTACGAGGCGCTGCGGGGGAAGCGGCCGCCGCGGGAGGAGCCGGAGCCGGCGCTCGACTGAGGCCGGTCGGGGCGGGGCACCGCGGCGGGTCCAGTCGCCCTCGCCCGAACGCATCACCTGAACACGCGACAACTCTGCGGCCAACGACTGCTTATCGTCAACCCGCGCAAACGCTGCGTGTGCGTCGATGTCCGCATGTTTCCTCGGGGTTTGCAACATCGCGGAATCCGGATGCGCGTCTAGGTCGCACCTCATCGGGCACGTCCCTTGCCTCGGTGACAGCCTTTTGCCGGCCTTCGACGAGCCGCCCCGCGGAGCCTCGCGCGGCGGAGAGGGAGACGCCCATGTTCCGCCGACCCGCCGCCGCGCTGACCGTTGCCGCCGCCGCCACCACGCTCGCGCTCGCCGGTTGCAGCGCGCCGCGCCCGGGGACCGCGGCCGCCTCCACCTCGGCCCTCGCCGACTGCACGCGCTGCCACGGCGACGCCGCGCAGGGGAACGCCGCCCCGCCGCGCTCCGTGGCCGGCCTCACCGACCCCGCGCAGCTCGGCGTGGGCGCCCACCAGGCGCACCTCGCGGGCGGCGCGCTGGCGGAGCCGGTGGCCTGCGGCGAGTGCCACGTGGTGCCGGCGACCGTGAACGAGCCCGGCCACCAGGGCAAGGAGCACGCCGCGGTCGCCTTCGGGCCGCTGGCGACCTCGCTCGGCGCCGCCGCCAGCTGGGATCGGACGAGCGCCACCTGCACCACCTACTGCCACGGCGCGACGCTCACCGGCGGCGCGAACACCGCGCCGCGCTGGACGCAGGTGGACGGGACCCAGGCCGCCTGCGGCACCTGCCACGGGGTGCCGCCGCCCGCGCCGCACGTCCAGCTCACCACCTGCGGCAACTGCCACGCGGGCTACACCCAGACCTCCGTCAACCTCGCCACCCACCTCGACGGGCAGGTCGAGGTGAACGGCGCGGCCTGCACCTCCTGCCACGGCGGCAGCGCGAACGCCGCGCCGCCGACCGGCACGCACGGCGAGACCGCCACCACCACCCTGGCCGTGGGCGCGCACCAGCGCCACCTCACGGGCGGCGCGCTCCGCGGCCCGCTCGGCTGCGGCGACTGCCACGTGGTGCCGGCCTCGACCACCGGCCACCCGACCGGCACCGTCAACGTCACCTTCGGCGCCCTCGCCACCACCGGCAACGCGGCCCCGACCTTCGCGCCGGCCACCGCCACCTGCTCGGGCGTCTACTGCCACGGCGCGACGCTCAACGCCGGCGGCACGCTGCAGACGCCGGTGTGGACCCGGGTGGACGGCACGCAGGCCGCCTGCGGCACCTGCCACGCCCTGCCGCCCTCGACCGCGCAGGGCCACCCGAGCGTCGCCGGGGGCCTCACCGTCTGCGCGGGCTGCCACCCCGACACGATGAACGCCGACGGCACCATCAACGTCGCGGGCGGCAAGCACATCGACGGCAAGCTCCAGATGACGGGCGCGAGCTGCACCTCCTGCCACGGCCAGGCCGGGCAGACGGCCTCCCCGTCGTCGCCGCTCGCCGCCGCGCCGCCGACCGACTCGACCGGGGCCGCCACCGGTCTCCGCGTCGGCGCCCACCAGAAGCACCTCCTCGGCGGGACGTACTCGAGCGGCATGGCCTGCCAGACCTGCCACGCGAACGTGGCGACCTACACCACGAGCCACGCGAACGGCGTCGCCGACGTGGGCTTCACCGGCGCGACGCCGGCGGCCCTGCGCGCCGGGACCTACACGCCGCGCAGCGGCACCACGGCGGCGAGCTGCTCCGGGACGGCCTGCCACGCGGTGACGAGCAGCTCGGGCACGAGCTCGGGCGGGACGCTCCCGAAGCCCGCCTGGAACGGCGCGATCACGGCCTGCACCAGCTGCCACGGCCTCGCCCCGAACACGGGGCACCACCTGTCGGTCGGGGAGCACGTGAGCGCCGGCTGCGGCGCCTGCCACAGCGGGTACAGCGCGAGCGCGGTCAACAAGGCGCTGCACGTGAACGGCGTCCGCGACGTCGGCGGGAGCGGCACCAAGATCGCCACCTGGGCCAAGCCGAGCTGCACGCCGCAGTCCGGGGTGGGCTGCCACTCCGACGCGAAGACCTGGTGACCTACCGCTCGCCCTCCGGCGTGCCGCTGTCGGGCAGCGGCTTCGGCTCGGGGGGCGAGAAGGGGATGCGCAGCTTCCCGGCGCGGTTCTCGAGGAACAGCTCGAGGCCGCGCTCGTAGTGCAGCGCGAGCTCGTCGTACAGCGCGTCGAGCGCGGGCTGGAACGCGACCGCGGTCGGCTCGGTCAGGTCGAACTCGACGCCCGGGAAGAGCTCGAGCAGGTAGCGCTCGCCGGCGCGCTTGAAGCGCACCGCGATGCGGAGCGCGTCCTGCGGGCCGGTGTCCTCCGAGAGCCGCAGCAGGAGGCCGAGGTGCCAGTAGCTGTCCTCCTCGAGCACCAGCGCGTCCTCGACGTGCGCCACCGGCCCCGCCCCCGGGCGCTCCCAGGTGACGAGCTCGCGCGGCCAGCCGAAGCCGTCCACCAGCGCGCGCGAGAAGGCGCCCGCGAAGTAGGCGCACTGGGAGTAGTAGCCGTCGTACTTCTTGCGGGCGAGGGCGAACGCCTTGTTCACGTCCTGGAAGCGGGACATCGGGCTCCTCGGGGGGGGGGTAGGTACGCCGGAACCTACCAGAACCCGCCCGCGCCCTCACGCGCTTCTCGCGGCGGCGCAGCGCATCACGCCCTGCGCGCGTACCCCTCGGGATGGATGGTGAGGACCGGGCAGCCCGCCCGGCGCACCACCCGCTCGGCCACCGATCCGAGGAGCGCGTGGCGCAGGCCGGTCCGGCCGTGCGTCCCCACCACGATGAGGTCGAAGCCGCGCTCCTGCGCCAGCTCGACCACCGAGAGCGCCGGCTCGCCGATGCCCTTCTCCACCCTCACCTTCGCCGCGCCCATCCCCTCCGCCAGCTTCTTCCACTCGGCCAGGTGCACCTCGGCCTGGTCGGAGAGGTCCTGCAGCATCTTCGGGCTCGCCACCACCGAACCCTCCGGCAGCGTGTAGCCGGGCAGCTCGTAGGCGTGGAAGAGCGTGAGCTCGCCGCCGGTGAGCCGGCACACCTCGACCGCCGCGCGCATCGCGGCGCGCGCCGGGTCGGAGAAGTCGATCGGGCAGAGGACCTTCATCCAGGGAAACGCCATGTCGGCCTCCTGCCAGACAGTGTAGCCCTCCCGCCCGGCGCCGGCGCGGGACGGTGGTGAAGCCCCGCCCGGGCCAGGGCCGTCAGCAGCCTCGCGCCAGCAGCGCGAGCAGCGCCTTCTCGGCGGCGTGGAGGCCCCGCTGGTGCGCGAGCTCCTCGACCGACCCGAAGGAGTCGGCGAGGACCTCGCCGCGCGAGAAGCCCTGGAGGACCGCCGGGTAGATGTAGGACGAGCGGCACACGGCGGGGGTGTTGCCCAGCTTCGCCGCGGTCGCCTTCACGGCGGCCACCACCATCCGCTTCCGGTCGGTGCGCCCCGGGACGACCGAGGCCGCGCCGCGCGCCAGCTCGCAGGCGCAGATGAGCGTGCCGGCCCAGGTGCGGAAGTCCTTGGCGGTGAACGGGCCGCCCATCTGCTCGCGCAGGTACGCGTTGATGTGGCGCCGGCGAACGTCGACCACCGTGCCGTCGTCCGCGACGAACTTGAGGAGCTCGCGGCCGGGCGCGGCGAGGAGCTGGCGGACGAGGCGCGCCACGCGCGCGTCCTTCACCTCGCGCACCTGCCGCTTCCCGGACTTCCCGGGGTAGTCGAAGCGGACGGTGTCGCCCTCGACCTGGACGTGGCGCGTCCTCAGCGTCGCGACGCCGTAGCTCCGGTTCTTCCGGGCGTACTGCTGCGAGCCGGCGCGCATGAACGCGGTCGCGAGCAGGTGGACGGCCAGCGCGAGCACCCTCTCGCGCGGCAGCCCCCGCCGGCGGAGGTCGCGGTCCACCGCCGCGCGGAGCGCCGGCAGCGCCGCCGCGAAGCGCACCAGCCGGCGGTACTTCGCGCTCTCCTGCCGGCGCCGGTAGCTCGCGTGATAGCGGTACTGCCAGCGCCCGGCCCGGTCGCGCCCCACCGCCTGCAGCTTCTTGCCGGGGTGGGGGCTCACGTACACGTCCGACCACGCCGGCGGCAGCTTGAGGTCGTGGAGGCGCCGGCGCGCGCCGTTCCGGACCGGCTTGCCGCCCGGCGCGACGAACCGGAAGCCGCTCCGCGGCGTGCCGACCCGGCGGATCCCGTGCCGCTGCAGGTGTTCGAGCTGGGTCATCCTGGGATGGGAATGGGCACCGCGGAGGCGCCGGACAAGTGCCGGCCAGCCGGTTAAGAGCACCGGATGCGCCTCTGCACCCTGCAGGACGGCACGCGCGACGGGCGGCTGGCGGTGGTCCGCGCCGACGGGCGCGCCGTCGCGCCGGCGGGCGCCGTCGCGCGCTCGCTCCAGGAGGCGCTCGACGGGTGGGAGCGGTGCGAGCCGCGGCTCCGCGCGCTCGCCGCGGACCTCGACGGCGGCCGGCTGGCGGGGGAGCCGCTGGACGAGGAGCGCCTCGCCGCCCCGCTGCCGCGCGCCTACGAGTGGGTGGACGGCTCGGCCTTCCTGAACCACGTCCGGCTGGTGCGCAAGGCGCGCGGCGCCGAGCCGCCGGCCACCCTCGAGACGGATCCCCTCGTCTACCAGGGCGGCTCGGGCGTCCTGCTCGGCCCCCGCGCCCCGCTCCCGCTCCTCGACGAGCGGTACGGCCTCGACTTCGAGGGGGAGGTCTGCGTCATCCTCGGCGACGTGCCGCAGGGCACGCGCGCCGGCGACGCCGCGCGCCACGTGCGCCTCCTCTGCCTCGCGAACGACGTCACCTTGCGCGAGCTCGTCCCGGGCGAGCTGGCGAAGGGCTTCGGCTTCTTCCAGTCGAAGCCGGCCACCGCCTTCTCGCCCTTCGCCGCCACGCCCGACGAGCTCGGCGCCGCCTGGCGCGGGGGCCGCCTCCACCTGCGGCTCCAGGTCACCTGCCAGGGCCGGCTGGTCGGCGACTGCGACGCCGGCCCCGAGATGCACTTCTCGTTCTACGACCTCCTGGAGCACGTGGCGCGCACGCGCGCCTTCACGGCGGGCACGATCCTCGGCTCGGGCACGGTGTCGAACGCCGACCGCGCGCGCGGCGTCTCCTGCCTGGCGGAGCAGCGGATGCTCGAGATCATCGACGCCGGCCCGGGCGGCCGGCCGGCGACGCCCTACCTGAAGCGCGGCGACCGGGTCGCGATCGAGATGCTCGACGCCTCCGGCCGGAGCGTGTTCGGCCGCATCGATCAGGTGGTCACATGACCGCACCGCACCTCACGCTCCACGGCTACTGGCGCAGCTCCTCCGCCTGGCGGGTCCGCATCGGGCTCCACCTCAAGGCCCTGCCGTTCACCTACCGCGCGGTGAACCTCGCCGAAGGGGAGCAGCGCGGCGAGGCGCACCGGGCGGTGAGCCCGCTCGGCCAGGTGCCGGTGCTGACGGTGGAGGAGGGCGGGGCGGCGCGCCACCTCGTCCAGTCGATGGCGATCCTGGAGTGGCTGGAGGAGCGCTTCCCGGCGCCGCCCCTCCTGCCGCCCGACGCCTTCGGCCGGGCGCGCGTCCGGGCGCTGGCCGAGCACGTCAACTCCGGGATCCAGCCCTACCAGAACGCGGCGCCGCTCCGCTGGCTGCGCGAGCGCGAGCCCCGCCTCGACCAGGCGTGGACGGCGCACTGGCTGCCGCTCTTCGTGGGCGGCCTGGAGCGCGCGGTCGCGGACGGCGCGGGGCGCTTCTGCCACGGCGACTCGCCCACCCTGGCCGACGTCTACGTCGTCCCGCAGCTCTACGGCTGCCGGCGGTTCGGGGTGGACGTCTCCGCCTTCCCGACGCTCCTGCGCGTCGAGGCCGCCTGCCGGGAGCTGGACGCGTTCCGCCGGGCCGAGCCCGAAGCGCAGCCCGACGCCCCCCCGCCGGAGAAGAGGAGCTAGCCATGGCCCCGGAGCCGATCGGCATCGTCCGCCTGGAGGGGCTGCACTACTACGTGCACGACCTCGAGCGGAGCCGCCGCTTCTACACCGAGAAGCTCGACTTCGCCGAGACCGCCCTCTCCACCCCGGAGCTGGAGCGGGAGGGGCGGCAGCGCTCGGCGGTCTTCGAGGCCGGCGCGGTGCGGGTGCTCTGCTCGCAGCCCGTCGGCGAGGGCGGCCGCGCCTGGCGCTGGCTGCGCAAGCACCCCGACGGCGTGGGGACGCTGATCTTCGAGGTGGAGGACATCCAGCGCGCCTTCCGGCTGCTCGAGGAGCGGGGCGGCACCCCGGTCACCGACGTCGAGCGCTTCGAGGACGACGGCGGCGCGCTGCACACCTTCAACATCACGACGCCCTTCGGCGACACCACCTTCCGGTTCGTGCAGCGGGAGGGCTTCCGCGGCGTCTACCCCGGCCTCGCTCCGCCCCCCGCCCCGCGCGGCGGGCAGAACCGGCTCGGCTTCGGGCAGATCGACCACGTCACCTCCAACTTCGAGACCATGAAGCCGGCGCTGCTGTGGATGGAGCACGTGCTCGGGTTCGAGGAGTTCTGGGAGGTGGCGTTCCACACCGCCGACGCCGCCGGCGAGGCGCGGAAGAAGGCGATGCAGGCGCACGGCTCGGGGCTGCGCTCGATCGTGATGCGCGACCCGAAGAGCGGGGTGAAGTTCGCCAACAACGAGCCGTGGCGGCCCGCCTTCAAGAGCTCGCAGATCAACATCTTCCACGAGGAGCAGCGCGGCGACGGCGTGCAGCACGCGGCGCTGACCGTGAAGGACATCCTGGGGGCGGTGCGCGAGATGCGCGCGCGCGGCGTGGAGTTCATGCCCACCCCGGGCAGCTACTACGACCTGCTCCCTGACCGGCTGGCGCGGATCGGCGTCGGGCGCGTCGAGGAGGACGTGGCGGTGCTGCGCGACCTCCAGATCCTCGTCGACGGCGGCGCGCCGGGCAGCTACCTCCTGCAGATCTTCCTCAAGGACGCGGCCGGCCTCTACGGCGAGCCGGAGGCGGGGCCGTTCTTCTTCGAGATCATCCAGCGCAAGGGCGACCTCGGCTTCGGCGCCGGCAACTTCCGCGCGCTCTTCGAGTCGATCGAGCGCGAGCAGCAGCGGGCGGGCAGGACCTAGCACGTGATCGAGCGCGTCGTCCGCGGGGAGGTCCCCCCCAAGCACCACCTCGCCTTCCGCGACGCGGAGGGCCGGCTGCGCCACGAGGAGTGCCTCACCCGCGCCGGCTTCGACGGTCCGTACACCATCGCCTACCACGTGCACCGCCCCCACGCGCAGCACCTCGCGCCGGCGCGCCACGGCTGGAAGGTGCCGCCGCCCGCGCCGCCGCGCCCCATCGCCAAGCGCCACTACCGCACCCAGGATCTGCCCGCGCCCGGCGGCGCGCCGGTGGACGCGCGCGTGCCGCTCCTCCACAACGCCGACGTGGTGGTGGGGCTCGTCGCGCCGGCGGCCGAGGACCCGGTCTACTTCTCGAACGGCGACGGGGACGACCTGTACTTCGTGCAGGAGGGCGGCGGGCTCCTGCGGACGCCGCTCGGCGACCTACGCTTCGGGCAGGACGACTACCTCTACGTGCCGCGCGGCCTCCTCCACCGGCTCCTCCCCGATCCCGGCCCGCAGCGCTGGCTCTCCCTCGAGTGCCTCGGCGGGGTGGGGCTGCCGAGGCAGTGGCGGAACGAGGCGGGCCAGCTCCGCATGGACGCGCCCTACTGCGAGCGCGACTTCCGCCTCCCCGAGTTCCAGGGGCCCATGGACGAGGGGATCCGCGAGCAGGTGGTGAAGCGGAACGGCGCCTTCCACGGCCTGCGCCACGAGACCTCCCCGCTCGACGTCGTGGGCTGGGACGGCGCGGTCTACCCGGTCGCCTTCCCCATCCTGAAGTTCCAGGCGCGGGCGGGGCTGGTGCACCTGCCGCCGACCTGGCACGGCACCTTCGCGGCGCGCGGCGCCCTCGTCTGCTCGTTCGTGCCGCGGGTGGTCGACTTCCACCCGGAGGCCATCCCCTGCCCCTACCCGCACGCGAGCGTCGACGTGGACGAGCTCCTGTTCTACGTGCGCGGCGAGTTCACCAGCCGCCGCGGCGTGGGCCCCGGCTCCATCTCGCACCACCCGGCCGGCGTGATGCACGGCCCGCACCCCGGCGCCTACGAGGGCTCGATCGGCGCGCGGACGACGAACGAGCTGGCGGTGATGCTCGACTGCTACCAGCCGCTCGCCGCCACCCCCGCGGCGCTGGGCGTCGAGGACGAGGGCTACCAGGAGAGCTTCATCGGATGAGCCGCCCGCTCGTGCCGGCGCGGATCGGGCGCCTGGCGCGGTGGGTCCTGGCCGCGTTCGGATGGACGGTGGACGTCGCCTGGCCGCCCGTCCCCCGCTGCGTCATCGTCGTCTACCCGCACACCTCGAACTGGGACTTCGCCCTGGGCTACCTGGCGAAGCTCGCGACGGGGCTCCCGGTGCACTGGATCGGCAAGGACACGCTCTTCCGCTGGCCGGTCGCGGGCCTCCTCCGGCGCATGGGCGGCATCCCGGTGAACCGGCGCGAGCGCACCGGGCTCACCGAGCGGCTCGCGGCCGAGCTCCGCGGGCGCCCGCGCATGTGGCTCGCCCTCGCGCCGGAGGGCACCCGCGCGCGGACCGACCACTGGAAGTCGGGCTTCTACCGCCTCGCGCTCGCGGCGGGCGTGCCGGTCGGGCTCGCCTTCATCGACTACCGGGCCAAGGTGGTCGGGCTCCGCACCTACCTGACGCTCACCGGCGACGTGGAGCGTGACCTCGCGCGGGTGCGCGCGGTCTACGCGGGGAAGGTCGGGAGGCATCCGGAGCAGGCGGGCGAGATCCGCCTGCTCCGCGACCGCGATCCCTAGCCTCTCACCGGACGCGCTCGTTCGAGGTCCGCAGAGGCCCTCGGACCGGTGAGGGATCTCGCCAGCATGCCCCTCCTCCCGCTCACTCGAGCTGACGTCCGGCGCTCGCCGAGGCGTCGCTCTCGTCCTTCAGCGCGACGCCGGTCCCGCCCCGGGCGAGCGCCTCGCGGGCGAGCCAGTCGATCCGGCGGGCGGCCTCGCCGTACGGGAGCCCCTCCGGGCGGATGTTCGAGACGCAGTTGCGCTCCGCGTCGGAGCGGCCGGGCCGCGGGTCGGAGGTGAGGTAGACGCCGAGGCTGTCCGGCGACGAGAGGCCGGGGCGTTCGCCGATGAGCACCGCCACCAGCCGCGCGCCGAGCGCCGCGCCGACCGCGTCGCCGAGCGCCACGCGGGCCTGGAGGGCGACCACCACCGGGGCCGCCTCCCAGCGCTCCGGCGCGAGCGACCGCAGCGCGCCGAGGAGCGGCGGCGCGTGGCGCTGCGCCGCGACCGCGGACAGCCCGTCCGCGACGACGACCGCGACCGCGGGCGCAGCCGCCGGCCTCGGCAGCGCCTCGGCGGCGCCGTCCGAGAGCCTGCGGCCGAGATCGGGCCGGGCGAGGTACGCGGCGCGCTCCGGCGCGGCGCTGCGGACCACCGGCGCTTCGACGCCCATCGCGCGGAGCGCGACGTCCAGGGCGGCGAGGTCGAGCAGAGCGTGGACGGCGTCCCGCGCCCGGGCGTGCGCGAGCGCGAGCGCCAGCACCTCCCGGGTGGGCAGGCTCGGTCCCGCGCGCCCGAGGCCGATGCGGGCGGGCGTGTAGCGGCGGAGCTGCGCCAGCGGCCCGTCGCCTCCGGGGGGCGCGAGGGGCGCGCTCACGGCCGCCCGAGCTCCAGCGCCGCGGCGAGGAGCCGGCTCCCCTGCCCCGGCGCCCGCGGCATCCCGGCCGCGTCGGCGAGCGCCATCCGCTCGAGCCACGCCTCGAACTCGGGCGCGCGGCGCAGCCCGAGCAGGGCGCGCAGGTAGAGGGCGTCGTGGAACGAGGTGCTCTGGTAGTTGAGCATCACGTCGTCGGAGCCAGGCACGCCCATGACGAAGGTGACGCCGGCCGCGCCGAGCAGCGTGAGCAGCACGTCCATGTCGTCGGAGTCGGCCTCGGCGTGGTTCGTGTAGCAGACGTCCACCCCGAGCGGCAGCCCGAGCAGCTTCCCGCAGAAGTGGTCCTCGAGCCCAGCGCGGATGATCTGCTTGCCGTCGTACAGGTACTCCGGGCCGATGAAGCCCACCACCGAGTTCACCAGGAGGGGGCCGAAGGCGCGGGCGACCCCGTAGGCGCGCGCCTCGAGCGTCTGCTGGTCGACGCCGCCGTGCGCGCCGGCCGAGAGCGCGCTGCCCTGCCCGGTCTCGAAGTACATGACGTCGTCGCCGACCGTCCCTCGCCGGAGCGCGCGCGCCGCCTCCCGCGCCTCCGCGAGGAGCGCCAGCGACACGCCGAAGCTGCGGTTCGCCGCCTCGGTCCCGGCGATGGACTGGAAGACGAGGTCCACCGGCGCGCCCGCCGCCATGGCGCGGAGCTGGGTCGTGACGTGGGTGAGGACGCAGGTCTGGGTCGGGATGTCGAGGCGGCGGACGAGCTCGTCCAGCATCCGCCACAGCTCGCCCAGCCCGGCGAGGCCGTCGCTGGCGGGGTTCACGCCGATCACGGCGTCGCCCGCGCCGAGCAGCAACCCGTCCAGCACCGACGCCGCGATGCCGCGCGGGTCGTCCGTCGGGTGGTTCGGCTGGAGCCGCACCGAGAGCCGCCCGGGCAGGCCGATCGTGCTCCGGAACCGCGTCACGACGCGGCACTTCCGCGCCACCAGCACGAGGTCCTGGTTGCGCATCAGCTTCGAGACCGCCGCCGCCATCTCGGGCGTGATGCCCGGCGCCGCGCGGGCGAGCTCCGCCTCGCCGGTGGCGTCGTCGAGGAGCCACTCCCGGAAGCCGCCCACGGTGAGGTGCGCGAGGGGGGCGAACGCGGCCGCGTCGTGCCGGTCCTGGATGAGCCGGGTGACCTCGTCCTCCTCGTAGGGCACCACCGCCTCGCGGAGGAAGGTGGAGAGCGGCAGATCCGCGAGCGCCATCCGGGCCGCCACGCGCTCCTCCGCGCTCCGCGCCGCGATCCCGGCCAGCGCGTCGCCCGAGCGGTGCGGCGTCGCCTTGGCGAGCAGCTCCCGGAGGTCCTCGAACCTCCAGGTCGTCCCGCCGGCGGCCTGCGCGTAGGGCATCACACTCCCACCCACTCGCCTAACGCGGCGGGCGAGCGGCCGCCGCAATCTCGACACGCGGCGAGCGCGCCACGGTAAGATCTTGCGGTGCGCCGATGGGTGAAGGGGACAGCCGTGATCGCCGTGCTGGCCCTCCTGGCCTTCGGCGCGCACTGGGCCTTCCGGCCGAGGAGCGCAGGCGCGCCGGCGCCGGTCCCGGCGATCGCGCCGGCCGCGCCTCAGGAGCGCCTCTCGCCCCCCCGGAAGTCCCCCCCGGTGGCGCGCGGGCCCCTCGTCGCCATGCTGCGTGCGCCGGGCTCCACCTCGGCGCAGCGCCCGGGGGGATCGCCAGGCGCAGCGGGCGCCGAGCCCGACCGCTGCCCGCGCACCGCTCGCCACCGCCCCGAGCCGGTCCACGTCGATGGAGCGGGAACGGCGCCCGCGGCCGGCGATTCGACCACCCCGGAGGCGGTGGAGCGCTACCTCGCGCAGCGCAGCCTCCAGCGGCAGCCCAAGTACCGGCTGGCGGCCGCGTCGACGGCCCTCTGGCTCTTCCGGGAGCTGCGCGCGCAGCTGGCCGCCGACCTCCGCACCGAGGATCTGGACCGGCGCCGCGGGATGGCGGGCCCGTCGCGGAGGGCCGAGCTCCTGGAGGAGCTGCAGCACGTCGATGAGGCGGCCGCGGCCGTACGCACCGAGATCGCGGACTCCGGGAGAGCGCCGCTCGGCTGCGAGGATCCCCTCGTGCAGAAGGCCGCCCTCTGCGCCGGATACCGGCAGCTGGGCGCCATCCCCGCCGGCAGCCCCGCCGAGGCCATCGATCGCTTCTGTTCCTCGGACGAGCTGCGCGCCCTCGCCGGCCTGGTGCGCCTCGGCGACCGGGTGCCGCACTGGGAGGTCGCCCCGCGGGCCCTCGTCCGCCTCGCCTACGAGCTCGACCGCGCCTACCTGGTGGCGCGCTCGGCCGAGGCCTGCCTCGCCTCGCGGCACCTGGCCTACGTCGAGGAGAAGCTGAGCGAGGCGCCGCTTCCCCAGCGCGCCGCGGCCGACGCGTTCCTGTACGCGATCCGGGACAGCCGGGCCGAGCTCGCCCAGAGCGGCCTCGAGCCGCTCCGCTGCGACGCGCCCGAGGTGCAGGGGGTCATCCGCTGCGTCGTCAACGCCCGCGTCCTCGGCCCGCTCGATCCGCGGTGCCACGCCCCCGAGCTGAAGGTGCTCCTGGCGCGGGTGCGGCGCGGCTAGCTCGCCCCGCGCCGCGGCTCCCGGAGCCTCGAGCGGCCCGCGAGCAGGTGCCCCACCGCCATCGCGACGCCGACGCCAGCGCAGCCGAGCCAGAGCGCCGAGCGGCCGAAGCGGCCCAGCACGAACGCGCCCGCGCCCGGGCCGGCCGCGGCGGCGACCGCCCAGCTCATGCTCCACGCTCCCTGGTAGCGGCCGCGCAGGTGCGCCGGGGCGAGGTTCGCCACCACCGCCGAGGCCACCGGCGTCGTGAGCACCTCGCCCACCGTCCAGACCAGGATGGCGAACGCGTACACGGCGGTCCCGCCCGCGAAGGCGTTGAGCCCCCAGCCCGCGCCGACGAGGAGCGCGCCCAGGGCCAGCACCCGCCCCTCGTCGCGCCCCGCCACGAGCCGGGTGGTGACCGGTTGCAGGAGGACGATGGCGAGGCCGTTCATGGCGGCGAGCGCGCCGTAGGTCGCCGCCGAGAGGCCGTGGCGGCGCATGTCCACCGGCAGCGCCGCGTGCGACTGCCACAGGAGCGAGGCGAAGAGGACGTTCAGGGCGAGCAGCGGCCAGAGCGTCCGGTCCGCGAAGGCGGCGGCGAGGCCGCGCAGCGCCGGCTCGTGCGCCCCGCCCTGCGGCCGCGTCTCCGGCACGTGCTGCAGCACGATGGCCGCGAAGAGCAGCGTGGTCGCGCCGTCGAGGAGGAAGAGCAGCGTGAACGAGACGCCGGCGAGCAGGCCGGCGAAGGCGAGCGCCACCGCGAAGCCGAGGTTCACCGCCCAGTAGACGAGCCCGTAGGCGCGCACCCGCGCGGCGGGCTCGGTCACCACGTCGGCCACCGCCGCCTGCATGGCGGGGCGGAAGCACTCCCCCGCGAACCCGAGCACGAGCGCGGCGGGCGCGATGACCTCGATGCGCTCGACGAACCCGAGGGCCATCATCCCGATCCCGCCCGCGCCGAGCGCCGCCACCAGCGTCGAGCGCCGGCCGAGCCGGTCGGCGAGCAGCCCGCCCACCGGGCCGGAGGCGATCGAGCCGAGGCCCCACAGCGAGGCGACGAGGCCCGCCTGCGCCACCGTCGCCCCGCGCCGCTCGGTGAGGTAGATGGCGAGGTAGGGGACGACGAGGCCGCCGAGGCGGTTCACCAGCATGCCCGCCCACAGCCACCAGAACGTGGGCGGCAGGCCGCCCGCGTAGCCGCGGACGGCGTCCTGGAGGCGGCGGAGCACGGGGACTTCTAGCACGGCGGGCGAGCCCTCTCCCGACCGGGCGCTCCTCTTCCTCCTACATGGCCGCGTCCGGTAGAAGGGCACTTGTGCCCGATCAACTGGTGACCCTCCGCTCGCCCGGCGAGGGCGAGGCGGCGCCGGCGGCCTCCGCCCCGGCCGCGCGCTGGCAGAACCCGTACCGGCGGCTGCCGGCCGTCCGCTGGGCGGTGCAGGCCGCCTACGCGCTCTTCCTCACGGTCACCGGCTGGGAGTTCTGGCGCTTCTACGAGCAGGCCGCCGCGGGCGAGCCGCTCACCGTCGCGCGCCCTCCGGCGGTGGAGGCGTTCCTCCCCATCAGCGCGCTCGTCGGCCTGAAGCGGTTCGTCCACAGCGGGCAGTGGGACGAGATCCACCCGGCCGGCCTCGTCATCCTGCTCGCCGCCCTCGGCACCGCCTTCGCGGCGCGCAAGGCGTTCTGCTCCTGGGTCTGCCCGGTGGGCACCTTCTCGCGCGCGCTGGAGTGGGTGGGCAAGAAGACGCTCTGGCGGCGCGGCCGGCAGCTCGTGGTGCCGCGCTGGCTCGACCTGCCGCTGCTCTCGCTCAAGTACCTCCTGCTGGCGTTCTTCCTCTGGATCGTCTGGGTGCAGATGCCGCTCGAGGCGATCGACGGCTTCATGAAGGCGCCGTTCAACCTCGCGGCCGACGCGAAGATGCTGCTCTTCTTCCAGGGCCTCTCCGCCGGCGCCGGCGTCGTGCTGGGCGTCCTGGTGGTGCTCTCGGTGGTCGTGAAGCACTTCTGGTGCCGCTACCTCTGCCCCTACGGCGCGCTGCTGGGGCTCGCCAGCCTCGGCTCGCCGCAGCGGGTGGTCCGCGATCCGGCCACCTGCAACGACTGCCAGGCGTGCACGCGCGCCTGCCCGGCGCAGATCCCGGTCCACCGCCGCGCCTCGGTGTGGACGGCGGAGTGCACCGGCTGCCTCTCGTGCGTCGCCGCCTGCACCGTCGCGGATTGCCTCACCGTGAACCGGCGCGCGAAGCAGGGCATGAGCCCCTGGCTCGTGCCCGCCGGCGCGCTGGCGGTCATGCTCGGCGCCTGGGCCTGCGCCCGCCTCACCGGGCACTGGCACACCGCGCTGCCGGACGAGCTCCTGGCGCGCGTCTACCAGCTCGCGCCGTTCCTCGGCCACTAGCCGCCCGCGGCCCCGCGCCCGGTTGTGCGCGGCGCCTCCGATGCCGACCGTGAAGGGTCGAACGGAGGTGTACGCATGGCAACCATGAAGGCATTCGCCGCCGCGCTCCAGGCGACCGCGCTCGCGCTGTGGGCCGCGCCGGCCCTGGCGCTCGCCCAGGCGGGCGCCCAGCCAGGCTCGGCTCCCGCGCCCATCAACGACCCGACCAGCCGGCAGGCCGGCGGCTCGGGGTGGCTCTGGATCATCGCGGCGCTGGTGGTGCTCGCCATCATCTGGTGGGCGATGAGCTCGCGCCGGCGGCACGGCCCCGCCACCCGTTGACGGGCGGCGAGCCGGGACGGCCGGCCGTGTATGCTCCCGGCATGCACGGCCGGCTGGATTGGGCGGAGCTCGACTCCGCCGCGCTCGCGTCGAACCCGCTCGGCGACCCGCCGCGGCGCCCGCTGCTCGCGTACCTGCCGCCCGGCTACGAGGCCGGCGGCCGGTACCCCGCCGTCTACTTCCTCCACGGCTTCAGCGGCAGCGCGCGCGGGTACGCGAACGTCACCCCGTTTCAGCCCACGCTCCCGGAGCGGCTCGACGCGCTCGTGCACGCGGGGGCGGTCCCGCCGTTCGTGGGCGTCTTCCCCGACGGCTGGACGCGGCTCGGCGGGAGCCAGTGGAGGGACAGCGCGGCCACCGGGCGCTACGGCCGCTACCTGGCCGAGGACGTGGTGGCCTTCGCCGACGCGCGCTGGAGGACGGTCCCGCGCCCCGGCGCGCGGGCGCTCGTCGGCAAGAGCTCGGGGGGTTACGGCGCGCTGCTCCACGGCGCGCTCCACCCCGGCGTCTTCGGCCACCTCGCCTCGCACGCCGGCGACGCCGCCTTCGAGTACTGCTACCTCCCCGACTTCCCTCGCGCCGCCGCCGCGCTCGCCGGGAGCGACCCGGCCGCCTGGTTCGAGGGCTTCCTGCGCCGCGCCCGCGAGACGAAGCCGGCCGGGGAGGACCACACGGTGCTGAACGTGGTCGCCATGGCGGCCGCCTACTCGCCGCGCGCGGGCGCGCCCCTCGGCCTCGAGCTGCCGTTCGACCCGGACACCGCGCGGCTGCGCGAGGAGGTGTGGGCGCGCTGGCTCGAGGCCGACCCGGTCCGCTTCGTGCCGCGCCACCTCGACGCCTTCCGGCGGCTCGGCTCGGTCTTCCTCGACTGCGGCCGCCGCGACGAGTTCAACCTGCGCTGGGGCGCGCGGATGGTCGCGGAGGCGCTGCGCCAGGGTGGCGTGGACGTCCTCCACGAGGAGTTCGACGACGGCCACCGCGGCCTCGACTACCGCTACGACCGCTCGCTCGCGTACCTCCTGCCGCGGATGGAGCGCGGCTGACCGGCCGCGGCCTCAGAGCGTGATGACCTGGTCCACCTGCACGCCGGAGAGTGCCCGGTAGAGATCGGGGAAGCAGCCGACGGGCACCCCCTCGATGAGCTTGTCGGCGATCTCGCGCTGGTAGCAGCACTGGTCGCAGCCCATGAGCAGCATGCCGGTCTTGCGCGCCACGCGCGCGAGCCGCTCGCCGGTCGGGTTGCCGCGCACGAGCAGGTAGTTGTTGTCGACGAAGAAGAACATCCCGACCACGTTCGCGCCGTGGCGGCCCTCCTCCAGCTGCGGCGCGATCATCTTCTCGAGGATGAAGGAGGCGTTCGGGGTGGAGAAGACGTAGGCGACGTTCACGTGGGCTCCGGGGTGGGGGCGAGCTGGCGCGAGCCCTGGAGGGCGCGCGCCAGGGCGAGCGCGACGAGGTCGGCGCGGCCGTGGTGGATGGGGTGCACCCCGCGCACGGCGCGCCGGAGGCGGGCCGCGTCGGGGAGCGCGGCGCCGGGCGCCTCCGCGAGCGCGCAGGCGGCCTCGGCGTAGGCGATGAGGGCCGCGCAGGTGGTGGCGAGGTAGCGGGCGCGGACGACGCTCCCCTCCCCGTCCACCCACAGCCCGACGCGGACGAGCAGGCCGCCGGCCGCGGCCTCGCCGATCCGGTCCGCGCCCGCGATCCTCCCGCCGCGGCGGACGTCTGCGAGGTGCTCGGCGACGGTGCGGGGCGTCACGCCGGGTCGTTATCCGCGCCACCGGGGCGCGTGCAACCCCCAGGCGGCGCCCCTTGCGTGGCGGGGGCCGCTTCGGCCGCGAGCGCCCGGGCGAGCGCCTCGAGCGCGGCGCGGTCCTCCGCGTAGAGGAGGCCCAGGCGGATCGGCTCGCCCGAGGGCGCGCGGTACCGAACCGACAGGCGGAAGCGCTTCGAGTGGCAGATCTCGTCCACGGGGAACGAGAGGTCCGCGCCGTCGCGGCGGACGGTGGCGAGCGCGCGGGCTGCGGTCTCGGGGAGCTCCACGGCCCGATGAGACCACAGCCGCCCCCGGGGGGGAAGCGTCACAACGGCTGGCTCCAGCGGTCCACCCGACAGCCAGCGGCTGCGCAGCCGGCCTGGCCTCGGACCGAAGGGAGCGGCACATGGCGATCCAGCGAAACGGGAAGGGCCTGGTGTTTCCGGTCGAGGCGCTGTTCGGCGGGAAGATCGCCCCACCGGCGCTGGTGAAGCGCGGGATGGCCGACCTGGAGCAGCGGCTCAACCAGCGCTTCCGGGCCGGCGAGGCGGCGCGCCGCGAGCACCTGGCCGCGCTGGCCAAGGTGCACGGGCCGCTGCGCGACCTGCTCGGGGAGAACGAGAAGGTGGCGGCCGGGGTGAAGCAGCTCCGGGCGCTGCAGGCGCGGTACGCGAAGGAGCAGCTCGCCGCCCCCGCCGCGCCGGAAGCGAAGGAGCGCATCTTCACCGGCTCCATCGGCGCGACGGTGGTCCCCCCGTTCAGCTACGACTGGAGCTGGCAGGCGAGCTCCAACAGCCCGGACGAGGCCGCCTCGTCGGCCGACCGCGGCACCGGCCGGATGAGCTTCGCGGCGTGGGCCAACTTCGATCACGGGTCCAGCGCCAGCGTGCGCGCCGCGCTGGGGATCTACTTCCGCCCGCAGACCGAGAACGGGATCCTCCACCTGACCTCGGCCCCCGCGCTCAACTTCGGCTGGGGAGACTGGTGCGTCCTCGACGGCGCCCACACCGACGGCTGGCTGGGGCTCATCGTCGGCCGCTACAACCTGAGCGGCGGCCTCGACGGATGGTCGGTCGACCAGCAGCTCGACCTCTGGAGTGACGACTCCTGGTGGTCGGGCACCGGGTGGCAGACGGGCTCGACCTCCGCCCACCCGCTGGACGCGTGGTTCACGGTCGACAGCAGCCACTGGTACGCCCTGTGGGTGTGGTGCGGCGGCGACATCTCGGCCGCCGGGTGGGGGATCTTCTCGGGGAGCGGCGCCGGCTCGACGATGTCGGTCGCCGTCCCCTCGATCACGTGGGAGCTGTTCTGAAGCTGTCGGGGCCGGGCGCCGGCCCCGGCGCGCCTGCCGCCTCCGCGCGCTTGGCGCCGCGGCCCGGGGGAAGTGCGGCTATATTCCGGCCATGGCCGTCACCGTCGAGACCGGGACCACCCTCTCCTTCGACCAGTTCTGGCGCTGGCTGCGCCAGCACGCCAACTGCATCGTGCGCGCCGGCACCGTCGACACCTTCCTCTACGACCAGGACGCGTTCCACTGGCAGCTCGACGAGGACGAGGACCGGAACCCGGTCGTCCAGCTCGTCTGGGCGAAGCAGCTCGTGGCCGAGCTGGTGCTCGACGTGCGCGACGTCCTCTACGTGGAGGCCACGCCGGAGGAGTCGGGCGAGGAGGGGCAGTTCTCGTTCGAGCTGGTGGGCGGCTCGAAGGAGGAGCCCTTCGCCGTGTACCACTTCGTCCTCACCCACGCCTTCCAGGAGGAGGGCGGGCACGGCGGCGGGCTGAAGCACTGATGCGGAGCTTGTGAGGCGGCGGCTCGCCTCGCATGCTCCTCCTCGCCTTCGCCCTCACCTTGGTCGCGGCCGTGCTCGTCTCGGCGCTCGCCGAGCGGACGGTGCTCTCCACGGCGGTGCTGTTCCTGCTCGCGGGCGCCGCGGCGCAGCTCGTGCTGCGCCCGGACGTCCGGGCGATCGTCGGCCCGCTGGCGGAGGCGGCGCTCGTGATCGTCCTCTTCACGGACGGCGCCCAGCTCACCACGCGCGAGCTCCGCCAGGGCTGGCGGCTCCCCGGTCGCGCGCTCCTGCTCGGGCTGCCGCTCACGGTGGCGGGGAACGCGCTCCTCGGCCGGTACGTGGCGGGGCTGGGCTGGGGCGAGGCGTTCCTGGTGGGCGCCGCGCTCTCCCCCACCGACCCGGTGCTGGCGGCGGCGGTGGTGGGCGCCCGGGAGGTCCCGCGCCGGCTGCGGCACCTGCTCAACGTGGAGAGCGGCCTCAACGACGGCCTGGCGCTGCCGCTCGTGATCGTGCTGCTGGCGGTGCTGCGGCCGGAGCGCGCGCCGCTGGGCGCGGCGCTGGGCGAGGTCGCGCTCGGGGTGGCGCTCGGGGTGGCGCTGCCGCTCGCCGTGCTGCGGCTCGAGCGGAGCCGCTTCTTCGGGGCCGCGCCGCTCTACGAGCCGCTCTCGGCGGTGGCGGCGGGGCTGCTCGCCTACGCCGCCGCCGCGGCCCTCCACGCCAACGCCTTCCTGGGCGTCTTCGCGGCGGGGGTGGTGGTGGCCACCACCGCGCCGCGCATCGCGCGCGCCTTCGCGCGGGTGGGCGAGGTGGCCGCCGAGCTCGCCAAGCTGGCCGCGATCTTCGTCTTCGGCGCGGTCCTCTCGCCGCGGCTGCTCGCCGAGATCCCGCTCTCCGGCTACGCCTACGCGCTGCTCGTCCTGCTGGTGGTCCGCCCCGCCGCGCTGGCCCTGGCGCTCGTCGGCGGGGGCCTCTCCTGGCGCGAGTGGGTGGCGGCGGCCTGGTTCGGCCCGAAGGGCTTCTCGTCGGTCGTGTACGGGCTGCTCATCCTCGCCTCGGGCCTGCCCCGCGCGCGGGCCCTGGCGCACCTCGTGGCGCTGGTGGTGGCGGGCTCGATCCTGGCCCACTCCTCGACCGACGTGCTGGTGGCGCGCTGGTTCCGCCGCGATCAGCGCCGCTCCTCGGGCGGCGCCACCCGCCCGAACGCGACCAGCAGCGCCAGGTCGTAGAGGATCTTGAGCCCCCCGGCGATGAAGAAGGGCAGGCTCGCCAGCGCCGGCGCGGCGTAGAGGGGCCCGGCGGCGAGCGGCGAGAGCGCGGACCCGACGGTGCGCGCGATGCCGGTCACGCCGGCCGCGGCCGACCGCTCGCCGGGGTCGACCACCGCCATGGTGAAGGACTGGCGGGTCGGCACGTCCATCTGCGAGATGGAGAAGCGCAGGAAGAGGACCGCCATGGCGAGCGGCAGGGTCGGCATGAGCGGCACGAGGAACAGGAGGACGTTCGACGGCAGGTGCGTGAACACCATGGTCCGGACGAGCCCGATCCGGCGCGCCACCCACGCCGCCGAGAGCGCCGACACGCCGGCGAGCACGTTGGCGCCGAAGAAGATGGCGCCGAGCAGCGCCGGGTCGGCGCCGAAGCGGCGGTGGAACCAGTAGGCGACGAAGGCCTGCACCACGAACCCGCCGGCGAAGGCGTCGACGCTGAAGAGGGCCGAGAGCTTCAGCACCACCCCGCGCGAGCTGGAGAGCCCGAGGCTGCGCTGCAGGAACGAGGGCCGCCCCGGGGGCGCCGCCCGGCGGGCCGCGGGCGCCTCCACGCCGTGCGAGAGGCGCGTGAAGAGCACCCCGAGCGCCAGCCCCAGCGCGCCGTAGCCCACCACCACCGCCCGGTAGCTGTTGAGCGGCGCCGCGCCGGCGCGCTGCAGCGCCGAGGCGAGCGCGCCGCCGGCGAGGGAGCCGAGCGCGGTGGCGAAGGAGCCGAAGAGCGTGTACCAGGCGAAGGCGCCGGTGCGCCGCTCGGCCGGGAGCGCCTCGGAGAGCGCTGCCTGCTCGATGGCGAGGAACGGCCCGACCTCGTTTCCGGCCGGGCTGATGACGCCCACCGTCGCGGCGAGCAGGAGCAGCCAGAAGTTGCCGGTGACGGCGAAGAGCGCGCCCGCGAAGACCATCAGGCCGGCGCCGGCGAGCAGCATCGCGCGGCGCCCCAGCCGGTCGGCGCGGGTGGTGAGGTAGAGCGAGATGGCGGTGTCGCCGGCCAGGGTCAGGGAGAGCAGGAGCCCGATGCGCGCCTCGGAGAGCCCCGCGGCGGCCAGGTACAGCACGAGCACCACCGAGAGGAAGCCGTAGGCGAAGAGCCGGACGGCCCGGGTCGCGAAGAGGAGCCGCACGTCGCGCGCGGCGAAGGGGGAGGTGCCGTTCACGGGCCCCCGTATAGCACCGCCGTTACCGTTCATCCGTGGAACGCGCGCGCCTGTTCACGGTCGGGTACGAGGGCCGGACCCAGGCGCAGCTCGTGCTGCGGCTCCGCGAGGCGGGCGTCACCCGCGTCCTCGACGTGCGGGCCTCGGCGCGCTCCCCGCGCCCGGGCTTCTCGAAGGCGCCGCTGGGGCGCGCGCTCGCGGCCGAGGGGTTCGAGTACCGGCACCTGCCCGAGGCCGGGAACCCGTTTCGCGAGGAGGCCGCCCGGGACCTGCCCGGGGCGCTGGCGCGGTACCGCGAGCACCTCGCCGCGCGTCCCGAGATCCTGACCGCGGTCCTGGAGGCGGCGGCCGGCGCCCGCACCGCCCTGCTGTGCGCCGAGGCGAACCCGCGCCGCTGCCACCGCTCGGTCCTGGCCGAGCGGCTGTCCGAGGCGTCGCCGGGGCTGTCGGTGGTGCACCTCTAGGGGCTCGCCGCCCCGGAGGCCTCGATCGCCGCGCGCCCGAGCGCGCTCACCACGGCCATGATCTGGTCGAGCTCGACCGGCTTCACCAGGTGCTCGTCGAAGCCCGCCGCGCGCGACAGCGCCCGGTCGCGGTCCTGCCCGTAGCCGGTGAGCGCCACCAGCTTCACCCCCGAGCCGAGCACCTCGCGCAGGCGCCGCGCCAGCTCGTAGCCGTCCATCACCGGCAGGCCGATGTCGAGGAAGGCCACCTCCGGGCGCGCCCGCGCCGCGGCCTCCAGGCCGCTCGGGCCGTCGTAGGCCACGGTGGCGAGGTGCCCCTGCGTGGAGAGCGCCTCGACCAGCGCGTCGGCGGCGTCCTGGTTGTCGTCGACGACGAGCACCCGGCGCGCGCGCACGAGCCCGAGCGGCGCCACCGGCGGGCGCGGCGGCAGCGCCGGGGTGAGCGAGGTCACGCGGGCGGCGGGCAGCCGCACCACGAACTCGCTGCCCCGCCCCGAGCCGGAGCTGTCGGCGCTCACGCGGCCGCCGTGCATCTCGACCATGCTCCGCACGATGGCGAGCCCGAGCCCGAGGCCGCCCTGCGAGCGGTCGAGCGCGCGGTGGCCCTGGACGAACAGGTCGAAGACGTGCGGCAGGAGGTCGGGAGGGATGCCCATGCCCGAGTCGCGCACGCGCACCACCGCCTCGCCGCCCTCGCGGGCGGCGCGCACCGACACCACCCCGCCCGGCTCGGTGTACTTGGCGGCGTTGGTGAGCAGGTTCGCCACCACCTGCGCCAGCCGGTCGGGGTCGCCCTCGACCACCAGCCCGCGCCGCGGCACCTCCACCTCCAGCCGGTGCCGCCGCGTCTCGAGGAGCGGGCTCGCCATCTCGATGGCGGCGCTCACCGCGTCCCCGAGCTCGAGCGCGCGACGCTTCAGCTCCACCTTGCCGCGGGTGATGCGCGAGATGTCGAGCAGGTCGTCCACCAGCCGCACCAGGTGCTGCACCTGGCGCTCGATGATGGTGCGCTCGCGGCCGAAGGCGTCTCCGCCGCGGAGCCGCATGAGGTCGAGCGCGGTGATCATGGGCGAGAGCGGGTTCCTGAGCTCGTGCCCGAGCATGGCCAGGAACTCGTCCTTGGCGCGGCTGGCCGTCTCGGCCTCCCGGCGGGCCTGCTGCTCGCGCGCGAGCAGCTCCTCGCGCTCCTGCGCCGCCCGCACCTGCTCCGAGACGTCGCGCACCACGCCCAGCACCAGCTCCACCTCGCCGGTCGGAGTGCGCGAGAAGATGCGGTCGCGGCTGCGCACCCAGCGGTAGCTGCCGTCGGCGTGGCGCATCCGGTACTGGTGCTCCAGCATGTCGCCGTCGGCCACGGCGGAGAACCGGCGCTGCTCCTGGACGAGCCGGGCCAGGTCCTCGGGGTGGACGAGGGTCATGAACCCCTCGCTCAGCGCCCCGATGTCGCGCGGAGAGCGCCCCAGCACCTGCTCCACGCTCTGCGAGACGAAGACGTTCCGGCGCCGCCGCAGATCGTACAGGTAGAGGACGTCCGGGCTCGCCTCGGCGATGCCCTCGAAGAGGCGCTGGCTGCGCACCACCTCCTCGTAGAGGCGCGTCTTCTCGATGGCGGCCGCGCCGCGGGCGGCCAGCCCCTCGACCAGCATCCGGTCCTCGTCGGTGTACGGCTCGTGCGGCTGGAGCCGGCCGACCGAGAGCATGCCGATGCAGCGCCCCTTGAGCTGGAGCGGGACCATGATGAGGGTGTGCAACCCGTGCCGGACCATCCACCCGCGCAGCGGCTCCGAGACGCGGGCCAGCACCTGCTCGTCCACCGCCGGGATGAGCAGCGCCTCGCCGGCGCGGAGGTGACCGGCCGCCAGCCCGGAGAGCGTGGACTCGCGCTCGCCCGCGACGGCGCGCCCCAGCTCGCGGCGCGCCGCCGGGTCGTTCGCCCACCACGCCTTCGGCTCGAGCCAGGCGCCGTCCGGGGTGAGCAGCCGCAGCACCGACGCGTCGCCGGCGGCGGCGGTGACCTTGCGCGCGATGGCGTCGAGCACCGCCGCCATGGAGAGCGAGGGCGCGCTGAACGCCTCGGCCGCGTCGACCAGGACCTTGAGCCGGCGGCGCGCCTGCTGCTCGGCGTCGAGCAGCCGCGCCCGCTCCAGCGCCTGCGTCCCCTGCGCGGCGAGCGCCAGGGCGAACGACCGCTGCGCCCCCGGCAGCGGGACGAAGGCGCGGAACCCGAACCCCAGGAAGCCGATGGCCCGGTCGCCCGACAGGATGGGGACGGCGATGCAGCTGCCCTCCCGGTGCGGGCTCGACGGCTTGGCCTCTTCCGCCTGCCCGTACCGCGCGGACGTCTCGGCCTGGGTCTCGAGGAAGATCGGGCGCCCCTCGCGGAGGGCGTCCGTACCCGGATGGCGCACCTCCAAGGAGAGGCGGGCGAACTGCTGCCGCTCCTCCTCCGCCAGGCCCGCCGAGGCGATGAGCTCGAGGTGGGCGCCGTCGCGCGAGCGGAGCGCGAGCACGGAGGTCGAGGCGCCGAGCGCCTCCACCCCCAACGCGACCGCCACCGCGCCCACCTCGTGCGCGGTCCGGGCGCGGGAGAAGGCCGACGTGACGTCGAGGAGCTTCTCCGTCCAGGTAGCGGCGAGGTCGGGCATCTCGGAGGTTGGGCCGTAGTGTTAGGCGCCTGGATGGCCGATGTCGACGGCTCGGGACGGGCCTAGAGATCCCGAGCGGGGCTCTTGCCGAAAGCGGCCGAGGGGGGACGCGGGTACCCCTCGACTCGCCCGGTGAGGCCAGGCCGAAGGCCCCGCGAGGAGACACCGTCACCACCAGTGTCAGGCCTCGCACCGCCGCGGGTGCCCGGTCTCGCTCGCCCCGCGACCCCGCGGCGCCCCGCTCCACGCGCCACCGCGTGTGTCGGTCCCCCTCGCCCCGCGAACCGGGGAGAGGGCCGGGGAGAGGGGCCACACCGAGTGCGCTCGCCCATGCGACGGCCACCACCCGTAGGCACCCCACCCAACCGTGAGTGAACATTTCCCTTGACGCACTCCTCGGCCGATCGCGTCCTCGCTCCGGGCTCCCCGTATAAACGCCCCTCCCCGGCGCGCAGCGCGCCGTCCGTGGGCCGAACGTGCGCCCCGCGCACTCCCGCCGCGACCCTTCCCCGGAAACCCTCCAGCGCGCCCGCCAGAGGCCTCCCCGGAGCCCCCGAAAATCCGTGCGACACTCTCCGTCATGAACGATGACGCCCGCGCCCTCACCCGGCACCTCGCCGACCTCCTTCGCCGCGAACAGGTGGCCATGGCCGAGTTCCTCGTCGCCCTCGCAGCGTTCGACCGCGATCGCCGATGGGTGGATCTCGGCCACACCAGCCTCTTCTACTTCCTGCACCGCGAGCTCGGCCTGTCGAAGGGCGCCGCCTTCTACCGCAAGACCGCGGCCGAGCTGCTCCAGCGCTACCCCGAGCTGATCGAGCCGCTGGGGGACGGGCGCCTGTGCCTCTCGAGTGTGGTGGAGCTCGCCAAGGTGATCACCCCCGAGAACCGGGCCGAGGTGGTGGCGCGCTTCTTCCACGCCTCGAAGCGGGAGGCGCAGGCGGTGGCGGCTGAGCTCCGCCCGCGGGAGCTCGTGCCGCTGCGGGACGTCGTGACCGCCCTCGAACCCGCCGTCCCGGCGGCCGCGGCCGCCCTCCGCGCGAGCGCCCCGGCAGCGCGCGGCGCGGCCGCAGCGGCTCCCGTCGCCGACTTGCCGGCTCGCGACTTGACCGGCGATCAACTGGTTCATCCGGATGAACCAGACTCCACGCCTGGCTCCGCCCGAGCCGAGCAGGCCGCCACCGCCCAACCCGCGGCCCCGCCCCGGCCGCGCGACGAGGTCGAGCCGCTCACCGCCGACCTGCGCCGGCTCCACACCACCGTCTCTCGCCGCTTCCTCGACAAGCTCGCCGCCGCGCGGGACGCCCTCTCGCACGCCCAGCCCGGCGCCAGCACGGAGGCGGTGCTGGAGGCTGCCCTCGACCTCCTCCTCGCCGCCCAGGACAAGAAGCGCGCCCTGGTGAAGAAGCCCCGCGCGGCGCCGCCGCGGCCCTCCGCCGACCCGCGTCACGTCCTGGCCGAGGTGAAGCGCGCCGTCTGGAAGCGCGACGGCGCGCGCTGCCAGTGGAGGATGGCGTCCGGCGGCATCTGCGGCTCGACCACCCGGCTGCAGCTCGATCACGTGGTGCCGGTGGCGCGCGGCGGCGCGTCGACGGTCGAGAACCTCCGCGTGTGCTGCGCCTTCCACAACCAGCTCGCGGCGAGGGAGGAGTTCGGGCCGAAGCACATGGCCCAGTTCGCGCGCGCTCCGGACGAGCAGGCGAAGCCCCGCCCCACTCTTCCAGGCACTCGAGTGGTCCACTCCGACGACCCTGGCCTCGAGCTAGGCTGAGTTCGGGAGGGCCGCCCATGCCACGAACTTTCCCCGTCCGCCTCACGGTTCGCCAACTCGGTCTCCTGACCAGCGCGCTCGACTCGCACATCTACTGGGAGCTCTCGGACGAGTACTACCGCCACAGCGGCTATGTCTTCGACCCGGGCAGCGACGATCCGAAGGTGCGCAAGGAGATACGCGAGTCAGAGCGCCTCCTCTCCGTTCTTGAATGCCTCGCACTGGGTATCTGCGCAGCAAGTCCTGCCAAGCGGGCAAAGGACGGCGCCCGCAAGAGTCCCACTGCTCGAAGAACGACGGCGAAGCCCGCCGCTCGCAAGCAGCACTAGCGGTTGCTGCCGAGTGCTCGCGATCGTTTCCCGTTCCCTCCTTCGCCGGGCCGTGCGACCTTCGCCCCCATGTCCTCCCGCACCGCGTTCGATGATCTGTACGAGCTGATGGCGCTCGGCCGCGCCGCTGAGGCGGAGAAGGACGAGGTGAAGCATCGCATCGAGGCCGCCTTCAAGGAGCGCTGCCACGCGAGCGACTGGGACAAGTTCAAGACCCGGGCGTTCGTCTCGCGCGATCTGAAGGACGCGGCCTACTCCGGACTCATCATCGCGGAGAACGACGACTCCGGCGCTTACCAGGGCACCTCCTTCGTCTGGTTCCCCGGTGAAGGCGGCTCGGTCGCGGTGCTGGTCATCGGCACGGGCGGGTTCGGGCCGGATGCGCACATCCTGGCGCGGCAGGGACATCGCCGCCGGCTGCGCGCGTTGCAGCGGATCCACGGCAGCCTCTGGGTGAAGCCCGATCTACTCGACCTCGGCTCGGCGGTGCCCGACGCGGCCGCGCGCGAGTGGCCCACCATCGACAAGGCCCTGCAGACGTACAACAAGGTGATCTACGCCGCCGTCCCGGTCAGAGGAGACGCCGCGCGCTCGACGGTCCGCGACCTGCTCGACCTGTTCGTGCACGAGCACGGGGTCCGGTTCAAGGGGGCCGCCAAGGAGGAGTGGGACGAGCGCAAGCGCGAGATGCTGGCGCGCCTCTTCCCGCGGCACTCGGAGGACGAGGTCGACGCGCTCCTCGCCGAGCGGCGGTTCGTGGTGCTGCAAGGCCCCCCGGGCACCGGCAAGACGCGCTTCGCGCTGCGCGTCGCGCGACGGCATGGTGAGCCCACCTTCATTCAGTTTCACCCCGCCCGTACCTACGAGGACTTCGTCGTCGGGCTGGCGCCGCGGCCGGCGCCGGGAGGCCTCACCTTCGAGGTGCGCCCGGGCGACCTCGTTCGCGCCAACGCCGCCGCCCGCGGGAAGGAGCACGTCCTCGTCATCGACGAGCTCAACCGCGGCGACCTCGCGCGGGTGCTCGGGGAGGCGATCACGCTCTTCGAGCCGGGCGAGCCCGACCGCGCTGTCGAGCTGCCACACGGGATCGGGCCGTCAGGGGAGCGTCGCCTTCAGCTCGAGCCCGGCCTGAGGGTGCTCGGCACGCTCAACACCGCGGACCGGTCCATCGCCCACGTCGACCTCGCCATCCGCCGGCGGTTCGCGTTCCTCGATCTCTGGCCCGACCTGGAGGTCGTGCGGGCGCAAGGCGACGAGCTCGCGACCGAGTTGTTCGCCGACACGCTCGACACCTTCAGCGAGCACGCCGACGAGGCTGGCCTCGCGCTCGTCCCCGGCCACGCCTATTTCCTCGATCCGCGGCCGGACGCGCCCACGCCCCTGCGCGCCTCCCGCATCCGCCTGCGCCTCAGGCACGAGCTGCTGCCGCTGCTGCGCACCTACGTCGACGAGCGGCTCCTCGGCCCCGCCAGCAGCGAGGTCGCGGGCCTGGCCGACCGGGTCGAGGCTGCCCTGGACGGCGCGCTGGCATGAGCCGCGCGGCACGACCGCGCGGGCACACCCGCCGCGGGCGAACGCGCGCCGAGCTGACCCGCGTCTGGGAGCGCACGCGCCAGGCGCCTGAGCCGCTCCGGGCCCTCGACCACGGCGCGTCGGTCGAGGTCCCGCACGCGCTGGTCGCGCCAGAGATCGGAAACGACGGTTGGATCGAGCCCTTCCTCGGCGCGAACGCGGACACGCTCGCCCGGCTCGACCTGCGCCCCGAGATCTCCACGACCCGCACCGGCGCCGCGCTCCGCCTCGTCCCCGGCGCGCGCCTAGGGGCCATGCCGCTTCGCTCCGCGGTGACCCGGCGCGTGGCGCTCGGGGTCATCGTCCGCTCCCGCTTCGAGTGGGAGGGGTTGGGCCGCGTCCTGGGCGGCGTGGCCTTTCGCGTGGAGCCCGATGTCGGGGGTGCGGCGCTGGTGCCAGGGTCGGCGCGGGAGGTGCCCCCCTGGATCCTGGCCGGGCCCGTGCTGACCCGCCTGGCCGACGTGCTGCGGCACGCCTCCCGCCGGTTCGAGCTGAACCGCGAGATCCGCTCGCGGCCGCGTGGCACCGTGGACTGGGGCGACTACGCCCGCGTCTCGCTGCCCTCAGGCGCCTGGCAGCGCTTCAGCTGTAGCTTTCCCGATCTCTCCGACGATCGGGTGCTCTTCTCCGCGATGCGGTGGACGGTCGGACGGGTCCGGCGCGAGCTGGAGCGCGCCGCCGACGCGCCGGTGGGACGCGCGCTGCTCGACGAGGCCCTGCTCCTGCTTCACCGACTCGGCCCCGGGCCCGAGGCGCGGCCGGGGCCGGGAGCGCTCGCGACAAACCCGCAGCTCCTCCACTCCGGTTGGCTGACCGCGGCGTGGGAGGCGATGGGCTGGGTCGCGGACGAGCGCGGGCTCGGGGGTGAGCAGACGCTCGACGGGCTCCCGTGGTCGCTGCGGGCGGATGCCCTGTGGGAGGCATGGGTCGAGAGCTGGCTCACAGACGTCGCCCGCCGCCTCGGCGCCGAGCTGCTCTCCGGGCGCCGCGGCGAGACGCGCCGCGCGCTGGCGTGGAGCGGCCGCCCGAGGACGCTCCGACACCTCGTCCCCGACTTCCTCCTCGTGATGCCCGACCACCACATCTTCGTGGACGCGAAGTACAAGCCTCACCTGATGGACGTCCGGCGGCTGGGCTGGGACGGCGTCTCACAGGAGGTTCGCGAGTCCCACCGCGCCGATGTCCACCAGGCGCTCGCGTACGCGGCGCTCTCCGCCGCCCCTCGCGTCGACACCGTCCTCGCCTACCCGGTCCGGAGCGGCGCGCTCTCGATGCCTTCCGCGGCCGACCTCCCGGTCGGCGCCCGCCGCGCGCGCCTCGTCCTGGCCGGCCTCCCCTTCGGCTTCTCGGGGCCGGCGGAGCGCGGTGCCTCGATCGGCGACCTGGAGCGACTCGTGCGCGCGGACTGACTTCCACGCCCGCGTCTCACGCCGCGGGTAGGAACCGTCAGCCCCCCCTGCTATGAAGGGACTTCCCGAAGGAGTCCCGCACCTTGGCCGACTTCACCCACCTCCACCTGCACACGCTCTACTCGCTCCTCGACGGCGCGATCCGCATCAAGGACCTGCTCGCCAGCGTGAAGGCGAAGGGCATGAACGCGGTGGCGGTCACCGACCACGGCAACCTCTTCGGCGCGGTCGACTTCTACAAGCAGGCGAAGGCGGCCGGGGTGAAGCCGATCCTGGGGTTCGAGGCCTACGTCGCGGGCGACAAGGGGCGGCAGGACCGCTCGGAGCGCATCGGCCGGCACCTCATCCTGCTCGCGAAGAACCAGGAGGGGTGGCGCAACCTCCGCTACCTCTCGTCGATGGCCTTCACCGAGGGCTTCTACTACGACCCGCGCATCGACAAGCAGCTCCTGCGCGAGCACTCGAAGGGGCTCGTCGGCCTCACCGCCTGCCTGGCGGGCGAGGTGCCGCGGCTCTGCCGCCAGGGCGACATGGACGGCGCCCGCCGGGTCGCGCGCGAGTACCGCGACATCTTCGAGCCGGGCTCCTTCTTCCTCGAGGTGCAGTCGAACGGAATGCGGGAGCAGCTCGAGGTGAACGCGCGGCTGCAGGAGCTCTCCGAGTCCGAGGGCATCCCGCTCGCCGCCACCGCCGACGCGCACTACGCGAAGCGCGAGGATGCCAAGGCGCACGAGGTCCTCATGTGCATCGCGTCGGGGAAGACCTTCTCCGACCCGAAGCGGCTGCGGCACGAGACGGACGGCCTCTACATCACCTCGCCCGACGACATGGTGGCGGCGCTGCCGGGGATGGGCGAGGCCATCGCCAACACCATGCGCATCGCCGAGATGTGCAACGTCGAGCTCGAGCTGGGCAAGAACTACCTGCCGCAGTTCCAGCTCCCCGACGGCCTCTCCGAGGAGGAGTACGTCGCCAAGCTGGCGCGCCAGGGGCTCGACCGCCGCTTCCGCGAGATCGATGGACGGTACGTCTTCGACGCCGACGGCTACCGCGCCCGGCTGGAGATGGAGCTCGGCGTCATCCAGAAGATGGGGTTCGCGGGCTACTTCCTCATCGTGCAGGACTTCATCAACTGGGCGAAGGGGCACCAGATCCCGGTCGGCCCGGGCCGCGGCTCGGGCGCCGGCTCCATCGTCGCCTGGGCGCTGCGCATCACCGACCTCGACCCGCTGCGCTGGAACCTCCTCTTCGAGCGCTTCCTCAACCCCGAGCGCGTCTCGATGCCGGACTTCGACGTCGACTTCTGCCAGAACCGGCGCGACGAGGTCATCCAGTACGTCACCGGCAAGTACGGGCGGGACAACGTCGGGCAGATCATCACCTTCGGCTCGCTCAAGGCGCGCTCGGTCATCCGCGACGTGGTGCGGGTCATGGGCCTGCCCTTCGCCGAGGGCGACCGGATCGCGAAGCTCGTCCCCGAGCCGGTGCAGGGCAAGACGCCGCCGCTCAAGGACCTGGTCTTCGGCTCCGAGAAGTACCCGGCGGAGCCGCGGCTGGCCGACCTCTACGAGCACCCGAAGGTCGTCCACGCCTTCGTGGACGCCGAGGGGAAGCAGCAGCAGGTCACCGAGAAGGACATCCTCGACATCTCGATCTCGCTGGAGGGCCTCAACCGCCAGTCCGGGCTGCACGCGGCCGGCGTGGTCATCGCCGGCAAGCCGCTCTGGGAGTACGTGCCGGTCACCAAGGACGCCGACTCCGGCCAGCTGGTGAGCCAGTTCGCCAAGGACGACTCCGAGGCGGCGGGCCTGGTGAAGTTCGACTTCCTCGGCCTCAAGACCCTCACCGTCATCGACGACGCCATCCGGCTCATCCGGCAGAACCACCCCGACCGGAAGGACCTCACCGCCGACCAGATCCCCATCGACGACCCGGCCGTCTACGAGCTCATCAGCCGCGGCGACACGGCGGGCGTCTTCCAGATGGAGTCCTCCGGCTTCACCGAGATGGTGATGAAGATGAAGCCCTCGCGGTTCGAGGACGTCATCGCCGCCGGCGCGCTCTACCGGCCGGGCCCGCTCGACCAGAAGCTCGAGGACGGGCGGACGATGGTCGACGTCTACATCGACCGCAAGCACGGCAAGGACAAGGTCGCCTACCCGCACCCGAAGCTCGAGCCGGTCCTGGAGGACACCTACGGCGTCATCGTCTACCAGGAGCAGGTGATGCAGATCTCGCAGGTCCTGGCCGGCTACAGCCTGGGCCGCGCCGACCTGCTCCGCCGGGCGATGGGCAAGAAGAAGGCCGAGGTCATGGCCAAGGAGCGCACCGGCTTCATGGAGGGGTGCGCGCGGAGCCAGATCGACCCGACGGTCGCGGGCGGCATCTTCGACCTCATGGAGAAGTTCGCCGCCTACGGCTTCAACAAGTCGCACTCGGCGGCGTACGGCCTCCTCACCGTCCAGACCGCCTGGCTCAAGGCGCACCACCCGGTGGAGTTCATGGCCGCGCTCATCTCGAGCGAGGCCTCCAACACCGACAAGGTGGTGGTGCACATCTCCGAGGCGCGCCAGAGCGGCATCGAGGTGCTGCAGCCGGACGTGAACGAGAGCCAGGCGGCGTTCAGCGCGCTGCCGGCGGCGCCCGGCGCAAAGCACAAGGGGCAGATCCGCTTCGGGCTCGGCGCGGTGAAGGGCGTCGGCGAGTCGGCGGTCGAGGCCATCCTCAAGGCGCGCGCCGAGGGCGGGCCGTTCAAGGGCCTCTTCGACCTCGCCAGCCGGGTGGACATCCGCCGCATCAACAAGAAGGTGGTGGAGGCGCTGGTGAAGTGCGGCGCGCTCGACTTCGAGGGCGTGCCGCGCTGGCAGCTCTTCCACGGCATCGAGGCGGCCTTCGCGGCCGGCTCGTCGGCCCAGGCCGACCGGCTCTCCGGGCAGAAGAGCCTGTTCGGCGCGCTCACCGCGGCGGTGGAGGTGAAGCCGCGCTACCCGCTGCCCGGCGATCTGGTGGGCGAGGCCCGGGTCGAGGAGTGGCCGGAGCGGGTGCGGCTCGCCTTCGAGAAGGAGGCGCTCGGGTTCTACCTCACGGGTCACCCGCTGCAGGGCTCGGAGAAGGAGGCGCGGCGCTACGCCTCGTGCACCTGCGCGCAGGTCGCCGCGAAGCGGCAGGACGACAAGGTCACCGTGGTAGGGGTGGTCGCTTCACTCAGAGAGAAACAGAACAAGGAGAAGGGCACCCGCTTCGGCTTCCTCACCCTGGAGGACCTCACCGGTACCACCGAGGTGATCTGCTGGGGCAGCCGGCCCGCGCAGGGGAACCGCCCCGCGCAGAAGGGCTGGGCCGACTGGGAGGAGATCGTGAAGCGGGACGAGCCCATCATCGTCCACGGGCAGGTCCGGATGAACTCGCGCGACGAGGAGAACCCCCGGGCCGAGATCACCGCCCTCGAGATCGAGCTCCTCTCCACCGTCCGCACGCAGAAGACGAAGGAGGTGTCGCTGCGCATCGACGCCGACGCGCTCACGCCCGAGCGCGCCACCGAGCTCAAGGCGCTGCTCGGCCGCCACGGCGGCGGCTGCGCGGTGACCGTGCGCGCGGTCGTGCCCCGCGAGACCGAGACCACCATCCGCGTGCCGCAGCGCATCCGGCCCTCGGACGAGCTGCTCGAGGCCGCCCGGAGGCTCGGGTTCGAGGTGGAGCTTCACTGAGAGCTTCGGCCGGTTCCCCTGAGGTTCCGGCCACTTGATCTACGTCACCCCCCGTTCAGGGCATCCCCACTTTTCAGGTGTAGACGGTAGGTCCGTTTACCCTACCGTGTGGGTGCGCCGGGACAAGGTATGATGTGGCCGACCCGGTGCGCTGGAACAGGGGGTTGGCCCATGCTGCGAGCGACGTCCCGCGCTTCTTCGCCGAGAGGTGCCTCAGCCTACTGCGACCCCGAGTTCCATCTGCAGTGCGATCGGCAGGCGGAGGAGATCCTCCGCTCCTTCTGGAACGTGGCGGCCGACGGGGTAGCCCTTCCGGTCGAGCTCAGGGGCCTGGCGGAGGGCGCGCAGTCGAGCGAGCCCGGCATCCGGCGCTGCCTCACCGTCGAGCGCCTCGGCGAGCGGCTTCGCATCGAGGTGACCGCCGTCGGCAAGGGGCGCACGCAGCTCCACCTCTGGCGGGAGGGCGTCCCCACCGCCGTGCCCTCGCCCGGTGAGCCGGTCGTCGCCACCGCTGCCGACGGCCTCACCCAGCGCGAGCGCGAGGTGGCGCTGCTCGTGGCCGACGGCCTGCGGTCGCGCGAGGTGGCCGAGCGGCTCGGCATCGCCTCGCAGACGGTGAAGAGCCACCTGAAGACCATCTTCGACAAGCTGGGCGTGCGGAACCGCGTCGAGCTGGCGCGCCGCCTCGAGCAGCGCTAGCCGCCGGCGAACGACGCTGGCCTGCGCCGGGCGGGCTCGGCGACGGCCTCGCTCGCCTCCTCACCTTGCCCTCGGGGACCGTCGGCGGTAGCGTCGGCGGTTCCCATGCTGGTCACCCTCGAGGACGTCCAGGCCGCGCGGCAGCGCATCGCCGAGCACATCTACCTCTCGCCGTGCGCTCGCAGCGAGACCTTCTCGCGCGCCATCGGCGCCCACGGGTTCCTGAAGCTCGAGAACCTCCAGATGACGGGCGCCTACAAGGAGCGCGGCGCCCTCAACAAGCTCCTCACCATGCCGCCGGCCGAGCGGGCCAAGGGGCTCGTCGCCGCCAGCGCCGGCAACCACGCGCAGGCCGTCGCCTACCACGCCGGCCGGCTCGGGGTCGCCGCCACCATCGTGATGCCGGAGGCGACGCCGCTGCTCAAGGTGGTGAACACGCGCGGCCACGGCGCCGAGGTGGTGCTGCACGGCGCCAACTACGACGAGGCGTACGCCGAGGCGCGCCGGCTCGAGGCGACGCAGGGGCTCACCTTCGTCCACCCGTTCGACGATCCGGCCGTCATCGCCGGCCAGGGCACGCTGGCGCTGGAGCTCCTCGAGCAGGTGCCCGACCTCGACGCGGTGCTGGTGCCGGTGGGCGGCGGCGGGCTCGTGTCGGGCGTGGCGGCGGCGCTCAAGGCCAAGGCGCCGCAGGTGCGGGTGATCGGCGTCGAGACCGAGGTGCTCCCCTGCATGCTCGCCTCGCTCGAGGAGGGGCGCCTCGTCTCGGTCGAGGCGGCGACCACCGTCGCGGACGGCATCGCGGTGAAGCGCCCCGGGGAGCTCACCTTCCAGCACGTCCAGCAGCTCGTCGACGAGGTGGTCACCGTCTCCGAGGAGGAGATCGCGAGCGCGATCCTCTACCTGCTCGAGAAGGAGAAGACGGTCGCCGAGGGCGCGGGGGCGGTGGCGGTGGCGGCGCTCCTCAACCACAAGGTGCACGGGCTGGAGGGGAAGCGGGTGGTGGCGCTCGTCTCCGGCGGCAACATCGACGTGAACGTGATCGCCCGCATCATCGAGCGCGGCCTGGCCAAGGAAGGGCGGCTGGTGCGGATCATCGTGCACCTGCCCGACAAGCCGGGGCAGCTCGCCAAGGTCTCGGCGGCGGTGGCGAGCCACCGCGCCAACGTGATCGAGGTGCACCACACCCGCGCGTTCTCGCACCGGTTCGGCGACACCACGCTCCAGCTCACGCTCGAGACGCGCGGCCACGACCACGTGGAGGAGATCCTGCGCGCGCTGCGAGAGCGCGGCTACCACGTGGAGCGCGTCTAGCACCGGCGCAGGCCGGCCACCACCTCGCGCAGCGCCGCCAGGAACGCGTCCACCTGCGCCTCGGTGTGGCCGGCGGTGAGCGACACCCGCAGGCGGCTCGTGCCGGCCGGCACCGTCGGGGGGCGGATGGCGCGGACCAGGAACCCGCGCTCGCGCATCCGGCGCGACGCCTCGAGCGCCACCGCCTCCTCCCCCAGCACCACCGGGAAGATGGGCGCCACCACCCGCGACACGTCGAAGCCGAGCGCGGCCAGCCCCTCCTTCATCCGGGCCGCCAGCCGCGCGACGCGCGCGCGCCGGTCGGGCTCGGCGGCGAGGACGTCGAGGGCCGCCAGCGCCGCGCCGCAGGCGGCGGGCGGCAGCGCGGTGGTGAAGATGAAGGTCCGGGCGCGCGAGGTGAGCCACTCGCACAGGTTCGCGGACCCCGCCGCGAAGGCCCCGAAGCTGCCGAGCGCCTTGCCGAGGGTGCCCATGAGCACGTCCGGGCGGATCCCCTCCGCCTCGGCCCAGCCCGCGCCGGTGGGGCCGAGCACGCCGGTGGCGTGCGCCTCGTCGACGTAGAGCATGGCGCCCTCGTCGCGGCACAGCCCGGCGATGGCCGCCAGCGGCGCCGCGTCGCCGTCCATCCCGAACACGGCGTCGGTGACGACGAGCTTGCGGCGCGCGGGCGTGCCGCGCAGGAGCCGCGCCAAGGCGTCCACGTCGCCGTGCGGGTAGCGGTGCGTCTTGGCGAGCGAGAGCCGGCAGCCGTCGATGAGCGAGGCGTGGTTGAGCCGGTCGGAGAAGATGGCGTCCTCGCGGTCCGCCAGCGCCGCCGGGATGCCGGCGTTCGCGTGGTAGCCGGAGGAGAAGAGCAGCGCCGCCTCGGCGTGCTTGAACGAGGCGAGCCGGCGCTCGAGCTGACCGTGGACCGGCAGGTCCCCGGCCACGAGCCGCGCCGCGCCCGCCCCCGCCCCCTCGCGCTGGGCTGCCGCCACCGCCGCCGCGACTAGCCGCGGGTCGGCGGCGAGGCCGAGGTAGTCGTTCGAGCAGAGGTTCACGAGCGCGCGCCCGCCGACGCTCACCACCGGGCCCTGCGCCCCGTCGAGCGGCTCGAGCGCGCGGCGGAGCCCCTTCGCCGAGAGGCCGGCGAGGGCGCCGTCGAGCCAGGAGAGCGCGCCGGGCACTACCGCACCACCGGCAGCGCCCGCTTGCGATCGCCCTCGGCGGCGCGGCGGTTCCAGCCGGTCTCGCGCGGCGCCTCGCCGTGGAAGGCCCAGCGCTCGGCGTCCGGGGTCGGGCGCAGCTCGTACCCCTTGCCGCGCACCATCTCCACCACCTCGTGCGGCTGCGTCCCGGCGCTCGTGAGGTAGTTGCCGACCATGGTGCCGTCCGCGCCGGCGTCGAAGATCCGGTGCTGCTCCGCGCCCAGGTTCACCTCGCGCCCGCCCATGACGAAGAGGTGGGCGGCGGGGAGCATCAGCCGGAAGACGGCGATGGCGGCCAGGCACTCCCCGGCGGTGATCGCCCGGAGGTGCGCCATGGGCGTGCCGGGCCGGGGGTTGAGGAAGTTCAGGGGCACGCAGTGGGTGCCCACCTCGCGCAGGGTCTCCGCCAGCTCGACCCGCTGCTCGGGCGTCTCGCCCATGCCGAGGATGCCGCCGGTGCAGAGCTGGTAGCCGAGCTCCTTGGCGGCGCGGATGGTCTCGAGCTGCTCGTCGTAGCTGTGCGTCGTGCACACCTGGTCGAAGTGGCTGCGCGAGGTCTCGAGGTTGTGGTGGTAGTGCTGGAGCCCGGCGCGCTTGAGGCGCTCGAGCTCCGGCCGCCGCATGAGGCCGAGCGAGGCGCACGGCTCCACCGTCGTCTCCGCGCGGATGAGCCGGATCGCCTCCTCCAGCGTGGCGAGCTCGCTCTCCTTGGCGAGGCGCGTGCCGGAGGTGACCACCGAGAACTCGCGCGCGCCGGCCGCCTCCGCCGCCTTGGCCTGGTCCGCGATCTCGCGCGCGCTCATCATCGGGTACTCCGGCGCGCCGGTGTCCTTGAAGTGCGCCGACTGCTGGCAGAAGCCGCAGTCCTCCGGGCAGTGCCCGCTCTTCGCGTTGACGATGCCGCACAGGGAGACCCCGGTGCCGTGGACCGCCTCGCGGACCGCGCGGGCGCGGGCGAGCAGCGCCTCCAGCTCCGGGCCGGCGGTGTGGTGGATGAGCCGGCGCGCCTCCTCGCCGCTGATGGGCTCGACGCCGGGGGGGAGCGGCTTCGGGTTCGCGCAGGAGTCCGTGCACATGGCGGGTCACCCTACCAGCGCCGGGGCGGTCGTCAACCGTGCCGCCCGGGTTGGTTTACGACTCGGCGCGGCGCGCCGGCGGGCCGGTGGCGTCGGACCTGCATGCTACGGGTGGCCGTGGCCAAGCTCGCGCCCAAGCAGAAGACCGTCTTCGCCTGCGCCGAGTGCGGGCACGCCTCCCCCAAGTGGCTCGGCCAGTGCCCCGCCTGCCGCAAGTGGAACACCCTGCACGAGGAGCTCCCGCCGCCGGAGGAGCGCGGCGCGCCGCGCGGGTTCGGCGGCGTCGCCCGGTCGGCCCGCCCCATCCCCCTGCGCGAGGTCGAGGCGAGCGAGGAGGCGCGGCTCAAGACCGGCATCGGCGAGCTCGACCGCGTGCTCGGCGGCGGCGTCGTGCCGGGCTCGCTGGTGCTGCTCGGCGGCGACCCCGGCATCGGCAAGAGCACGCTCCTCCTCGCCGCGCTGGAGCGGCTGGCGGGCGCGGTCGAGGGCCGGCCCATCCTCTACGTCACCGGCGAGGAGTCGGCGCGGCAGGTGAAGCTCCGCGCCGACCGGCTCGGCGTCGGCGCCGAGAACCTGCACCTGTTCCCGGAGACCGACGCGGCGAAGGTGCTGCACGCCGCCCAGCAGCTCGAGCCGGCCGCCCTGGCGATCGACTCCATCCAGACGCAGTACCTGCCGGAGCTCACCAGCGCCCCCGGCACCGTCACCCAGATCCGCGAGGTGACGGCGCGACTCATGGGCTACGCCAAGACCACCGAGACCCCTACCTTCCTCGTCGGCCACGTCACCAAGGACGGCGCCATCGCCGGCCCGCGCGTCCTCGAGCACATGGTGGACACCGTCCTCTACTTCGAGGGCGGCGGCGCCCACCCGTACCGCGTGCTGCGCGCGCACAAGAACCGCTTCGGCTCGGCCAGCGAGATCGGCGTCTTCGAGATGAAGTCGCGCGGGCTCGCCGAGGTGCAGAACCCCTCCGCGCTCTTCCTCTCCGAGCGCCCCGAGGGCGCGCCCGGCAGCGCGGTCGCCGCCGCCCTCTCCGGCACGCGCACGCTGCTCGTCGAGGTGCAGGCGCTCGTCTCGCCGACCACCTTCGGCACCCCGCGCCGCACCGCGCTCGGCGTCGACTCGAACCGGGTCGCGCTCCTCGCCGCGGTGCTGGAGAAGAAGGTCGGGATCGACATCCTCGGCTGCGATCTCTTCGTGAACGTGGCGGGCGGGCTCACGCTCGACGATCCCGCCGCCGACCTCGCCACGGTGGCGGCGCTCGCCTCGAGCTTCCGCGACCGCCCGCTCGACGGCCGGACGCTGGTGCTGGGCGAGGTGGGGCTCGCCGGCGAGGTGCGAGCGGTGGCGCAGAGCGACGCGCGGCTGGCCGAGGCGGCGCGGCTCGGCTTCGTCCGGGCGCTCGTGCCGGCCGGCAACGCCCGCCACGCCGAGGCGCCGGCCGGGTTCAGCGTGGAGCCGGTCGAGACCGTGGCCGAGGCGCTCGACCGGCTCTTCCCGTAGCGCGCCCTCAGGCGGACTGGACGGCGCGCCGCCACTTGGCGAGGTGGCGCTCGCGCTCGTCCTGCTTCATCTTCGGCTCGAAGCGCTTGCCCACCTTGAAGCTCTTCGCGATCTCCTCGCGCGACGACCAGACCCCCGCCGCCAGGCCGGCCAGGAAGGCCGCGCCGAGCGCGGTGGTCTCGATCATCCGCGGCCGCTCCACCGGGACGCCCAGGATGTCCGCCTGGAACTGCATGAGGAGGTCGTTGGCGGAGGCGCCGCCGTCGACGCGGAAGGCCGGCACCTTGCGGCCGGCGTCCTGCACCATGGCCTCGACGAGGTCGTGGATCTGGAAGGCGATCCCCTCCAGCAGCGCCCGCGCGAGGTGGCCGGCGGAGGTGCCGCGGGTGATCCCGGAGATGAGCCCGCGCGCCCCCGGGCGCCAGTGCGGCGCGCCCATCCCCACCAGCGCCGGCACGAACACCACGTCCTCCGAGTCCTTCACGGTGCGCGCCAGCGCCTCCACGTCGGAGGCCTTCTCGATGATCTTGAGCTGGTCGCGCAGCCACTGCACCGCCGCCCCGGCGATGAAGGCGCTCCCCTCGAGCGCGTAGTGCGTCTCGCCCCCTACCCGCCAGGCGACGGTGGTGAGCAGGCCGTGCTTCGAGACCACCGGCTCCGGCCCGACGTTCTGCAGGAGGAAGGCGCCGGTGCCGTAGGTGCACTTCGCGTCCCCGGGCGCGAAGCAGGCCTGCCCGAAGAGCGCCGCCTGCTGGTCGCCGGCGATGCCGCACACCGGGATCCCGTCGGGGAGCACGCGGACGCCCTTCGTCTCGCCGTACACCTCCGAGCTGGAGCGGATCTCGGGCAGGACCTCGCGCGGCACCCGGAACAGGTCGAGGAGCTCGTCGTCCCAGGCGCAGCCGCGCAGCTCCATGAGCAGCGTGCGGCTGGCGTTCGAGACGTCGGTGACGTGGGCGGCGCCGCCGGTGAGCCGCCAGGTGAGGTAGCTGTCGACGGTGCCGAAGGCGAGCTGCCCCGCCTCCGCCTTGGCGCGGGCGCCGCGGACGTTCTCGAGCAGCCAGTCGAGCTTGGTGGCCGAGAAGTACGGGTCGAGCACCAGCCCCGTCTTGGCGCGGATGGTCTCCTCCCGCCCCTCCCCCTTGAGCCGCACGCACTGCTCGGTGGTGCGCCGGTCCTGCCAGACGATGGCGTTGTGGACCGGCTTCCCCGAGCGCCGATCCCACAGCGCGACGGTCTCGCGCTGGTTGGTGATGCCGATGGCCGCGATCTCGGCGCCCCGCAGCCCCGCCTCGCGCAGCGCCTTCTGCACCGCCGCCAGCACCGAGCCCCACACGTCGTCGAGATCGTGCTCGACCCAGCCTGCCTTCGGGAAGATCTGGCGGAACTCGACGTTCACCTTGGCGCGCACCCCGAGCCGCTGGTCGAGGATGAGCGCGGTGGTGCCGGTCGTCCCCTGGTCGATCGCGAGCACGTACGAGGCGAGCCGCCGCGAGGTCGTCATGGTGAGGTTCCCTCCGCCGCGGAGGGCGGGATGGACGAGAAGAAGGCGGCCACCTCGCCGGCGCAGCGGTCGCGCTCGACGTCGATGCCCACCAGGTGGAAGCTCTCCTGCAAGACGAGGAGCCGCGCCGGGCCGCTCCCCACCCGCGCCGCCAGCCGCCGCGCGCCCTCCATCGCGACGGTGTGGTCCTGCCCGCCCGCCACCACCAGCGCCGGCGCGCGCACCGCGGGCAGGAGCCGCTCGACCTCGCGCGCCAGCGCGAGCAGCTCTCCTACCGCCGAGAGCGGCACCGCCGCCATGGCCGGGTTGTCGCGGCGCGCGACCGGATCGCGCACGTCCGAGCCGCCCAGCTTGGGCACGGGCGGCAGCCGCCGGCCGAAGGGGAGCGCGCGCGCGACCGCCCCCGCCACCCGCGCCGCGCCGGAGAGCTGGAGCGCCGGCGCGAGCAGCGCCAGGCCCGCCACGCGCCCCGGCCGCGCCGCGGCGAGCGCGCAGGCGACGAGCGCGCCCATGGAGCAGCCCACCAGGAAGACGCGGCGCGCGCCGTCGAGCCGCGCCAGGTCGCGCCGGGCGCCCTCGACCCAGTCGCGCCAGGCGACCGGCGCGAGCGCCTCGGGCGAGCCCCCGTGGCCCGGCAGGACGGGGCCCAGGCAGCGGAGCCCGTCCTGCTGCAGCCGCTCGGCCACGTGGCGCACCTCGAACGGCGAGCCGGTGAGGCCGTGCAGGAGGAGCGCAGCGTCGGGGCCGCCTTCGAGGTCGAAGGCCGCGCCGCGCGCGCCGCCGGGCGGTGCAGCGGCGACGGCGCGAGCGATGGGCGCGGTCACCTCTCCCGTGTACCCTCTCAGGCCGCCCGGAGGCCACTTCCCTTCCGGGCCGCCGCCAGACGGCCCTTCATGCCGGGCCCGGTTTCGGGGATCCTGCCGGGATGGCCGACAAGCCCACCCCGCCCCCCGCCGCCATCCAGCTCCAGATCGAGATCGACCCCGTCACCGCCAACGGGGTGTTCGTCAACATGGCGCTCGTGAACCACAACGAGACCGAGTTCACGCTCGACCTGCTCTACCTCCAGCCGCAACCGTCGAAGGCGGTGGTCCGCTCGCGCGTCATCACCACCCCCAAGCACCTGAAGCGCCTGCTCCACGCGCTCGAGGACAACCTGGCCAAGTACGAGGCGCGCTTCGGGACCATCGACCTCGGCGACACGCCGCACTTCCCGACGCCGGGGATGAACTGAACCCGAGAATACATGGGGTGAAAGACCCCTCTCCCCCGCCGGGCTCATGATTGCCCACAAGTCCCCCTCGGCCCGTGAAAGCCAGCAGAGAGGTGCGTGCCCGTCTCGCGGCCCGCCGCCTCGTCGAGGCAGGGCACCGTCCGGCGAGCGGCGCCAGCGAGGCGCCACTCCCCGGCCGCGGCGCCGGCCGCAAGATCGGCTCACGATCCGGTACCGCACCGTCCCTGCGTCCGCGTCGAGCCAGCCAGCTCAGCGCCCTTGCCGCACGCCCCAGAAGTGCTTCCGCTGGCGGCGGTAGGTGGAGCGCGCCGGTCCGCGTTCCTCCGGAACTTGTTCATGTGCTTCCTCCCGAAGACGCGCTCCGCGTGCAGCGAATTGTGGCTGCGGCAACACAGTCTCAGATTGTCGGCGGTGCTGCGCCCGCCGAGCGCCACCGGCTGGATGTGATCGAGCTCCAGCATCCAGGTGCTCCCGCAGCGGCGGCCATCCGGCGAGCACCAGGCGCAGCGCCCGCCGTCCCGCTTCCAGACCTCGCGGCGCACCGCGGCCGGGATGGGCTCGCGCTGGCCCGGGGCCAGCGGCGGCGCCTTCTCAGCCGGCGCGGGGCTCTTGAGCTTCCGCGAGGGCTCCACCGCTCCGCGGCGCTTGCCGTGCTTCTCGAGCGCGCACTTCACCGCCTCGCGGAGGAGCGCGCCGAGGTCGCCGTTCCGGACCTTGTGGGCCAGGAGCGACTTCAGCTGGTCGAGGTCCTTCTTCAGCTCGGCATCGACGGTGACCCGCAGCGAGTAGCTGTCGACATCGACCGGCTCGAGCGTGGCCCGGCGCGGGGCGGGGAGTCGCGGCGGGTCGCTTGGCCGGAACTCCTGCACCGCAGGCGCCTCGAGCGTCACGGGTTCCACCGACGCCGTCCCGGGCCGTAGGGCGGGGGCTCGTCCCCCGGCTCCGTCGACCTCGACGCAGCCCGCCTCGATCGGCTTCGCGAGGGCAGCCGGCGCCTGCTCCGGCCTCGGGAGCCGCCGCAGCCCCTCCCGCGGCGCCGGTCGCGGCTGCAGCGACGCGACGAGCTGCTCCGTCTCCACCTTGGTCTTGTACGCGG